>JANQMY010000530.1 GCA_028279895.1 Alphaproteobacteria bacterium
GCCATGTTGCGTATCTTGTCGAATCTGATCTCGAACGCGATCAAGTATACGGATGAAGGGCGTGTTTTGGTGGGCGTGCGCCGTCGCAGCGGAAAGCTGAGCGTGGAGGTTTGGGACAGCGGTCCCGGCATCTCTCGACGGGAGCTCCAGCGGGTCCAAGCCCGCCATCAGCGCGGCGATACCGGGCAAGCCGCGGACGGACACGGTTTGGGACTGGCGATCGCCCATGACCTTGCTAAAAAGCTGGACCTCACGCTGCATGCGGACAGTTGGGTCGGGCAAGGAACCGTCTTCAGATTAGGCGCCTTTCAGGCCGCGTAGCACGATGAGCACGTCGTTGCCGTCGGCTCCTCCTTAGGAATGCGTGTCGCCGCGAACAGGGCTGACATAGTTGGGTGGCTTCACGGTCACCACCGCGCAATCCACGCTGTTGAGAATGTCTTCTGCCGTGTTGCCGATAACGAAGCCGGGCACGCCGGTACGCGCGATCGTTCCCATGACGATCACATCCACCCCAAGCGCATGTACTTGCTCGGGAATGACATCCCGTGCAGCACCGCGTTCAAGCCGGGGTACAAGCTTAATCCGTTTGGCCGTTTCGGCGCCGATCCAGACGCGTGCCTGATCCGCGAGAGTATCCAGCGCCCGCGCATGGTTTGCTTCTACCTCTTTGATATAGGTGTCTACGGTTTTCTCGGGATCGGGTGCATTCGACCACATGCGCACGAAACCTTCGCCCGGCGCATCCCACACGTGAAGCATGTGAACCTGGGCGCCTTCGGCCGTGGCCACCTTGGCCGCAGTTTCCAAAATGCGGCGATTGAGGCCGGCCAAAGTTTCAGGTTCGGCCGCCGCGGCGTGATTGACGTCCACGGCCGCAAGAACGGTTTTGACCTTGCGTGGGGTATCGGGCAGACGAAGCCATACGGCGCAAGGACATTTGCGTAGCAGGTGCTGATCTGTGCTGGCAAACAAGAACCCTTCGACCCCCGCCAAACGCTCTGCCGTCTTCAACACCAGATCGGTCTTGTGATCGATCGCGTGGCGGATCACCTCCAGAAAAGCTTTTCCCATGCGCACATGAACCGCAGGGGGCACCGGCAGTCCGGCAGATTCGGCCAGCGCACGAAGCTTTTCTTCCTGCTCGCGGATCATTCGTTCCGTCAGTTCATTGACAGATGTGCCAGCGGCACGGGCAAGCCACCCCAGCTCGGCCGGTGTTTCGAGCACCGACAGAAGTGTGATCGTCGACTTCCATTCAGCGGCAAGATCGCAGGCGGTAGCAATCAGCTCCGCATCGTCGGCGTCGCCGGTGCAGACCACCAACAAGCGCTCGAAGGTCAACGGTTCAATATCGGCCTTTTTCGATTTTCGTCTCCAAATCATGCGGCGAACTCTTTCTGACCTTCGGGGTCGGTTGTTTCCGTTCGGGGAGGGGTTGTGCCGCTCAACACTAATGAAGCCGCCCGCGAGGCAGCGTCGCGGAACGGGAGCAGCACCAGATCTGCACCATGGGTTTCGAGCATTTCGGCTGTTTCTTCGCTGTGCGCCGAAACCGCGACTCGGCCCTCAAAGTTCAGGTCCGTCAGTGAGCGGATGAGTGAGCGGCGGGGGTCGTCATGGGTAATGCCCGTATCGTGCTCCGGCACAGCCGACAACGCCCATTTTGCATGCTTGAGCGGCAAATGGGCGAGAAACTCGGGGTCCGTCGCATCGCCGAACACGGCCTCGAATCCTTGGGTGCGGGCATGACGCACCGCGATCGGATTGAAGTCTACGCCCAAGACGCGGCATCCCGCGCGCCGCAGTTCCTCGGCAATGCCGAGACCGTAACGGCCGAGGCCGAACACGATGACATCGCTGGGCGCGTGTGCGGGGTCGCCCGTGTCCTCTATTTGACCGGCAGACGGCCGTTCGAAGACGTCCAAGAAAGGTTCCACCCAGCTATAAAGGCGGTGGGAATAGGTGATCATGTAGGTGGAGGCGGCAATCGTCAGCAAACCGACCAACGTGACAAGGCCTAACGCTTGATCCGCCACATGGCCCAACGCCACGCCCATCGCCATAAAGATCAGGGAAAACTCGCTGATCTGTGCAACGGTCAGCCCGGCAAGAAAACCGGTGCGCTTGCGGTAGCCCATAGCGCCCATGATCGCCAGTACAATGAGCGGATTGCCGATCAACACGAAGAGCGAAAAGATGATGGCGGGCACTACGCTGGCGCCCAAAATCGACAGGTCGAGTGATGCGCCCAACGCGATGAAAAAGAACAGCAGCAGGAAGTCCCGCAGGGACGAAAGGCGCGCGGCAATCGCCTCTCTAAACGGGGTGGAGGCGAGCGAAACCCCAGCCAGCAATCCGCCCAGTTCCTTGCCGAAGCCGAGATAGTGTCCCAGGGCCGCAAGCAGGGCGGCCCATCCGATGGCGAAGGACACCAAAAGCTCCGGCGCGCGCGACAGGCGCTCGACCAGCGGATTGGCGAGAAACTGAATGAACAAGCCCACGGCCAACAGCATCGCCGCGCCGTATCCGAAAACCAAAAAGACTTCCGTGTAAGCGGCTTCCTCCGCCGTGCCCACGCCGATCGCGGAAAGTGCGATCATCGCCAAGACGACCACCAGGTCTTGCACGATCAGGAAGCCAAGCGCGATCCGCCCGTGGAGGGAATCGATTTCCCGTTTGTCCGACAGCAGTTTGACGATGATGATGGTGGAAGAGAAGGTGAGCGCCACCGCCACATACAGGCTGGTGACAACGCTGAAACCCAATGCGAGGCCGATCAGAAATCCGAACAAGGTGGTGAAAGCAACCTGACCCAAGCCCGTCATCAACGCGACCGGGCCAAGCGTTCGCACCAGCTTGAGGTCGAGTTTGAGGCCCACCAAAAACAGAAGAACGGCAATGCCCAGTTCCGCCAGCAGGTCGATATGTTCGTCGGATTTGGCGATGTCCAAGACGGAGGGGCCTGCCAGAATGCCGACGGCAATGAAGCTCACGATCAGCGGTTGCCGCAACATCAAGCCGACAAAGCCGACGCCGGCAGCCAACACGAGAAGTGCGGCGATTTCGTAGAAAATATAGCTGGTGATGGTTTCAGTCACCGGTGCCCCCATAACGGCGCTGGCCAAAATGGACGGAGTGGCCGTCCCGGCTGCCGCCCGTTGCCCATCGGCGCAGCCGTTTTTCCAACTCGAGGATAAGCAGCAAGCCGACACCGACGGCGACAACCTGCAGGCCTTCAATCAAGCTCAGCGGGCGTGTGTCGAAAAAGGTTTCCATGAATGGCGCGTAGGTAAACAAGAATTGTAGGGCGGTCACGATGGTAATGGCGATTAACACCGGTTTGGTCCCGGCCGCGCCCTTGACGGTGAGGGACGGGTTGTGCAGATAGCGCACGGAAAATAGGTAAAAGATTTCCATTACCACCAACGTGTTGACGGCAATAGTGCGTGCTTCCTCCAGGCTGGCCCCTTGCATTTGTGCCAGAGCAAACTGGCCAAAGATCCCCGCACAGAAAAGAACGGAAACGAAGGCGACTCGCCACACCACAAATCCCGACAAGATCGCCTCGTCAGGCCGTCGGGGCCGGCGTTTCATCACATTCGCCTCAGGCGGTTCGAAGGCAAGCGTCATCGCCAACACCACCGAACTCACCATGTTGACCCACAGGATCTGCACAGGTGTGATCGGCAAGGTGACGCCCAGGAGAATGGCGATGATGAGGCTGAGAGACTCGCCGCCATTAACGGGCAGCAGAAAGATGATGGCTTTCTTCAGATTGTCGTACACGGTGCGGCCCGCCTTCACCGCGGCGGCAATGGTGGCGAAATTGTCATCCGCAAGTACGATTTCTGCGGCCTCTTTCGCGGCCTCGGTGCCGCTTCGGCCCATAGCAATCCCGATATCCGCGCGCTTGAGGGCCGGTGCGTCGTTTACCCCATCGCCTGTCATGGCTACAACGGCGCCCGAATCCTGCAGGGCTTGGACCAGACGCAATTTGTGTTCGGGACTTGTACGGGCGAAGACATCCACGCTGGCGGCACGGCCGCGTAGCGCGGTTTGATCCAGCGTGTCGATGTCTGCGCCGTGTAAAACCGATTGCGGGTTTTCAAGGCCGAGTTGGCGCGCGATGGCTTGAGCCGTGCCCGCATGATCGCCGGTGATCATCTTTACCCGGATGCCGGCGGCTTGGCATTCCGCCACGGCCGCGATCGCTTCTTCCCGTGGTGGATCGATCAGGCCCACCAGGCCCAAAAGCGTCAGGCCACTTTCCACATCGTCGAACAGTAGCGCCTGTTGATCCGCATGCGTTTTTTTGAGGGCAATGGCCAGAACGCGCTTGCCTTCATCGGCGATGATCTGGGCATGGTTTTGCCAATAGATAAGATCAATCGGATCGACCTGGCCGTCTTCGCCATGCTGGTGGGTGCACATGTCCAGTAAGCGCTCGGGCGCCCCTTTGACATAGATTGCTGCTTGGCCCTCGTGATTGTGATGGAGGCTCGCCATAAATCGGTGTTGGGCATCGAAGGGAATGGCATCGGTGCGCGGTGTTGTTCGCCGTTCGAAGTCGGGATCTAAACCTGCCTTGTATGCCAGCGTCAGCAAGGCGCCTTCCATGGGGTCGCCAACCACGGCCCAGTTTTCGTCGCTGCGCACCAGGTCGGCCTCGTTGCACAGCAAAGCACCGCGCGCAAGCTCGGTCAGCAGGGGAAAGTTCGCGGGAAGAATTGTGTGCCCGTCCACCGAGAACCCGCCCTCAGGCGTATAACCGGTGCCGGAAACCTCAAACCGTCGCGCCGCGGTGGCGATAGACGTGACCGACATTTCATTTTTGGTCAGCGTGCCTGTTTTATCCGAGCAGACGACCGAAACGGACCCCAAGGCTTCAATTGCCGGCAGACGACGGACGATGGCGTTCCGTTGTGCCATTCCCTGGACGCCGATGGCCAGTGTGACGGTCAAGATGGCCGGCAATCCTTCCGGGATTGCGGCGACGGACAAACCGACCACGGCCATGAAGAGCTCGCGAAACCCGTAGTCGCCGAGGGTCAATCCCAGTGCCAAAATCGCAGCGCTCACTGCCAGAATGAAGGCGGTTAGCCATTTGGCGAGCACGGCCATTTGGCGGATCAACGGTGTGTCCGTGGTTTGAACGTGGCTGATGAGGCCGCTCACCCGGCCGATTTCCGTCGCGCCGCCTGTTGCGACGGCGACCCCTTTGCCGTGACCGGCGGCCACCATGGTGCCGCTATACGCAAGGCATTGGCGGTCGCCTAATGGGGCGAGGGCATCGACGGGATCGATCGTCTTGTCCACTGCGACCGATTCGCCGGTTAAAGCAGCTTCTTGGATCTTCAATCCGCGCGCTTCCAGCAGGCGCAAATCGGCCGCCACCCTGTCTCCGGCTTCAAGAATGACGATATCCCCGGGCACCACATCTTCGCCTGGGATTATGGCGCGCCGCCCGTCCCGCAACACCGTGGCTTTGGGGGCCAACATGTCTCGGATCGCGTTGAGGGCTTCTTCCGCTTTTCCTTCTTGGATAAAGCCGATGATCGCATTCACTAAGATCACGGCAATAATGACGCCGGTGTCGACCCAGTGTCCCAGGACGGCGGTTGTGAAAGCCGCCGCCAGCAACACATAGATCAGCAGGTTGTGAAACTGTCGCAGGAAGCGAAGCACGGGACCGTCGCGCTTGGGCTCCGGCAAGCGGTTGGGGCCGAACCGGGCACGTTGGGCTTCGATACCGCGCAAGTCTAGCCCGACGCCCCGATTCGAGTCGAAGGCGGTCAGTGCTTCGTGAAAGGGGATATCGTGCCAGCTGGGCCCGGAAGGTGCGTCACGGGTTTCCATGTGCTGCCGCATTGTCATCGAATCCTGTCACTGCTTTTCGAACGGTCAGCTTTGTGTCTCTCGGTCTGTTTTTCGGCGCAAATCCTGCTGTGCGCGATGACGATTGCTTCAAGGGGTGGGGCCGCCACTTGGCGTGGCGCCGCCGTAAGAGCATGTGGGCGACCGCGTCATGAGTGGTCTTTTAAGGACTTGCGCATTGAAAATCGACACCTATCTGCGAGCCTGTCGCTCATTCGCAGGGCGTATCAAACAAATCACTAGCGAGCTGTCTATATGGCAGGCTATGGGGCGCCGTGCCATGTGACGTCGTGCAGCTCCGCCCGCGAGTTTCTCGAAGAGCAGAGGCTAAGCTATAGAAATCGCGGGGGTTTCCGTGTGTGCATGTTTTAGCCACCACGCTGCTTTGGGAAAAACGATCAAAAAACGTTGCACCGGCTCAGCTCGACAGGGCATGGCCGGCAGCGGCAGAGCGGTCGGACAGCCCGCGCCGTGAAGGTGAACGGTGATCCCGGCCGAAAACGCCTTCATGCCGTAAAAGGCCTGACAGGTCTGCGAGGTTGCCCGCCTGATCCAGGGTGGTTGCGTAGTCCAGAGCGGCCTCCTGCGCCTCTGCAAGTCTTGTGGTGTCTCCGAGCAGCCGCGAAACATTTTCTTCCGTGTGCAAATAAACGCAGTTTTCATATCCCGGCGGCAAGCCGTCGATTGAATGCCGAGAGGCGAAAACAGGCTTGCCGTGGCGCAACGCGTCGATGACTTTGATTTTGAGGCCTGTTCCGTCTGTCGGAGAAAGGCACGCCTTCGATTTTCCGTAAACGGATGAAAGGTCTTCGACAAAGCCGAGCAGTTCGATATTCGTGTGGGTGTCGGCCAGTGCCTTGATCGGCGCGCGCTCGCAAATGCGCCCGCAAATCGCTAAGCGAAACTGCGATAGCCAAACGGCGTTTTCGACGACAAAGGACAAAAGCCCGGCTTCGTTGGCGGCATTTTCCGACGCGGCGAACAACAGATCGTAAGTGGGG
>JANQMY010000558.1 GCA_028279895.1 Alphaproteobacteria bacterium
CTGAAACCGGTCGGCACGCCCCCCGCTAAGGCGCAAGCGAACTATGAGCAAGTTCGACTGCCGATGCCCCGAGCCGAGCGTGTGGTCTATGAGCCGAATTCCCTTTGGCGGGCCGGCGCGCGCCAATTTTTCAAGGATCAGCGCGCTTCCAATGTGGGCGACATTCTGACTGTAAACATAGACATCGATGAAGAGGGCTCGGTCAGCAACGCAACCGCCCGCAGCCGGTCCAGCGCGGAAGATTCCGACTTGACCAACTTCCTCGGGTTCGAAGGCAGCCTCGCCCGCGTCCTGCCGGATACGTTCAGCCCGTCTGCTGTCGTCAGCCTGGGGTCCGACGGGTCCAGTTCCGGACAAGGCACCGTGGACCGCAGTGAAACCATTCGCCTGTCCGTGGCGGCGATCGTCACCCAAGTCTTGCCGAACGGCAACCTGGTCATCCAGGGACGCCAAGAAGTTCGGGTGAACTTTGAGGTGCGTGAATTGCTGATCACAGGCGTTGTGCGGCCCGAAGACATCACCGCAATAAACACTGTCGGCCACACCCAAATTGCCGAAGCGCGGATTTCCTATGGCGGCCGCGGTCAGATTACCGACGTTCAGCAGCCACGTTACGGCCAACAGCTTTACGACATCATCTTCCCCTTCTAGAGCATGATCATTTTTCACGGAAACATGATCATGCCTACGATTCACCGTTGGTCGCGCGATCGGACGGTTAACCGGATCCCACTTAACCTGATCGCGCTCTAAGACGTCAAACGGAGTGGAAAAAAGAAAGGCCGGGCGTCTTGCCCGGCCTTCATAATATTCAGAATACTGATTGTTTAGTCGTCCCGGTAGACCCGCTCACGACGCTCGTGTTGCTCTTGCGCTTCGATGGACAGGGTGGCGATGGGGCGCGCATCCAGGCGGCGCAGACCGATCGGCTCTCCCGTTTCTTCGCAATAGCCATACGTACCGTCTTCAATACGGCGCAACGCGGCATCAATCTTCGAAATCAGCTTGCGTTGCCGGTCGCGTGTCCGCAATTCAAGAGACCGTTCCGCCTCGGTCGAGGCGCGGTCTGCAAGGTCCGCATGGGCGACGGTTTCTTCTTGTAAATTTTGTATCGTCTCGCGGCTTTCCTTGAGAATGTCTTCCTTCCAACCGATAAGTTTCCGGCGAAAATATTCCTTCTGCCGGTCGTTCATGAACTTCTCTTTTTCGGATGGCCGATAATCGTCTGCCAACTCTACTTCCATCCTTGTCGCTCCCTCACACGCAACATGATAAATCGGCGCGGAATATACCCACGGACGTTAAAGCATTCAACGCACCGCTGAAATCTTTCATGAAAATTTGAAGACACAATCTAAAGCCTTGAAATCTCTAGATTATCTGGAGAATCAATGACCGAGCTTGGCCAACTCAACCCGCGCTCTCAGCTCGATTTCATCGACGATTTGACTGAGTCTGGGGTCCACGAACGCCTGATGGCGCGTCGACAACAGCCGGACAAGAGCCGTCAGGCGGTGTTCCGGAATACGGCCGTTCAACAAACCCAGGCGGATTTCGTCCAACACATCCAAGATATCCTTGCCGTGCTTGGCGCTGTGCTGGTTGCCCTGTTCCGGATCGGGCACTTCCTGCAGGCTGAGAAGCGAATCGACGGCCGCGATCGGGTTGGTACCGGTCGTCGGTGCGCTGTTACCAACGCCCGCCGCCGTATCGCTCACATTGAAGCCAGAGCCCTCGCCGGATTTGCGTTTTTCTGCGCGCCGAACGGAAGCAGAACCGGCATTGGCAGGACCGTTTATTCTCAAAACCCAACTCCCCAATCTCCCGCTTATTGCGGGATCACGTGGCCACAATGAAGGCGGGGAGCTTAACGCCCGCTTAAAATGCCGCCCTGCCCCGGCAAAATCTGCCGCCATCCAGATCTTTCTGCCGGTCATCTATCGCCCCGGCCAACAGGGCGCAGATATTTTCTATATTTTTCAATGCCTTAAATGCCAGCAGCCTTGGCACAAAACTGGCTAGACAAAGCCTGAGAGATGTTACGCATAAAGCGGAATTGCGACAGATGAAGACGCCTTTGCTCAAGAAATCCATATCCTTTGTCACGGCCCTTGCGACCACCTGGTCCTTGCTGATGGGACCGATGGTGGTGCCCGCCTATGGCGCATCGCGGATCAAGGATATCGCAAACATCGAAGGCATCCGGGAAAACCTGTTGGTCGGTTATGGCCTGGTCGTCGGCCTCGACGGCACGGGCGATTCGCTGCAGAACGCCCCCTTCACGCTCCAAAGCCTGACCGCCATGCTGGAACGCCTGGGCGTGAACACACGGGATGCGGGCTTAAACACGGATAATGTGGCCGCCGTGATGGTAACGGCCAATTTGCCGGCTTTTGCCGCCCAGGGCACGCGGATCGATGTGTCCGTCAGCGCTTTGGGCGACTCGGAAAGCCTGCAGGGCGGTACCCTGCTGGTAACGCCGTTGATGGGTGCCGACAACGAGGTCTACGCAGTCGCACAGGGCCCTGTCGCGATTGGCGGCTTTACGGCACAAGGCGATGCAGCGGTCATATCTCGCGGCGTGGCCACCAGCGGCCGAATCGCCGCGGGTGCGATCGTTGAGCGGGAAATCCAGTACGCGTTGGCCGACAAGCGCCGGGCGCGCCTGGCCTTGCGCAACCCGGACCTGACCACGGCGCGCCGTGTATCCCAGGCGATCAATCGGTTTTATGGTGAGAACATCGCCATCGCTTCCGATCCGGCCACCATCCAATTGGGCCTGCCGCAGAACTATGAAGGCAATTTGGTGTCCCTGCTGACCGATATTGAACAATTGGTTGTCGAACCGGACCAAGTTGCCAAGGTCGTCATCGACGAAGACACGGGCATTATTGTCATGGGTCAGGACGTTCGGGTTTCTACCGTGGCCATCGCACAAGGCAACCTGACCATTCGCGTCACCGAAACGCCTCAGGTGAGCCAACCCAATCCATTTAGCGAAAACGGCGATACGGTGGTGGTGCCGCGCACAGAAATCGAGGTGGACGAAGAGGACGACCGGCGACTGGCGGTACTCAGCGGCGGCGTCAGCCTTCAAGACCTGGTAGATGGGTTGAACGCGTTGGGGGTCGGTCCCCGGGATATGATTTCGATCCTGCAGTCGATCAAAGCGGCGGGTGCGCTGCAAGCCGAGA
>JANQMY010000566.1 GCA_028279895.1 Alphaproteobacteria bacterium
CGATTGAGCGGAGACGTATTCGATATTCCCGGCGGCGCGATTTCTTTCTCGCTGGGCGGACTTTACCGTGAAGAGGAATTCGAAGCGCGCAGTTTGACCGGGGCGAGTGTATTTACGTCCGGCAAACGCGATGTTGCAGCGGGCTATGCGGAAATACTCGTTCCGGTTGTCGGCGATGCAAATAAGTTGTCCTTTGTCCAAAGGCTGGAGCTTTCCGTTGCCGGCCGTTATGAAGACTACAGTGATTTCGGCGACAGTTTCGATCCGAAGCTCGGCTTCTATTGGGAAGTCGATGATGAGTTTTCGTTCCGGGCGTCATACGCTGAAGCTTTTCGGGCGCCGACTCTGGTCTCTATTAATCAAGAACAGACTATCAGCGTAGGTGCAATTCCTGCGTTTTTCTTTACTGCGATAGCGCCGGAGCCCGATGTGATCATCTTCGATGATCCCTTCCCCGGATATATCGCTTTGGAGTCGTTCGGTGGCAATCCCGACCTTAAGCCGGAACGGGCCAAAACATGGTCCGCAGGATTTGCTTATGAGTCCGGTTTCATCGATGGGCTTTCTCTCCAGGGGAACTATTTCAATATAGACTATACCGACCGGTTGGAAACACCGGGGTTGGGGTCGCTTGTTCAAGACCCCAATTTTTCTACACTAGTGGATACCTCACCTGACCTGGCCGAAGTGCAGGCTATTTTCGATCGCGGGGCATCCGGCGAAATCGCTTTTCTGAATTTTTTCAATTTACCTCCCGATCAAGTCCAGCTCATCTTCCCGCCTGCGTTTATCAATATCGCCGAAAGAGAAGTGAGCGGCTTTGATCTCAACATCAACTATACGACGGAAACAGCCATCGGCAGTTTCTCCGCTGGGGTTAACGCGTCCTACCTGATCGACTACATCGGACGGGTGATCGAAGGCGCGCCAGCCAGCGAGCAGATCAATGTTCTCTATCGGCCCATTGACCTCAAGCTGCGTGGCAATATCTCTTGGTCCAAGAATGGTTTTACGATGTTCACCGCCGTCAACTACGTGGATGGCTATCGCGACCATATCGACAGTTCCATCGCCAACGGGATTGATGCCTGGACTACGGTGGACCTCTCCTTCTCCTATCATACGGGCGAGCGTTTCGAGAGCATTCTTGTAGACGGAACGCGCTTCGGGTTCAGCGTGACCAATCTCTTCGATAACGATCCGCCGTTTGTCGCTACGCGTTTTGGTCTCAACTATGACAGCGCCAACGCCGACCCTTTCGGCAGGCAGATCAGTTTCGTGATCGCGAAGTCGTTCTAACCCGCCAGCAAATCAAGGATCAGCCGAGGCGTTGCCATTTGATGCCCCTTGTAAGTCGAATACAGAGCAAGGAAACGAAAACGATGCGCATTGTCGGTCGTATTTTCACTGTCACGTTAGCTTTATTCATAGGCGTTTCAGCTCGAGCCGAACCTGATACGGCAAGCATGGTTGATCTTCTCTTGCAACGAGAGAGTATTCACAACGTGATTATCGACGATAAGCGGGAGAGGATCTATTTCGAACGGATTGGCGCGAAAGCGGGTTCAACTGCCAGGATGCCATATACGGAGAGTATTGCGGTTAACAGCGCGCTGAAAAAGGTATTCGTCGCGCCGATGATTGGAGGAGTAGCAGAACCACTGTTCAAGCAAGAGGATGACACGGGATACTTTTTTGCCAGCACCGACCCTTGGTCGCCAGGTGCGCGGTACCTCGCTATCTATCGGTACACGGATGGCATGGCCCAGCCGGGGGTCTATGACCTATGCGGCGCCAGCGCCCGTTTCTTTGAGGTGGCGGGACGGTTCGAACCACACACCTCCTCACTTGTCTGGATATCCGATCATGAGTTCGTTTTCGTCAGTGACAGAGACTCCTCAGCGTACAATGCAGTGGCAGAATCCGCCCGCGAATTGTCCGCGGCCCGCGAGGAAGGCTGGCGCAAAGGACACGTCACGGCGCAAGTGTATGGCGGCGGCCGATATGTCGATTTAAGCGTCATGGCGCCGGGGACGGATGATCTTTCAGTCATCAATGTCAAAACCGGCAAGGTCAGGCACCTAGTGCACGGAGTTACGAACCTGCGTGCGCCGAAACCCGCTGCCCGAACAGGTGTCGTGATGGAAGAGATCCTATATGCACAGGACGCGGCCGTACTCGACCGCTCCAGAAGCGCGCGCTCTCTCTCAATTGTCGACCTGTCGACCGGGGAGAAAACGCCTGTCGAAAACGCGTCTCCCTCAGTTCCGAAGCAGCTCGGCTGGTCAGCTTCAGGGCGCTATCTTCTGATCAAGCCGACAAGTGAAACTGCGGGTGACGATCGGGAGGTGCGCGTGGAGTCGATTTTCGACATGGAGAGTAAAAAGATCGTTGAGCGGCTGCCGGGTGGTGCCGCAGACTTCGCTTGGATCGGCGACCGCCTCATCTATATGCTTCCTGACGACTATGCTTTGGCTGAAGATATCAATGATGCGGACCGTATCGCCGTCCCGGTAACGACGCCGCCACCGGTGGCGGTCTCAGTGGATGCGTTTTTCTACCTGGACGAGGGCGATCTTTGGCGCGCCCATCTTGACGGTAGGCGTCAGAACCTGACCGGTGACTATCCGCATGCAATCAGCTTGTATAAAGAAGTCCGCTATGAGTTGTCTCCCCCAACCCGGTCAAGCAGCTGGACCCCGGCGCCGCGCTCCCTGGTCGAGGTTCAGTTCGCCGTGGAGATCGATGGGCGGCGTTCGTTGGTCAAATTTTCAGGCGACGGAAGCGTGTTCAATACCTTTCCGGTTCCCCAAGCCGATTCGAAGCTGCTTGCCGCCACGTTCAAAGGCGCGGCCTTTCTAACCAACACCCACAGCGTCGGTAGTCGATTGCAATATGTTGCCACTGGGGAGCTACCGCGTACGCTTTATCACTTCAACCGCCAGCTGGCGGATGTGAAACCGACGGTTGGTCCGATTCGGATCGATCACCAGGACTATGAAGGAGAGGATGTCGCCAGTTGGCTCTTCCTGCCGCCCGGTGCTGTCCTTGATACGCCGGAACCGCTTCCGCTGGTCGTCGTCGCCTATGCTGGTCATGTATTTGATGAACCACCGCTGGACGCGTGGCCTTATGGGATGAGCATCTGGGATTTGTATTTGTCGATGATTGCGCAGAAGGAAGTGTACCTTGGTGAAGGTTACGCAGTGCTCATGCCCAGCATCCCTTATATCAAGGACGATGGGCCGGGGGAGCCCATGAAGCGGATAGTGCCGGCGATCCTATCCGCGTTGGACGGCGCCATTGAGACTGGCTTTGTCGATCCGGGCCGAACGGCTCTCGTCGGTCACAGCTTTGGTGGTTACACTGCCTTATCTGTCGCGGTGCAGACAGACCGTTTCCAGGCTATCGTCGCCATGGCGCCTCTGGCCAATTTGGTTACTTCGCATGGACAGTTTCTGCCGGGCTCGATAATGAACGGCGATGGGAAGGGGCGGGATTTCGCGACATTCGCTTATGCCATCGAGAATGCGCAAGCGCGCATGAAAGCGCCGCCGTGGCGAGATGCGGATCGTTATATCAGAAACAGTCCTGTCTTCCATGCGGAAAACGTGCGAACGCCACTATTGCTGATCCACGGCGAGTTTGACGGCGCCGGAACGATCACCCAGTCTGAAGAGATGTTCACTGCCTTATACAGGCAGAACAAGGATGTAGTCTTCGTTAGGTATATGGGGGAGGTGCATACTCTTGAACAACCTCAGCACCAGCGAGATATGTGGAAAAGGACCTTCGGGTTTCTGCGCGATTATGGCGTTGCGCCGAGGCCAAGGGCGGTCCACTAACGGATACAGTGCCTTGCTCACGATTTTCTCAATGTCTGCTCTGTCACCTTCATATTTGAGTGTTCATTCTTGAGGCTTCGCTTTGGGTTACTCAGCTCCGGTGACTCGACGGCCAAGTAGCCGCTGTCTGCCAAGCACCTTCGCGTGCGGAAGGGCCGAAAGCGATTTATGACTGCCGCGTAATCACTATGAACCACATTGGTTCACGTAAAGGAAACAGTGGGTACCGAGGCATTCAGCGTTAGGGCCGACGCGAAAAAGGTCGCCAAGCTGGACAGGTTGGCGAAGCAGCTCGAGCGGTCTCGAAACTACGTCGTCAATCAGGCCATTGACCACTTGTTGGACCTGCACGCGTTGCAAGATGAGCGCATCAAAGACGGTATACGTGCCGCCGAGGCAAACGAGTTTGCGAGTGATACGGAAGTCCACCGGATACTGAGCAAGTACAAGTCCGGTCAATAGCCGTGCAGGTGCGTTGGACGTTGCCTGCAGCGGCTGCGCTAGACGCCATCATTGACTACATCGCGCAGGATACTGTTGAGGTGGCCCACAGCGTTATGGCGTACATTCGCGGAGCTGTCGATCATCTGGCCGAACATCCCGAGATGGGTAGCAAAGGTCGTGTCAAGGGCACGCGTGAGCTCGTCGTCCCCGGAGTCCTTTACATCGTTGCATACCGAATTGGTGATTCGGCAATTCAAACACTGAGTGTTTATCACGCCGCCAGGAAGTGGCCCGACCGGTTCAGTAACTGATTGGGAAAGCAGCCGCTCGAGCACTCTCGATTTGACGCACTGCCGGATCGTCGTCGGCGACGCGCGTTCCT
>JANQMY010000570.1 GCA_028279895.1 Alphaproteobacteria bacterium
GGTTGACGAGATGATCGGCCAGAACATGCGTTTGGCCGCCAACGCATAGGCCGTCTTCCGGTCCAGCCCCTCCGACATTTTGCGGTCGCCATACTCGACAACCACAATGGCGCCGTCCACCAGCACGCCTACGGAAAGCAGCATGCCGAACATCACCACCATGTTGATGGTGTAACCCATGGTGCCGAGAAAGAAGAAGCCGATCAGAAAGGAACTTGGGATTGCCAACCCCACCAAGGCACCGGAGCGCAGCCCCAGTGCCGCGACGACCAGCACCATCACCAACACAATGGCCGTCATGATCGAGGCCTGCAGGCTGGTGATCATCATGCTGATGAAACTCGACTGGTCGAAACTGTAGTCGATTTTCACTTCTTCTGGCCAGTCTTTGGCGATTCGGTCGATGGCGGTCCGAACATCCTCATTCGTTTCCAGAATGTTCGAGCCGAGGCGTTTAACGACCGAAATGGCGATGGTAGGTTTGCCGTTGAACCGGGCATAACCGTCGGCATCTTTGAAGGTGCGGCGCACGCTGGCAATGTCGGACAAGGTCACGACCGTGTCGCCGCTGGTGGCAACAGGAATGCCCAGCAGGTCGTCGCTGGTCTCGAACAGACCGGGCACCTTCACCTGAAAGCGCCCTTGTCCTGTGTCGAGCGATCCGGCCGCCACCAGCCGGTTATTTGCGTTGACCATATTGATCAGCGCGCCAAGGGAAACGTTGTGGCTTTCCAACTTGGCCGGATCGATCAGCACCTCCAGCATCTCTTCCGGCTGACCGTTGATATTGGCTTCGAGCACCGTCGACACGGTCTCGATTTCGTCCTGCGCCTGTTGCGCCAGTCGGTATAAGGCGCGTTGGGGCAGGTTGCCGGAAATGGTGACCACGATCACCGGAAACAGGCTGGCATTTATCTCGTTGACGATCGGTTCTTCCGATTCTTGAGGCAGCTCCGCTTTCGCCTCGTCGACTTTTTCCCGCACATCCAGCAGCGCTTGGTCCTTGTCGAAGTTCACATCGAATTCGAGCACGATGGACGCCACGCCTTGCGACCCGAAGGCGCGCAGATTTTTTAGCCCCTCTATGGTCTGTAGAGTGTTTTCCATGTGGCGGATCAGCAGGCGTTCTGCATCCAGCGGTGATATGCCCTGATGGGGAATGGTCACCAAAACGAACGGAATGGGGATGTCGGGGTCGGCTTCCTTGGGGATGCCCAAATAGGCGCTCAAGCCGGCAATGACGGACACGATCATAATCGTCACGACCGTGCGCGACCGGTTGATGAATGCATCGATCATGGCGTTCATCGGTCGCGTGTCTCCCCCGAGGCTCTATGGCCGGCTCGGGGACAAAGCCCCCCGCTGCTTTTATTCAGCCGCGCGCAATGGTTCTTCCGACTCTTTACCGGTCGGTGTTTCGTCCGAAATCTCATGGGCATAGGGCGTGCCCCATGCCCGACGGTCCGGCTTGGTCGATACCGGCCCCGTCCCGCCTGTTGCCTTGGCCAGCAGCCACTTGCCGCCATGCTGTGCAGCGTTCGGCAGCACCGAAACGAATGTAGGTTGCCGCCGGAATACCGTCGGCAGGGCCAACAATACTGGGGTGAGGACCAAAGTCAGCACCGTCGCGAAAGCAAGGCCCGAGACCACCGCGGTGGAGAGCTGAACCCACCAATAGGAGATCGGACCGCCATAGGTGATCGAGCGTTCGAAGAAATTGATGTTCACCTGGAATACCATGGGCAGCAGACCGCAAATGGTGGTGAACGTGGTCAGAAACACCGGGCGCAGGCGCTGGGCCGCCGTGCGCACCACGGCCTCCAGCTTATCGTAACCCTGAGCGACCAACCGTTGATAGGTGTCGATCAATACGATGTTGTTGTTCACGACGATACCGGCCAGCGCCAAGATTCCGGTGCCTGTCATGATCACGCTGAACGTATGGCCGAACACCATCATGCCGATCAGTACACCAACGGTAGAAAAGATCACCGATGAGAGGATCAGAACGGCATGATAGAAACTGTTGAATTGGGTCAACAAAATGATTGCCATCAAAAAGAGCGAGGCCAGGAAAGCCTGTGAGAGGAAGGCCTCTGACCGTTTGCGTTCCTCGTCGGACCCGGTGAAGTAAACCCTCACGGACGGATCGATATTAGCTTCCGTTTCCAGCCATTCCTTCATGACATTGAGCTGATCGTTGTACAGAAAACCCTGAGCGGCGTTTGCGCTAACCGAATACACGCGAATGCCGTCAACCCGTTCGATACGGGACACTTTGGGCACCGGATTGCGTTCGACGAAGTTGCTGATCGGTACAAGACCGGATGGTGTCGAGATCCGCAAAGTGTCCAGCTGATTGATACCCCGCGCTTCTAGCGGATAGCGCGCGCGAATCTCCACCTCGTCCTCTGCATCGTCCGGACGGTATTCACCGATGATGACGCCATTGGTCACCAACTGGACGGCGGCGCCCACTTGTGTGACATCGGCGCCAAAACGCCCGGCTTGCGTCCGGTCCACCGCCAATTCCCATTCAATACCCGGTAGCGGTCGGCTATCTTCCACTTCGATAACACCTTCGATGGCCTCAAGCCTTTCGCGTACCCGGCCGGCTTCCATGAGCAGCGCTTGCTCGTTCAGCGATGCCAGCTCGATCTGAATATCTTTGCCATCCTCGGGGCCTTGGTCGCGTTCATGAACTTCGACAATGATCCCCGGCAGGCTTGAGGTCTGATCGCGCAGGTCTTGAAGAATATCCCATCCCGACCGCGTGCGGCTTTGCCAGTCGTCGAACTCCACAAAGATGCGGCCCACCATGTCTGAACGGGTATCGCTGAAAAGGCCGCCGCCGGTAATGCCGGATCTGGTGTACACCGTCTTGATGCCGTCCACCCGGCTGACGATTTTTTCGACATCTACCGTCAGATCGCGCATCTCCTGGGCCGACAGGTTGCCCCGGGCGCCAACGATCACGAAGGCATCTTCCGGTTCGGAGGTGATGAAGAACTCTACGCCGCGCCCAAATTGTGCAAACAAGAACACGGCAAGCACAGTCACCGATACGGTGACGGCTAAGATCTGAAACGGCCTATTGATCAGGTTAGATACAACGCGGGCGTAACGGCCGGTCACGCCGGGCATTGTCGCTATGTCGCCGTGTTCTTCCGCAGACAGCGCTTTCATGGTGGCTTCGTTGCCGCCATGGGCTTTGCCGAACAACGAGCCCAAAACGGGAATGAAGATCATGGCCGTTATCAAAGAGGCGCTCAGCACGAAAATGAGCGAGATAGGCAGATGCATCATGAACTTGCCCGGCACGCCCGGCCAGAAGAGCAGGGGGACGAAGGCGGCCAAGGTGGTCGCGGTCGACGAGACAATGGGCCAGAACATCCGCTTGGCAGCCATTGCGTATGCCTCTTTACGCTCAAGCCCTTCGGACATTTTCCGGTCGGCATATTCGACCACCACGATGGCGCCATCGACCAGAATACCCACAGACAGCACCATGCCGAACATCACCATCATGTTGAGGGTCATATCCATGACCCCCATCATGAAGAAACCAATCAGGAACGATGTGGGAATGGCGATCCCAACCAACGCAGCAGAGCGGAAACCCAGCGCGCCGACAGCGATGATCATCACCAGTAGGATCGCCGTCATGATCGATCCCTCGAGCGATCCCAGCGAAGAATAAATCCAGTGGGATTGATCCTGAGTGAAATCGTAACGCACGCCGTCAGGCCATGACTTTGCTTCTTCGGCCACTTCCGCGCGCACCGCCTGGGTGGTTTCGATGATGTTGGCCCCGATCCGTTTCACCACTTCAATGGCTATGGTCGGTTGTCCATCGAAACGGGCAAAAGTAGCCGAATCTTTGAACGTGCGTCGGATGTCGGCAATATCGGATAGACGGACCACCGCGTCGCCGTTCACTTTGATGGGCAGGAACAGTACGTCCTCTCGGGTCTCAAAAAGACCAGGTACCTTCACCTGAAAGCGGCCGCGCCCGGTGTCCAGCGAACCTGCCGCCACCAGGCGGTTATTGTTGGCCACGATGGAAATCAACTCGGCTTGCGAGATATTGTAGCTCTCAAGTTTTGCCGGATCGACCACGACTTCCAGAAGCTCTTCCCGGTTGCCCGTCAAATTTGCTTCCAGAACCGTGGGGATGGTTTCTAACCGGTCTTGAAGCCGGCGGGCGAGCGCATTCAGCGACCGTTCGGGAAGCTCGCCCGACAAGGCGACGGAGATCACCGGAAACAGGCTGAGATTGATCTCGTTAACGATCGGCTCTTCGGAGTCTTCAGGCAAATCCGCTTTGGCCAAGTCGACCTGTTCGCGCACGTCGAGCAGCGCCTGGTCCACCTCGAAATTGACATCGAATTCCAAGATGATCGTGGCATTGCCCTGGCTGGCGTAAGCCCGCGTTTCCACCAAACCTTCAATGGTACGCAGGCGCGTTTCCATCGGTTTGATGATCAACCGTTCCGCATCCTCGGGAGAAATGCCCGGATGCATGACGGCTACACGCACGATCGGAATTGGAATGTCGGGATCGGCCTCCTTCGGAATCGTCAGATACGTGCTCCAGCCGGCAACGATCAGCACCAACATGATGGTGAGCACCGTCCGGGCACGTCCGATGAAGGCGTCAATCATACTGTTCATGTGGCGGGCTCGCTCTCAAACGTTGGATTGACCCTCTGGCCTTCAGAGACGAATTCCTGACCCACAGTAATGATTGTTGCTTTCTCCGGCAGACCCGTGATCCACGCCCCCCGCGGGCTGTCCGACAAGATCTCGACCGGTTGAAACTTCACCACATTGTCTTTTCCGATATGGCGGATGCCCACGACGCCTTGTGCGTTGAAAACCAGAATGGCCGGCGATACCAAATGCGCCTTGACCGATTTTACCGGCACCCTGATTTCGCTGGTGATGCCGTCGCGTATCACGCCATCCGGATTTGGAACTTCCAGCTCCATGCGGAAAGTTCGTGTAGCTTCGTCGGCACTGGCGGATACGAAGCGAATGCGCCCGGTGAGCGTTTCGCCGGTGATCAAATCGGCGCGGCCGACAGAGCCCACCTGCAATGAGTTCACTACGTTTTCCGATACCTGGCCGACAACCAACATCGGGTCCACGTCGACAACGGTGGCGCAGATATTGCTGATCGTCATCAGATCGCCGATTTCCACAGGCCGCGCGTCGACGATGCCGTCGAACGGCGCGGTCATTTTGAGATTTTCGAGCTCGAGTTCCATAGCCAGCGCTTCGGCCTTGGCGTTCTCATAAGCGGCCTTGTCGGCAGCTACCTGTGTTTCCGAGCGTACGCCTTTGGCTTTCAGTTTCTTGGAACCGTTGTATTCCAGTTCGCGCTGCCGGACGAGGGCCAGTGCCCTCTCCATCTCTGCTTCGCGCGCATCGATTTTAAGTTCGCAAATCGGCTCGCCTTCTTTGACGAAGGCGCCTTTTTCCACGTGCAGGGCGATCACAGGTCCGGCGGTTCGGGCGCGCACGTCCACCTTGCGGATTGCTTCCGTTCGCCCGCGCACCACCACATCCGCCTGACGATCCTCTGCGATAATAATCCGGACACGGACGGATGGGATGATGATTTCGTCTTCCGATTCCGCAAGCGCCTGATCTGCCGGCGTTTCGCCCGTTCCAAAAATTTGCCCCGAGAAAACCCAAGCGACCACAACCAGCAGGAAAGTACCTGCCAGAACAATCGACGAGTTAACCCGCCAGTTCTTTATGTTTTTGACCAGTTCCTGAACCATAACAATGTCTAAACGGCTGCCGCTTCCGCGGCGCGGGAGTGCTTATCCTTTTTTGCGAAATCGTCGCGTTCTTCGACCAAATGCCGGTTTGTCTCCAAATATTGGATGGCCGCTTCAAACACGGCTTGACCGTAACCCTTTAGAAACTGAGCGCCGCGGGCTTCCGGCGGTCCCAACGTGACGCGTTCTTCCGCTTGTTTTTGCCGGTAACGAAGAATCTGGAGGTCGATCAAATTCGATACCTGATCCGGGCTCATGAGATCGGCGAACAGCATCATGAATGCGAATTCCGACCGGTATTTGTCCTCGGACGGCGACGACGACATTGCCGAAATGAAAGTCTGTTTGCCTTTTTCGGTGATCGAATAGACTTTTTTGTCGGGCTTGCCGGCCTGGGCCTGTTCTTCGCACGTCACCAGACCTTCTTCGGTTAGCTTGGTCAGCGCGGGATAAATCGACCCATAGCTTGCCTCCATAAACTCGCCCACAGGGCTGTCCTCGAAAGCCTTTTTGATTTCGTATCCGGTGGCGTCCCCAAGGGTCAAAACGCCGAGACAAAGAGTTTTTACTTCCATGGTTCTCAGTTTCCGTGTTGCAGGACACACGATGCACAACGCGCACAGTCGGTTTTCCGGCCCTTCACCGCCGAAACCCCGAACGTCCCCCCAATGTCCTGTTATCTATCGGTCCGATATATTGGCCTGATATAGGTGCTGATGTATAGGCCCGATATAGTATTTCAAGGGGTGTTTTTCATTTTCCAAGGCGGCTGTGCAGATTTGTCGCAAACAGCAAAATGTGAAGGCGTGGGGCCAGGAAGCAGCTTGTCGAACTTCTGAGTGTTTGCGACTATGAGACGGGCGGGGGTTAACCTTAATTAAATGGCCAAATAAGGCTGGATATCGCGGTTCGGCCGCGAGACGGGGCAACAAATGCGTAGGACGATCTCGCGGCTTGGGGCGGCCGCATACACCATGATTCTGGGTTTTTTCAGCAGTAGCGCAATCTCCGAAGCTGCCGAACAGAACATCTTTTCGGAAGTGAGAGCGGGCGTCTTGGCCCATGATGTGGGCCCTTTCGCGGACAAGGAAGAGGACGGTGTTGACTACAACGCCGAAATTCTTTTTCAGCGGCCAAAAGATCACCCCTTGGTGCCACGGCCCCATGCCGGCGTCGCCCTGAATAGTGCTGGGGACACTAACCGCTTTTATGGTGGCTTCACCTGGGACTATCAGGCCCCATCAAAGCTGTTTTTGGAGCTGGGACTGGGTGCCGTTTATCACGACGGGGGTACGTCAGCGTCCCTCAATGCGGAAATTGAGGGGCGGAAAACCCTGGGCTGCAGTGTCCTGATCCGTGGTAGTTTCTCCGTTGGCTACAATCTGACCGAGCGCCACAATCTGTCCATCCTGCTCGATCACATGTCCAACGCCGATTTTTGCCAGTCCAATGAAGGCAGCGACAGCGTCGGCTTGCGGTACGGATTTCGGTTCAAGCCATTGTCGTTGAAACGCTGATCCGCGAAGCGGGCGACCCAAACTGCACCTTCTGCGTCCAGGCAGATGCCATCGGGAACTGTGCCCTCCATCTGGGCCCAAACGCGCCGATCGTGCAGAGAGCCGTCATCGGCAATGGCAAATGCCGTGAGGCGCGCACCGAAGGTTTCGCCAACGATCAGGGTCTTACCGTCCGGCGTGATCACCGTGCCGTTCGGGAACAGGAGGTCTTCGGCGACCACGCGTGTTGTGCCGTCAGGCAAGGCAAGGACCAAGCATGTGGTGGCCGGTTTTTCATCCGCATGAAGATCAAATCCGAAATTTCCCACATAGGCGCGACCAAGACCGTCAACCACCATATCGTTGATGAGGTGATCCGTATGACCGGACAGATCGGCGGACACGTTAAGGCCCTCCGGATCCAGGCGCATGAGACGCCGGTCTTTCATGGAGACGACCAGCAAGCGGCCGTCGGGCAGCCAGCCTAACCCGGACGGCTCTTGGGGCACGTTGCAGATGAGTTCTTTGGTGCCGTCGAGCCCGAGCGCCCAGACCTTATGATCGTGCATATCGGAAAACCAAAGACGGCCGTCATGCCAGCGTGGGCCCTCTGTGAAACGGAAACCTGAAGCCAATGTCGTCAATGCGCTCACTGCCGCCTCCCTTGAGCGTGTTTCCTTCGATGATGCTAGTACTCTGTACCAATTAATTTAACATGTTTCTGTTTTGAGCGTGGGCTGATTCCCTGTTTGCCGATTCGTGTGAAGAGGAGGCAGGTTTTGGCCA
>JANQMY010000004.1 GCA_028279895.1 Alphaproteobacteria bacterium
GCCTCCTCACCATGAGGTTTTTGTTTGTTTTCCTCATCCTGAGGAGGGCCGACAGGCCCGTCTCGAAGGATGAAAATGATTTTTTCAGCAGCCTGCTAATGCGGAAGACCGGGTGACCCGTTATGCCACGGTGAACGCGACCGATCCAAGGTCGCCATAGTCGGCCACATAGTGCCCCGGCTCGGCGGGGGTGACGCCGCCGCAAGTGCCCGTCATCAGCAGCATATCGTCCGCCAGCGGAAGACCGCGGCGTTTCGCTTCCGCCAGCATCCAAGGCAGGGCCGTGGCCGGGCCTCCCAGTGAGTCGAGCACCGAGGCCTCGTTGATCAGCTCACCGTCACGGGTTAAGCGCAGCGACACGCCGTTGAACAACTCGCGCCAAGGCGATTGCGGGCCGGGCATGAAGCGGTCAGCGGCTAGATTGGCCGCTAACAGATTGGCGGCCGTCATGTCTCCGGGGGCGGCGAAATCCAAGTGAACGAATTCGATGGCGGGTCCCACGGATTTCGCCCTGCCCGCCGCGTCCACCACAATGCCGATTTCGCACTCGATGGACAGTTTCGGCAGATGGGCAATTGTGGCGCCGGGGGCCAACCGGCCCTGGGGATAAAGCTGCCCCAGCAGGGCACCGTCCAGCTTGAACGCTTTTTGAAGGGCGGACGACGTCACCCCGGCTTTCAATCCGGCGGGCCCGTCGGGGCACAGGCGCGCCACCACATGATCTTGCAGCGCTTGCCCGTCGGCAAGGGTCAGGTCGGGCGGGAAGGGCGGCAATGTTCTCTTGGCGGCGAGAGACGCCGAAAGCTGCTCTACGAATTCGGTCTGCGTGCTCATCGGATTTTCCTTTTGACGGCAGCTTAACGGCGCGCAGCGTTGCCCGAAAGACCGTCGGTACCGGGGCGTTGATCTTTCGCTGTCACA
The DNA here is from genome assembly GCA_028279895.1 of Alphaproteobacteria bacterium. Taxonomy (GTDB): domain Bacteria; phylum Pseudomonadota; class Alphaproteobacteria; order JANQMY01; family JANQMY01; genus JANQMY01. The sequence goes on from JANQMY010000004.1 coordinate 922, forward strand.
AAAGCTGTCGGTGGGCCGTCATCCTTAAACTGTCCGCACGCTTGTGCGTGCGGCGTTTGTGTCATGACAAAGGATGTGAAGATGAACGACCGTCACACTGTTTACGAAACGCTTCCGGCTGCGGTGGAGGCGCTGATGACCATCGAAAACGCGGTGAACACCAGTGCGCTGGACCCGCTGTTGCGCCATTTGGTGAAGCTGCGGGTCTCGCAGATCAATGGCTGCGCGTTTTGTGTGGCCATGCACCTCAAGGAAGCCCGAGACGACGGCGAAACCGAAAAGCGGCTCGATCACGTGGTGGTTTGGCCCCATACCGACCTGTTCAGCCCGGCGGAGAAAGCAGGTCTGGCCTGGGCGGAGGCCTTGACGACGCAAGGTAACGGTGCCGACCTCAACGCACTTTGCTCGGATCTGCAGCGCCACTTCACCGCCGAACAGATCGATGCTCTCACCCTGGCGATTGTGATGATCAATAATTGGAACCGTCTTCAAATCGCCAATCACAACGCGCGGTTTTGATTGGGTGGGGCCGGTTGCCGTCGCGGCGCTCACGCAATTGTGCGCCGGGTCGGTGGGGTTTTGCCGATTTGACTATGTGGGGCTAGTACTCTGTACCAATTAATTTAACATGTTTCTGTTTTGAGCGTGGGCTGATTCCCTGTTTGCCGATTCGTGTGAAGAGGAGGCAGGTTTTGGCCA
>JANQMY010000007.1 GCA_028279895.1 Alphaproteobacteria bacterium
CTCCCCGGAAGCCGCCAGACTGGCGCTGAACAAGCTGAGCCGGCAGGGCCTGATCGCCTCTCCGGCGCGCGGGCTTGACGTCATTGTGCCGCCTGAACATCGCTCGCCCGGTTGTCTTCCTGCAGAGCAGTTCATCCCCGCGCTGATGGCACAGAAAGACCGGCCTTTCTATGGAGGGTTGCTGTCCGCGGCGCATTACTACGGCGCGGCCTCCGCCGCACCCTTGTTAATCACTCCCGTCAGGATTGCCGGGTCATCTATGCAAAATGCGACTGTGCGCAGTCTGCAGGCCCTATACTTCATTGTCCCGGCCCTTTCTCCCCTTTTTCCATTAGCCCTTTTTGGATAGGGCCTTTACCATTAAGAATCCCCTTACCCGCTCCTTGGCAGCCCTTTTTCGATTGTTTGGCTCCATGCCCGCTACGATACTCAGTCCGTTGTGACCAGGCAGTTCAAGACTGGTCCTTCTTCAACTAGCGACTCTCTGATTTCGGCGTCACGTGTCTCGGGGCGATCAGGCGTCCCATTCGTGCGAGTTGTATGGAGGCGTGCTTAGACACGGTGCTTCGAAGCACTTACCTACCCAACGCGGAGGGGCTATCTCATTGATCGCAAATCACTTCTAGATTGGGCATGCGTGGTGCGTGACTGGAAGAGGTCAATTCGGCCCAATGAATGGGAAGCTTGTGGGACAATATGCTCACAATAAGAGGATAATTGGTATTGACCATGGCCCAAATGTTTACGAACGAGAAGCGCTATTCCGACAATTCTCCAAGGATGAACTTCATCTTTTTGGGCTATCCCTTCGTTCCGCCACTACCACTGGATGACTACCGTGCGGCGACTGCCATACTGCAGGAGGAGTATCCGATCCGTTTGTGGTATTTCCTCGACGAGATAACTACTGACGAGCTAATGAGAAAGGTGTGGCGAGCAATCTTGCGCAGTGATCTATCGGTTTTCGATATTTCTGGAGGCAATCCAAATGTTGCATTTGAACTAGGGCTTGCTGTCGCAGGAGAGCGAAGGTGTGCGACTCTACTCAAGACCGGGGAACCAAATCCACTAGGTACCGCAGACTTAGGCTATTCCGAGCGCTCGGAATACTCATCAAGAGAAACGCTAGTGGACACAATGCGAGAGTTGTTGAAATCGAAGTCTTCGGCGCTCAGAAATTTGAACACCCTTTCGTACGAGCTAATCAGTGATGCATTTCCATTCGACCGTGCGGAGCTGGAAGCGCGTCTGCTTTCCGTTGTGAATCTGGTTTTTCGAAATAAGAGGACGACCAGGGCGGGTGTGCGCAAGGTATTCGACAATGACGACTATTTAGCTGGCACTGTGCTCGCAGGTCTGCGGCAATATAGCGTACTGCAACCAGAAGGTGCGCGGCGACACGCCAGATGGGTGTTCTCATCCAATTGGGTCTATCATGATCATGAGGTTACGGGCGAATAGCTGACCCAAGTTACGTTCCTTTGGTGTGATAAAGACGCAACGACAAGCAATAGAAACTCTCAGACGAGCGTGCCGATCCGATCACGCCCCGTAGATCCGCCAATGTGACCGGACAATCCGCCTCCTTTTCTAGCGGCTCTGGTCTGCCTTCGACTTCGGTCGGTTCCCTGATAGATGCCGGCGATCGATCAATAGCGACCCTCGCATGCCGCTCACGGTGCGCGGGTTGTCATGGTAGAGTTCGAACAGCTGATCTGAGTAAACGCGAATATCGATGTCGCATGTCCGAGGCTCGTTCAGCAGGGCCAGATTCACGAGAACCCGGCGGCGGGCGGATGCGCCTCCCAACGGGAAGCTGAACGCTCTTAGTTGCGCAGCGTCACATACTCGATGTCATGCTCACTAATATTCGCAGCGATATTGACTGTTAGATCGTGTTTAAGAATTGCAAGATCGAACGCGAATTCAGGAGGACCGGCGCCACGTAAGAAAGCGGGGAGCAAATAGAACGCTCCGAAGCGCCGATACGATGCCAGAAACTGCTCAAGATTGGCGCCGCTGGCTGGCTCCATCACCATATACCGGCTGGCGAAGGCGAGTATCTGACTTGATTCAACGCTGCCGGATTCTGGCAGTTTAGAAGTAATCAGGAAGCAATAATGATGCTCGCTGTGGTTCGGCAACCGGCGAACAACTGATAGATATATCTCCTCATTTTCATCCTCATTACCGAAACGCTCGCGCCAACGCTCAAAGATCTTTCTGCCCGCCTCTTCGTTTTCGAAGAGAAATGCCACACAGGGCGGCTGAGATGGGTCATATTGAGCGTAAGCCGTCCCTCTCCACCGCGCCAGGTCCCAGGCATGGATGTCAATGACAGAGCGGATGCCGATTGCCCTGTGATCTTGCGGCATAGGCGGCCTGCCGGTTTTAGGTTCCGTATCTCCTGCTTCGTCTGCGAGGGGAACGATTTCGAGGTCTGGTCGCTCGCCGTGTAGTTTGTAGGAACGTTTGATAGCCTTTTCCCAATCAACAATCCTCGAGACGGTTCTTGATGCTACCCTGTCGTAGCTATTAGGAGCATGCATCACCATCGTCATTCGTTGCTGCACCGCTTCATCGCCAAACATCTTGTCCAGTAGATTCTCGACGTCATCAACAATGCAGCATGTACTAAGTACGTGCGCCAGTACCTCCACCCAAAAATTGCGAATATCTAATTGCTTTTGAAAATCGGTAGGAGCAAGGCCCGCTGGCCAAACAACAGTGCCCGTCATATCCAGTGTGTCCACTTGAATGGACGGTTTCGACGTTTCTTCGCCTTTTGTCACATCAAGTCGCACTATTTCCGTGTGTGGCAGTATGCGCTGCTCGATCGCGGTGGCAAAAAATGCTTCCAATGATCCCAGAATGGTTTCTGCAACGATTATGGATTGCGTGTCGCCGTCAATGTTGACTTCAACAGTCATGCCGAGAACTGTAGTGCTCAGCGTCTGTGGTCCTTCAGCATTAAGGACAAGTGGCCGGCTCGTCCTTGCTTCGGTCGGCTGACTTGCGAGCCTCGAAAATGCCTGATTCACTGCCTCATCGGACTCCTCTTCGGGGAGGCTACCATCTGTGCGCAACAGATCGGCGTAGCCAAGCGCGTAAAGGAGCGAAGCCCTGGCCATGAACAGACCAAGCCCGTCGAGAATATCCGGCACGCTTCGCAAGTTGCGAAGATCGGTCTCCTCTAAATTCAGGACCAGACTGCCCAGCGCCATATCGAGATTCCGGATATCCTCTTGCGCCTGTTCTTTGGATTCATCTGTAAGCGGCAGAGTGGCGAGGGCGCCATTGAGCAACTGGATTGAAAATAGGAAATCGGGAATATGACGAAGTTCAAGGGAAATCCATGCCCAGACTTTCATCGTAGGTACAAACCTAACGGGTACTTGACTATCTTCTTCACTCTCGATGATTAAAGATGCTGCGAGAAATACGCATGTTGCCCGTGCTGCCCACAGTAGGCCGGCACTTCTGTATGCGAGCATCAAGAGCTGAAGTGCCTCAATCAAATGGTCCGCGTATTCCTTCTTTGTCAGCCGTATAGCGGCTTTGCCAAGCAGACGGATCATCTCGAAGTTATCGTCGAAGTCCAGTTGCTGCGCCCGCTTTAGAAGAACCAAAGCACCTTCTGCTTCGCTCTTTCGGTTGGATAAAAATTCTGCAGTTTTCTCAACGAGTTCGTTGTAGGCGGGATCACTGCCCGCAGTGTTTCCAGCGATTTCCACCAACTGCGCGAGGCGTTCGGCCTTGAATTCGCCAAGACCCTCTGCCTCTTCCAGTATCGCGGCAAACTTATCCCAAATGCCGGCAAGCTGGTCATCCTTCTGGTCGAGAATGGCTTGGTTTATGCGGATGACTAGAAGTGACGTTTCGGCCTCCAACGCATTATTGGGTCGATCTTTGTTTGCAGCTATGTCTTGCAGGGTCTTTCTCAGCGTTTCGGTTCGCTCGTCAAGCTTGCATTCGTCGCGCGTCAAGTGTCCGTGAATAACCGAGTTCACAAGCAATTGAAGCAGATTGCACAGGAACTCCAGGTTAAGTGCGTGATCAGTTTGAAGCGCTAATTCTTCGAAGGAATCGTATGAGCTCTTGAGAAGCTGGAAATCATCGAACCACCAGAATGCCGTCCAGATTCGCTCATACTTGGCTTCCAGCTCTTGTCGATAGCTTCCGTCCGCTTCCGCCAACCGGATGGCGCGATCAAACCTACCATCTGTTTCTGTGCGTGGCCGCTCGGTATTTCGCGATAGCTTCGCCGCTAATAGGGCTTCCGTAACCCGCTGTGTTTCCATGCCTTCGTAGGCTTCCGGGTCACCGAAAGATTTCTCGATGTCTTCCAGCTGCTGCGTGCGTGAATAGTCCGTTGGTCCCAGCCGAAGCGGATCATCTTTGGCCTCTCCAACGTGGAGGTAGTTGAAAGCAATGTCCTTTCGGTCGTTCTCAATAATCTTCTTTACGATCCATGACCGATCGTGAATAGTAACTGGGATACCGTATTTCTTGGAAAGCTCGTCCTCTATGCGCGCGCGGTCTTTATCTCTTGTGAACCTGCTTGTAACGAAGAATATTCTTTTGTAGTCCCGACCAGTCTCAACGATACTCTTCACATCACTGCGTACTTTGACCGACCATCTCTCTTTCGCGCTGAATGCGAATGCCCAACGCTCGTTCGCTGCACCCGGCTCACCGATGTAAAACAACATAGCGATTCTCTCGCTGACGGGATACGCTTCGGTATCTACCTTGCTATCGCCCCCGCCGTCCGGCCCGGTGTGAGCACGTAAGTTCGGGCAAATTGTCCGTTCGCAGAGCTTTCGGCAAAAGATCTCAAAATCATTTGTTTCGTTTCGTGACGTGATCGTGTTCAGGCGATACTCCAATATTGGAGCATCCAGTACATACGCGACCCGATCTTTGGTATCCGAGTAATACTCGGGCCGAAGCCCGCGCATGAACTCCGAGGGAGCGAGTTTCCCCGGCGGAAGTTGCTGGTCAGTTCCCTTCATTTTCGACCCACTCATGTGACAGCAGCTCCGCCATTCCATCCAGTCGGGGCTCGATCCGCTAGTGCTAGAGCTTTCATTTCTTTTCCTCTCAGGAAATTCGAAACTAAAGCAGAAGAATGTCCTCGCCAAGCGCTATTGTATAACTCGTTGGTGTTACTGAGTATCCGCGACTGCCCTGATTAGATGCATCAGCGGCAGGACTGCGAGAATCAGGTATCTCATATTAGTGCTCCTCTTCTATGGCCTGTCCGTGAAAGAGAACGGCGACGTGGTCTAGGTGGAACGCCTCGATCAGTAGCCACGTAGCGAGGCTGGTCAGCGGGTCCATGTAGACGGCGACGCGGCGGTGTTGGTGTCGACGAGTTCCGCGAGAGTCGCGGGTGCTTGGGCTGGTAAGGGCATTGCATCCTCCATCGAGGTGGTGATCGCAAGTGATCAGCTACTCGATGCAGGCTATTTCATAAATGACTGAATCAGCGATAAAAAATAGACTAATAGTAGAGTCGGGTTGTACCGAAACAGGTCTTGGCACTCGATCCGAGAGCATCGGTATGCAATAACGGGTTCTGGAGAGGTTTTGAGACGAACATGCCAATAGAAGGGTTGCGCGCCAAATTGCGACAGCCATACCCGCAATATGGACTCGAATGGTGGGTCCTAATTGCAATCGCTATAACGCTGATTGGCGGTGTCGCGGCTAGTGTCGCGATGTCGGATTGGGGTTGGTTTGCGAGAGCTGGTTCCGCGATTGTTGTTGTCGGAATCTATGTGACATGGAAGGACATAAGCGGCACGGTTGATTTTGCTCAGCAATTCTTGCGTCAGATGATCGAAAAAGAAAAGGCGAAGATTGGTCCGGTCAAAGGAGGACTATTGACCGCCGCTAAGAATCAGGAAATCGAGCAACAGATTGATACTCTGGGCGGGCAGC
>JANQMY010000015.1 GCA_028279895.1 Alphaproteobacteria bacterium
CTGCGGGCGGCGCCGACGGGTACCGGCATTATCGCGGGCGGTCCGATGCGCGCGGTCTTTGAAACGCTGGGCGTGCACGACGTGGTGGCCAAATCGGTCGGTTCGTCGAACCCGTACAACATGATTCAGGCCACGTTCGATGCCCTGAGGAACTCCTATTCGCCGCGCACCATTGCTGCGAAGCGGGGTAAGAAAGTGGGTGAGATCGTGGCGCGCCGCGGCGAGGCCGTGACGGAGTATGCGGCCGACGCGTAAGCGCGCCGCGGATTGAATAAGGGCATACACCATGGCGGACAAGAAGACGCTCAAGGTCAAACAGATCGGCAGTCCGATCCGGCGCACCAAGGATCAGCGCGCGACGCTGATTGGGTTGGGGCTGAACAAGATGAACCGCGTTTCCGAACTGGAAGACACCCCGTCGGTACGTGGCATGATTAGTAAGGTCAGCCACTTGGTTGAAATCGTTGAAGAGGGTGCTTAGGTAACCAAAGCTTGACTGCCGCGACGAGGGCGTCGCGCGTCACCGGTTGCCGCCCCAGAAATTGCGAAGGGCGAATAGGATGAAGCTCAACCAACTCTCCGACAATAAAGGCGCACGCAAAACGCGCGTACGCCTGGGACGCGGCGTTGGCTCCGGCAAAGGCAAGACCGCAGGGCGCGGTGTCAAAGGCCAAAAATCGCGCTCGGGCGTTGCCATTAACGGGTTCGAAGGCGGGCAGATGCCTGTGCATATGCGACTGCCAAAGCGCGGCTTCAACAAGCCCAACCGCCTGAAATTCGTCGAATTGAATGTGGGCCGTTTGCAGCAAGCGATTGCCGCGGGCAAGGTGGATGCCGGCGCGCCGATCACCGAACAGGGGTTGGTTGAGGCAGGCGTCATCAACCGCTTGAACGACGGCGTCCGGCTGCTCGGCAACGGCAAGATCGACACCAAAGTCGAGATTTCGGTCACCGGAGCCAGCAAATCGGCGGTCAGCGCCGTGGAAGCGGCCGGCGGCAGCGTGACCATTCTGCCCCCGAAACGCACACCGCAACCTGGCCCGAAAGAACGCCAGCCGGCGGACAAATCCAAAAAGAACAGTGACGGTAAGCGCGGTAAGAAAAAGGCGGTGGCGGCGTAAGCGGCCCAACCCTGAAACGGAGAAGGGCCTTACGGTAGAGTAGATGGCTTCAGCAGCAGAACAATTAGCCGCGAATATCAACTTCTCGTCCTTTGCCAAGGCGGAAGAACTCAAGAAGCGGCTGTGGTTCACGCTGGGCGCTTTGATCATTTATCGCATCGGCACCTATATTCCGCTACCGGGCATCGATCCGGTGGCCTATGCATCCGCCTTCCAAAACCTTCAGGCCGGTATCGGCGGCATGGTCAATATCTTCACCGGTGGCGCGGTGGAACGGATGGCCATCTTCGCGCTGAACATCATGCCGTATATCTCGGCGTCGATTATTATCCAGTTGATGACGGCGGTATCGCCCCATCTGGCAGCCCTCAAGAAAGAGGGCGAGCAGGGCCGCAAGCAGATCAACCAATATACCCGCTACGGCACGGTGCTGTTGGCGACCGTACAAGGCTTCGGCATCGCCATCGGTCTCGAATCCAGCAATGTGGCCGTCGACCCGGGCATGGTCTTCCGCCTGACCACGGTGGTGTCGCTGGTGGGCGGCACGATCTTCCTGATGTGGCTGGGTGAACAAGTCACCGCACGCGGGGTCGGCAACGGTATTTCCCTCATCATCTTTGCGGGCATCGTGGCTGAAATGCCGCGGGCCTTGTTCACGACCTTGCAGCAAGGCGCCAGCGGGCAGCTCTCCACCGCGCTGATCATCGGTGTCCTGATCCTTATCGTGGTGATCATCACGGCAGTCGTTTTCGTGGAGCGTGCCCAGCGCCGCATCCCGATCCAGTATCCGAAGCGTCAGGTGGGTAACCGCATGTTCGGCGGTGACAGTTCGCACCTGCCGCTGAAGCTAAATACGGCCGGTGTGATCCCGCCGATTTTCGCCTCGTCGCTGCTTTTGCTGCCGGCGACCGCTGCGGGCTTCATG
>JANQMY010000031.1 GCA_028279895.1 Alphaproteobacteria bacterium
ACTGGCAGTTCACAAACCAAGACGCCCGCATCAAACTCAGAAAACTCTACCCATCACTATGAGTGATTCAAAGAAATAGAGGAAAATTTGTGGGCCCAATGGTCCCAATTCGGTGTGCCGGATGGCTGCGTCTTCGAGCGCAGCGGCGGCACCTATGCCCTGAAAACGCCCATTGCCACCTTTCCCTATAACGGCGTTTTCCGGTTCGTGGAATCGGACGGCGTGGATGACCGGATCGACCGTCTGATTGCGGATTATGAGAAGCGCCGGGTGGATCATTTCTGGGTCGTTCATCCTACCGCGCAGCCGGCAGATTTGGACGCCCGGCTGCACGCCCGCGGCTTTGCTGAGGTGGAAGTCTGCCCCGGCATGGTTGTTGCGCCGTCCGACTTGGCGACCGAGGCACCGCCGTCGGAGATCGAATTCGTACCGATCGGTCCGGACGAGGAAGGCCCCACCATCGAGTTTGTGGCCCACCGCTGGGGCGTGCCCGCGCAGGACCGTGCGCTGGTTGGCCGCTTCTTCCGGGAAAACCGTATCGGCCAGCCTGATGCGCCGTTGCGCGGCTGGCTTGCATTGTTGAATGGGCACGCCGTGGGCAAGGCCTTTACCTATCGCAAGGAAAATGTGGTGGGGCTGTACGGGGTCGCCACGCGGGAAGAAGCCCGCGGCCGTGGTGTGGGCCGGGCGATTTGCGAACACGCCCTGGGCCAATCGTGCAGGCCGGGCGTCGATTTGTTGGTACTGCACTCCACGCCCATGGCGGTGACATTGTATGAAAAGCTCGGCTTTCGCCATGTGGCGCCGTTCCGGATATTCTCCCGCGCCGGCGAGGTGCACCTTTAAGGGCGTTGCCCGAACGGCCGAATGGCGTTCTGTGCAAGGACCGATTTGATCGCAACCCCTCTTTGGCCGATAATCCGTGCTCGGGAAGGCGGTTGATCGGCGTAACATTTGGGCGGCATGACGGGGGAAAGCCACAAATATTGGGGATTTGTCAGCTATAGCCACCACGATAAGCGGGTGGCGAAGTGGCTGCGCAGTGCCATCCGTAAGCAGCGCGTGCCCGGAAAGTTCCGGCTTTTGGTCGACGGTGGGGCGCGCCGCTTCGACCGGCTCTTTTTCGACGAAGACGATGTGTCGGCGGCCGATAAACTCAGCGATCACCTGAAAGGCGCGCTTGAATCCGCCTACAAGCTTATTGTGGTGTGTTCGCCGTTCAGCGTGGCGTCTCCCATTGTCGAAATGGAGATCGGTCACTTTATCGCCGCCCGCGGCCGCGAAAACGTCATCTGCGTGGGGGCGTCGGGCATTCCCAATGCCAGCGATGACGGAAAGCCGCAATTGGAATGTTTGCCGCGGCCGCTTCGTTTTGAGGTGGATGCGGAAGGGCAGGTGACCGACAGGCCCATACCGCCCGAGCATCGGCCGATTGTCGTTGCGCTGGGCGAAGAGACGCCTGCGGAGTTGCGCGCCGTGCGCAATCAAGTCGCGGCAGGGCTTCTGGGCATTACGGTGCGCGACTATACGGGCTATCAGCAGTCGCAAGCCTTGTGGTATGCGGCGCCGGCTGCGGCTCTTTTGCTGGCCTGCGTGGGCGTGTGGGACGCCTATTTCCGTCTTACCACGGAATATTACGACGACTATGTGCGTCGTTGGGGTGTCTGGGAAGGTATTGGGCCTCTGTCCTCCGCGGAGGTCGGCAAGCGGGTTGCCAGCTACAAGTTCGTGCGGTATGGCCGCCGCAACCCGCCGGCGGAGGTGTCGCTCGTCAACAGCGCCGGGTTTTGTCCCGAAGGTCCTGGCATTGAAGACATCCTTGATCGCGACCTGAGGCGGAACTGCGCCGCCGTGCGGGCCTGCCGCATGACATTCACCTATGACGGCCAAGGCAACATTCTTGAATCCGTCTATCGCGATCAAAGGGGCAATGCGCTGCAGCGCCTTCGATATGCCCAAGACGAGGTCGCGGAGTTCAAAGAGGCCGGGTTTGGCTGCAAACGGACGAAATCCGGCGTTCAATACGTGCTTTTTCAACGGATCGAGTCGGGGCCGCAAAACGGCTTCGACCGGAAGGTATTGTTCGTCAACGAAAAGCGGGAACCGCGGGCGAATCCGAAGCGGGTGTATGGAATCCAAAAGACATATACCGATGAAGGGCGCGTGACGCTGAAGAGCTTTCTGGATAAAGCGGGCAATCCCCGGTTTTCAAAAGACCTGGTTGCGCAGATCGCGTTTTCCTACAACGATCTCGGTCAAAAGAAAGAACAGCGTTTCTTGGATGTGGAGGGCCGGCCCATTTCTGGCAAGGCGGGATACGCCATCGCTTCCTATGAATATGATCAGTATGGCAATCAAAAGCTCGTTAGATATTACGATGCGGCGCGATCGCCTGTTTCAAGCCGGAACGGATATGCGGCCATACGGTACGGTCATGATGCGGCCGGGCATTTGACCGACTTTGAATATCTCGACGCGGCGCTGCAGCCCACGTGGCACAAATACGGATATGCGGTCAAACGCCAAGAATTCGACTCGCGAGGACAAGTGACCGGCCGCCGTTTCTTCGGGGCATCAGGAGAACCGGTCATCGAAAAAAGCGATGGCGACGGGACCGATGGGGGCTGCCACCACGAAGCGTTCGTTGTCGGCGCGTTTCTCGAGAATGTGGAATTCAGATGCTTCGGCCCGCAGGGTACCCCTTCCTTCTATCAAGGCGACGAAGGCGGGTTTCACGGCTGGCGCCAGGGCTATGATGCCTATGGAAACGTAACGCTCAAAGAACGGTTCGGTCCCGACGGAGAGCCTGCCTTCAGCAAGTTCGGCGTCCATCGCACGCTCAACGTTTATGACGAGCGCGGCCGACGCGTCGAAAACCTCTACTTCGGGACGGATAACCAACCCATTCTGAATGATGAGGGATTTCACGGATGGATGCCGCAGCTCGACGACGCCGGCAACAGTGCGCAATCCACCTATGTGGGCGTGGACCGGCGCCCGGTGATGACCAGCCGCGGCTATGCCATTGCAAAACGCAAAGTGGATGAATATGGCAGTTTGGTCGAGATCGCCTATTTCGATGCGCAGGGCGCGCCGTCGGTCAATCGGCACTATCGGCCCGCGGTTCATGCCGTGCGTTTTGTGGACGACAGCTTTGGCCGCACCGTTGAAGAAACCTATCACGACTCAACCGGCCGTCTCATGTTGGATGAAACCGGTGTTGCCGGGGCGCGCAACACGTACGATGCACGGGGTAATCTGGTGCAGGTGACGTGGCTCGGCACCGACGGCAAACCGGTGCTGGACACAGACGGCACCGCCGGCTGGCGCCAGCTTTACGATGCGCGGGGGAACGTTATCCGGTTTGAATCGATCGGCCTTGACGGGCAGGCGATCTCCTCTCCCAATGGCGGATACCACTCCTGGAACGCGGAATATGACGAGCGCGACCAGCGGGTATTGGTCGTGTTCAAGGACAAAGCCGGCCGACCTTTTTTCTATACGGAACCTGACGAAACCTCTCTTGGCTATGCCGGATATCGGCAAGAATTCGATGTGCGCGGCAATATCGTGAAAGTCACCTATCTCGGCGAGGCGCTGCAGCCCGCGATGAGGGCCGACACAGGCTATGCGTCACGCCGCAACCGCTATGACTTTTCCGACCGGCTTATAGAGGCGACCTATCTGGATGCGTCCGACAAACCCGTCGAGGTCAAAGACGACGGCGTTGCGGCGGGCTATTCGGGATGGCGGCGGCAGTTGGATCGATTCGGTAACGAAACCGAACGTGTCCTGCTGAACCCGAATGGGCAGCCCGCGTCCCATGCCGTTCACAACTACGCCATCGAACGCTCTACCTACGACAACAAATCCCGACAGATCGCAACAGCCCAGTTCGGCGCCGACGGTAAGCCGATCGAAAACAAATTCGGAATTCATCAGTATACATATAAATACGACTCCCTTGGGTATACGACCGAGAAACGGTTTTTGGGTGTCGACGGGCAGTTAACCCTTGCCACGGGAAGTGGCCGGGCCATGGTGCGTTACGAATATGATTCCCAAGGGCGGACGGTTAAGGAGATTTCGCTGGGCCTTGAAACGGAACCCGTTTTGCGGCCTGACGAAGAGTGGTCGTATAAGGCGATGACCTACGATTCATCGGGGCGCCTTGCCCTCACGACATATTATGACATCGACGGGGCGGTGCTGCGCGAGGAACGTCCGTAGGATTGTCACCCCCGCTTGCGGGGTGCATCTCCGGGCGGATGATCAGGGCGATTTGACGAATGCCAGCCGGGTCCATGTAACACCCGCGCGTCGGTTGTCGTCTTGAAGGGCGTGGCTCACGAAATTCATCATTGGGCGAAGACCTTCTGCCGCGGCCAAGCCGGTCGTTTCCTCGGCCCCGACCTCAAACATGCGCCGGCCATCCGGGACCGGCCCATGGCGCAACGACATAATCAACGGGCATCCGGGTTTTAACAGGGCGGCGACAACCGGCATGGCCTGCCGGCGCTCGCTTTCGTTAAGGTGCATCCAGACGGCCGTGATCATGATCAAGTCGAATTCGTCACGCCGATGGGCAATGGACGATAAGAAGGGCAGCCCGTCGGCAATCCAGTCGATGAAGGGGGACGGGTGGAGCGTTTGGGCGCCGCGCCTCAGTTCATCGGTGGGCTCGACCGCGGTGACGCGATGGCCGAGATCTGCAAGATAGGCCGCATCGCGGCCTGTCCCGGCGCCAATGTCCAACACGTGCCCCGGCGCTTGTGGGATCAGGGTCAGCATGGCGGCATGCGCTTTCTCGAACGGAATGGCTTCGTAGCGCTCAAGAAGGTGCGGGGCCTCGGCCGCGTAGCCATCGGTTCCGGGAAAGCGCGCAGTCACGCCTTTAAACCAAATTGATCCGCATACCGCATAGCATAAGCTGCGCCTCGCCCTGCTTGGCGCCGATGGCTTCGGCGGCGGCCAATACCGCCGATTTGTCGGTGCAGGTCACGTCGATACCCCCGAGACCTTCCGGGCGGCCATCTGTACACGGCACGAACCGCAGTACGGCATTGTCGAGTTCGATCGTGTTCTTAGGGCTCACCGGCAGCTCGGCGATGTTGCCCCATTTGGCGGCCACAGCCGTGGGGTCGTCGCATTGAAGCTCGGCGGCCACAATGCCCGCCACCCGCCCGGTTTGTTTGGCGCGTTGCCAATTGGGACCGGCCGGTTCCCATGGGCCGTCGGCGTCATGGGCGCCCTCCCCCAATTGTTCGTCGATTTCGAAAAAAGTGGCGCCGGTGTCCTTCGGGTGCAGTTGCATGCAGCGGTAATCTTCCCGGTCGAATTTGTAAGCGATGCGCACACCCAATTCGTCCACCCGTGTGCGCCGCGGCATATGATCGTCGCATTGGGTGATCACCATATAGCCGCCGTCGCCACCGCGGCGTTGCAGATAACGCCCGCCGGCCGTGTTCTCTTGAATGGGCGCCACCACTTCCAGCAATTGGTTGCCGATGGGCATGAGGGCGTTCTCCAAGCCGAAATGGGCAACGCCCGGATCCCGGTAACACACCGCGATGCCCAGCACGTCACATAGGTCTTTTTCCACCGGCGCGAGTTTCTCTGCCACCAGCGCGATTTGCCGTAAGCGCAGCCACATATTGTGTCCTTTTTCTTTGGCGTCCTACTTCGAACGCTACAACGGACTTGGGAAGTTGGCCATGCCGAGGCTGGAAAATGCTAGCGGGTAGGCGAAGTCGTTTTCATTTCACCGCAATCTGGAAGCCGTAATCCCGTTCGTAATCGGGGGTGGTGAAGCCGATGGCACGGTGAGTGCCGGGAATGCGGATGAGCCCATAGCCTTCCTGGCCGGTCACGGTTTTGTTGTCGTCGCCGACGCGCAACGAGGTTTCCGACCCGCCCCATTTGCCCGGCCCGCTTTTGATCAGCTCCACATCGTTTTCAAAGATGAGCCGTGCGGCTTGTGTGGTGCTGCCGAGACTTAGAATGGCGATGATGGGGCCGTCTACCGGCTTCGAGAACGAGAATTCCTGGCGTCCGGCGTCAGCCCCGCCAAAGGTCCGGATAATGTCGGTCGTGGCCGGGCCTGCGCCCACTTCGTCGCTGTGAAATGTTTCGGGGACGGCGGCGAAATAGTTCTCGCCGTCATGGTCCGCCATCTTGGTGTTTGCGTTGGGCTTGCCGGCAAAGGCGATGAAATAGCGCGAGGTTTTTCCCTCGGCACTTTTTTCATCCATGATGGTCCAGTCCACCCATTCGTAAGCCGCCTGGTCCGTATCGCAGGCTGTCAGGGCCATCACGACCACAAGCGCAAAGAAGATTCTCATTAAGGCCCCCGTCGAGTGTTTCGCAAAGACAGTTTGTGCCGAACGATTATGACGGAATTTTTACGGCGTTGCCTGACGCTTTGGCATTTTGTCATTGCGCGCGACTCATCGTGCCTCGCAATGCCAAGTCGTATTAATCCGGCAGGGCGAGGGCGACCATGTAATCGCTAGCGAGCGTGTTGCTGCAATTAGAAACATCATGCTATTTTTCAAATGCAACCTTAGTTTGGTGTCTACACTCAGGCTATTCGTTTGGTGGAGCTCATAGCGAAAATAAACCATATGAAAACAATCACCTTATGGAGACCTTGGTTTGACAGGTTCCGGAATGTAATGATGCTTTTGGCTGCCGCAGCATCACTTTTCGGAGCCTTCTACCCATTTATGCCGAGCTTCGAGGACATTCCAGGTTGGGGAGTATTTCTCATTCTGGCGGGATCTGCGTTCTTGTTGCTCATCATCTACTTTGAGGTAACCGAGCGTCGACCGTTGCATGTGTATCGAAAAAGTGACGAGAGGGGCATAAGAAGATACATGCATGGCTGGATTGAACATGGGGGGCGTGTCGCTATCTGGACTCGCGATATGAGCTGGGCGCAGAATTTCGAGACCAAAGAACTGCTCGTGAAAAAGGCACAGAAAGGCGAACTCATTCTTTGCCTGCCAGAGACCAACGAGTTTGCGAGCGAGTTACAGAAAGAAGGCGCAGAACTCTGCGCTTACGGTATGAACGATATTGAACATCCGAGTTCGAGATTCACAATTGCTTACTATGGACGTGATGGTTCGCGTGTGGCGGTCGGTAGGGCAGAGGGCGATTGCCATGTTATTGATGAGTTTAAGTCGGGTACGCACCCAGCATACTATTTGGCAGAGGACCTTATTAAAGTAGCTCGCACCGTTGCCAAACAAGGATTCGATTAGCAAAGCTATGCGCAAAAATGCCTAGAACCGTCAAGTGTGAAGCAAAGGACTATCGCCAGTTATCGAAAGAATGGGACGCCTTAGCCTTAGAACGAGATCGTCAAATTGCCGATGGTCATGATTTAAGCTTTACGCATGTGCTTGTGCCAACCGCATTGAAGCTTCTAACGGGGGCAGATCTTCGGAATGTGCTAGATGTCGGCGCAGGTGTTGGCGAATTCACAAGAGAACTCTCGACGTTATCGGACCATGTAACAGCGATAGAACCTTCTCGTGAGAGCATACGCATTGCAAAACGTAATTGCAGCTCCGCACCGAACGTTACTTTTGTCGCGAACACCCTAGAGGGAGCCACCAACAATTTGAGAAACCAGAAAGGTACAGCCTCGACGGCCGTTATGACTCTTATGTCAGTACCCGACCTGGATTTGTTCGCAGAACGTTTAGCTGCCGTTCTTCAGAGGGGAGCTCCATTTGTCGCTATCATCACTCACCCTTGGTTTTGGCCGAGATACTGGGGGTACGACGAATGCAAGTGGTTTCGATACAGCGATGAAATCTACATCGAGGCTCCGTTCTCAATATCTCTGAGAAAGACTGACATAAGGACTACTCACATACACAGGCCATTGGAGACATACCTTAGATCATTCAAAAAACATGGATTCGCTCTAGATGAAGCCGTTGAACCGATACCATCTCTAGCGCTGCAAAAGCGTTATCCGTCGCAGTGGAAGTATCCGCGATTTCTTGGACTTAGATGGAAGATGGAAAGTTGATGACAGCAACTGTCGGCGTGGTGCAGATGGTCGAATTCTTGGAGTCGAGAGTTCTTACTCATTCGCTCAAGTCGAGTAGACGTGTCCATTCCTGCGGTTAAATCGAACGCTTTGTCGTGCTGAGACTAACTCAGATGCAGACTGCACCTACCAGCAACACCATGGTAAAAGACTCTTCGCGCGATTGAGCTTACCTTACTATGGCACCAAAACCCGAGTCCCTGCCTAACTAATCCGGTAGGGCGAAGGCGACCATGTAATCGCCGATGGTCGTCGTGGCCCGGCCATGGCCGCCGGCGGCGATCACCACATATTGTTTGCCGCCCCACTCATAGGTCATGGGGGTGGCTTGGCCGCCGGCCGGTAAGCGGCCCGCCCAAAGTTCCTCGCCGGTTTCCACATCGAACGCGCGGAGATAATTGTCCATGGTGGCACCGATAAAGGCGAGGCCGCCCGCCGTGACGATCGGGCCGCCGAAGCCCGGCGTGCCGGTCGGTAGGGCAATGCCCGCCGCCAGATCTTGGGTGGTGCCGGTCTTCCGCCGCCAGACGATGGCGCCACTGTCCAAATCCACAGCCGTCAACAAGCCGAAGGGCGGGGGCGTGCACGGCAGACCGGTTGGGCCCAGCAACAGCTCGCGGGTCATTTTAAAGGGCGTGCCTTCCATGGGGCCCATTTCGATATGGTGCGGGTGGGGGGCGCCGCGCTCATAGAGTTTGATGACGTGTGCTGCGTTATTCACATTGACGATCAACAGATTGCGGGTCGGGTCGAACGCGGCACTGCCCCAATTGGCCCCGCCGCCGGTGAACGGATACACCAATGTGCCTTGCAGGCTGGGTGGGGTGTACAGGCCGCCGCCTTTAGCGTTCCGCAAGCGCGCCTGACAGTACATTTTGTCCCATAAAGTGACGCCGAAACCGTCGCGTGGGTTCACGGTGTTCGGCACCAGTGGCGGCGTTTTGACGGGAAACGGTTGGGTGGGCGACAGTATTTCTCCGGGTACGTCGCTTGCCGGCACCGCGCGCTCTTCGATGGGTAAAAACGGCACGCCCGTATCGCGGTCAAGCACGAAAACCAATCCCATCTTCGTCACCTGCGCCACCACATCGTGTGCCTTGCCGTCGCGCCACACCTGGTAGAGGCCGGGCTGGGACGGCACGTCGTAATCCCACACATCGTGATGAACCGTTTGGTAATGCCATACCAATTCGCCGGTGCGGCCCCGCAACGCGACCACGGAATTGGCGTAACGGTTGTCGCCGATCCGCGCGCCGCCATAAAAATCGGGGCTGGGACTGGAGGTCGGCAAAAAGACAAGATCCCGTTCCACATCCACCGCCATGGGCGCCCACACATTGGCGTGCCCGGTCTCGTCGGCGGAGGTCCCGGCCCAGCCGGCGCGTGCGGGATCCGCCGGGTTGCGGGGCACCGGATCGAAGGACCAAACTTGGTCGCCGCTGCGTGCATCGAAGGCCAGCACCGAACCGGCGGGCGATGCCACACGGTAGTTGTCGCCGATGGACGAGCCCGTCACCACCACATCGCCGACGACCACGGGCGCCGACGTGATGGCGAATTCTCCCGCGTGACTGATGGGGGCGCTGGGCTTCAGTTGTACCTGCCCATCTTGGTCGAAAGTGGTGCACGCCAAACCGGTCTTGGCATCGATGGCCAGAATGCGGGCATCGACCGTGGGCGCAAAAATGCGCGTGGCGCAAGCTTCCTCGGGGTCGGCAAGGCTGTCCCGCCAATACGCGACGCCCCGGCAGGTGAATTGATTGTCGGGGCGCGGTGCCGTGTCGAGTTGGGGGTCGAAGCGCCATTTTTCCTCGCCCGTGCCGGGATCGAGGGCGATGACCTCGTTGAACTGGGTGCAGAAGATAAGGCTGCCGTCCGCGAGAATCGGCGTGGCTTCAAAAGCAGCGTTGTTCTTTAAATGCTTCCGTCCGGCGAAGGTGCCGCTTCGGTGGGTCCACGCAATCTCCAAACGGTCCACAGTGCCGGGCGTGATGGCGCTGGCCGCGGAGTAGCGGGTGCCACCTTGATCGCCGCCATAGGCGGGCCATCCCGCACCGACGCCGCCGGGTGCCTCGCGCACAATGGCGGCGCGGCCTTCAATCGTAAGGTCGTCGCCGACTCCGAGAAGGTACCAGAACAGCGACCCGCCCAAGAAGCTGACGGCCAGAAAGACCACGACGCCGATCAACGACCATCGAAATGCGCTGCTGTGCATGGGGCGGTTCCTTTTCACCGATCCTATCAGGGTTGGAAGTGAGGGCGAAGATTGCGTTTGTCGGCCGGTCGATCGCGCCGAATTCGAAATCGGGCCAGGTTTTTCAGATTCGGCGAGCGGCATTCTGCGCCGCAGCGCCATTCGCCGGTCGCGGGCGATTAGTTCGTCCACCAACGAAGCATCGGGACGCCCGTCCATGCTTTGACACCAGACATTAGCGGGCATATGTTCATGCTTTGTTCTAGTTCTTGGGGAGGGTTTCACAGTGACGTCGCAACAGCAAAAAGCTCAAACCTTTGCCGCGCTGCATGCGCGGGACACGCCTTTCATCATTCCGAACCCTTGGGATGTGGGGTCTGCGCGCATGTTGGTGGCGCAAGGGTTCGAGGCCTTGGCCACCACAAGCGCGGGGTTTGTTTTTTCGCAAGGCCGCGCGGAGGGCACGCTATCCAGAGAAGATGTGTTGGCGCATGTGCGCGCATTGACGGATGCGTGTCCCGTGCCGGTCAGCGCAGATCTCGAAGACGGTTACGGCGATGGTCCCGACGGCGTTGCACAAACGATCCGCTTGGCGGCGGAAGCCGGATTGGTGGGCGGTTCGGTGGAAGACGCGAAGATCGCGTTCGAGGCACCGGTGTATGAGTTCGAGGAAGCGGTGGATCGCGTGCGCGCGGCGGTGGACGCGGCGCGTTCTTTGCCGTTCAAATTCACGCTGACGGCGCGGTGCGAAAACTTTCTGTACGGACGGCCCGATGTTGATGACACGATCAAACGTTTGCAGGCGTATCAGGATGCGGGCGCCGATGTGCTTTACGCCCCGGGTTTAACGAAGCGCGAACATATTGAAGTCATGGTGCGTGCCGTCGATCGGCCGGTCAATGTGGTGGTGGGGTTGCCCAACACCCAGTTTTCGGTGGCAGAATTGGGAGCTATCGGCGTGCGCCGTATCAGCGTGGGGTCTGCCCTGTTCCGCAAGGCGTTCGGCGTGGCGGTGGCCGCCGCGCGGGAAATGAAAACGGCGGGTACCTTCACATTTGCCGCCGACGCCATGAGCTTCGGCGAGATCAACGGGATGTTTGCGGCCGCGCCCCGCTGATCCGGCCCGCTTCCGGGATTTTCGGTTTGGCGCGCCCTCCATAGATGTGTAAGCTTTGCGGAGGCGACGGTTTGACCGGGGTGGGGCACGCCAATGTCAGTAGCCCAACAACAGTCCCAAACGCGATGGGGAAGCTTGCCCATTATTGGCTTGCCGAGCGGCCCCGGCCCCATCATGTCGGGGGCGCCGGCGGCAGCTGCGCATCGCGTAAAACGGCTGACCCGGCTTCGGATGAGACGATGAGTTTCGATCAAAACGACCAACCTGCCCGCGCGACAGGTGGCCAACCGGACAAAGCGCCTGCGGCACCGGCGGGTGCGCCGCCTTCGCACAACTGGCTGCAGCCGGTAGCGATCGGCGGCGGCGTGTTGCTGTTGGGATTGGTGGCGGCGGTGTTCCTGCGCGGCACCCCCGAGACGCCTTCAATGCACGCCGAGACCGGTGTGGCTCAAGCCGACACGGAAGAGCAATCCGCGACCCGCCACACGGACACCCAGGACCGGGTGACGGAACAGCGCATCGCCCGGTCGGGTCCCGACATCGTCGGCGAATGGGAGATCTTCGTGCCCGGCCCCCAGGGACAACCCTTGCGCTGGATCATGGCCTTCCGTGCCGACGGCAGCTATCTGTTTACCGATACGTCGAACGGCGCGAGCCATGGCGGTTCTTACCAAGCCGAGGACGGGAAATGGTCGCTCAACGGCACCTGGACCCGCAACCCGGTCTTTCCCCCGGGGACGCCCTTTTCCGATTCCGGTTCCTATGCGGTGAGCCCGTTGGGTACGCTGCAGCTACAGGGGCAGTTTGGGACCGGCAATTGGTCCCAGACCAAGCCGGACCCTTAGCGTCTGCCTATTTCGCAAGACAAGGCCGGTGCCATTCGCTAAACTTGACGCTAACGTCATATTCTCGATTCGGAGGATGCCCTATGAACGTGATGGCCAAGCCCCGCAGTGAAGTGGATTCCGTGCCGCTCGACCAAATCGATGTGAGCGACGCGTCGATTTACGAACACGATACGTGGCAGCCCTGGTTTGCCCGGCTGCGCGCGGAAGACCCGGTTCACCTGACCGAAGACAGCGCCAATGGCCGCTTCTGGTCGGTGACCACCCATGAACATGTCATGGCCGTGGACATCAACCACCGCGAGTTTTCCTCCGCCCAAGGCATATCCATTGTGGATTTCGACGAAGATGAAATGGACGAGCGCGACCGCTTGGAGAATTTCATCTCGATGGACGAACCGGAACACAGCAAGCAGCGCAAAACCGTGTCGCCGTCGGTGGAGCCGCGCAATCTGATGAATCTGGAACCGCTGATTCGCGAACGCGCCGCCGACATCCTCGATCATCTGCCGGTGGGG
>JANQMY010000034.1 GCA_028279895.1 Alphaproteobacteria bacterium
CCTCGCGCGGCATCAGGTGCTTGGCCATGGAGCCGTCTTCGTCGAGGATCTCGCCTTCTTTGTAGAGCCTATAGAAAGGGCCTTCGAAATCGTCGGGCTCCCGTGCGATCAGGAGTTTTTTCTCGTCCGGGTGCGGCTTCCAAGGGCCTGCCGGATCTTCGATGCGCATGTAAAGCACGCGCCCGTCGTCGTCGATGTCGCCGGGCCGGACGCCGGTGACCTGTTCGTCTTCATGGGGGTAGGGCCGCATGGACGACCGCACCCGGTGGGGCGCGTCGCGCAAGGCCGCCTCCGCGCCGTCGGGGTTCACGCGCGGGCAGATGTAAAAGGCGCGCGTGTCGAGCGCGTGAGTGACGCGCTTGTCCTTGCCATATTCGTTCACCAGCTTTTCGAGGAAATAAAGACACGAAGCCGACGCGGTGAGTTCCACCGAATGGATATTGCCGTCGAGCCACATGGCGGGCTTGTCCTCCGCCGCGCCGGTTTTGCGGCTCGTGACGGATGCCACCCAAATATCGCGGCCTTCGAACGAGGTGCCGATACTCTCAAGGGTGACAAGATCAGGGTATTCGGCCGCATAGGCTTTCAGCAGGTCTGTCAGCTCGGCGTGACGGTAGAAGCGGTCGAAATGAATTTCGGGCATGGCGTTCCTCAAAACGGCGGTTGGCGCCTGATCTGGCGCGCTTGTGTGAAGACGCCTATGTTCGAATGACCGCCACGCTCTGTGCAAGCAAAATCTAAGTGCCGGGTATAGATGTGCCTCTATATTGCTGAGCGGTGAAAGGGGGAGGAGCTCTTGCCATATCGGTTGACGCTTTAGGCATTGCTATCTCCGACGTTCCCAAAAAGTGATCTGGTACTTGTCACAGGACCGTGTTTGGTATTGCCGTAACACCGGAAAATACTCTCTTGCCTTTCGGCGCATTCTGCTGAATGCGATCTGCCGCTGAAAAAGGATTGGCCTTAGCCGTGCCGTGATTTCACGGCTCGCATCGAGATGATCGAGGATGGAATCAATGTCGCTTGCGATGTTTAGTCCGACAATGCCTGTAAGAAACGACATTCCCACACGCTGCATTGCAGTACGCGCCAGTGCGAAAGCCAGAGCAGCTTCAGGTAATGCGATTGCGGCAATTGCATAACCGCCGACTCCAGCTGCTGCTTGCGCGCGTTCAAGCACCCGTTGGCCGACAAGACGTATGACTTGAGAATTCAGCCGATCAAACTCGCGCTTGTGTGTTGAGATTTCCCGGTTGAGATCTAACAAGCGCGCGAGGAGCCTCTCACACTCTCGACGCTCCTGCTCATTGAACTCTTCATTGGAGTTTTCCTTCGCAAGGGCTTTCTTGAATGCCTCGGCTACCGTATCTCCGTAGAACAACATCTTTTTTCCTTTCGATGGTCTGATGGTGGAAGGGTTACATCTTAAGGTGGTAGATTGAGGCGGGGATGCTCCGGTGATAGAATCATTTTGGCCCCTGCAAGGGCTTTGAAATTCGAATGTTGA
Source organism: Alphaproteobacteria bacterium (assembly GCA_028279895.1). Taxonomy (GTDB): domain Bacteria; phylum Pseudomonadota; class Alphaproteobacteria; order JANQMY01; family JANQMY01; genus JANQMY01. Next base: position 1,508 of record JANQMY010000034.1, read on the forward strand.
GCGTTGAAAGGGGGAGGATCATGGCGCGTCTTGTGACCGGGATTGGTGCCGCGGTGATTGCCGTCTTTTTTGCAACTGCGGCATGGCTCGTGTGGCCATTGCCGTCCGCCAAGTTCGACTGGCAGGGTATTGCGCGCGATTTTCTGACAGAGGGAGACTGTGCCGGTGTGGGGTCACTGATTGTCATGGCCGCACGGCTTGAGCCTGGCAAAATTGAGGAATTTCTTACCGAGATCGATGCAATAAATCAGTGTCCTGAGCAGTTTGATCCATCTCATCCGCATAGTCTCAATGAAGTTATTGCCACAGCACAGGACATGAACCCTTCGCGCGCCATTGGGCCGGCTCCCAACCGGCGTGAGCAGTTATCCGGGGCCGCGGCGTTCTGGTGGCACTTAAGGGGGCTGCGCGCCGAGTCCGGCTTGGGGTTTGCTGGATGGCCGGAAGCGGTTCTTGCTTTGCGTTGTGACCTTGCGTTTTCAAATGAAACAGACCTTCTCTATTTTGTTGAGCGCCCAAGGGTGGCTAGTTTGACGTCGAACTCCATGGGACTTCCGTCGTGGGAACGCCGCCAAGCGCAATGTAACGCGCATGTCTCACAAGAATTGGTCAGACTCGAGCGTGCTCTTGAAAGGCGTTCCGGCGGCGTAGCCGAAACCGAGGCGCTGGAACGTTTGATGGCGTTCTACAGGGAGCGTGTGGCGTATTCGTATTAGGCGCTTGGATGGCTGGAAAGGGCGGGGTTGGTCTGGGAGAGGCCCGGCCCGCCGGTTGGAATAGCCATGTTCGAACGGAGAGGGTCCCAAATGCAAGATGGTGAGCGTGCGGATCAGCAGGGCGAGCCGCCATAACGCGGGACTGCATGCCCTGATCGCACCATGGCGCAGGAAAGGTCGCGGCCCTGGGACCGGCAACGGCCGATGACACGGTCGTAGACGTCATAGTCGAGGATACTGCATTTCACGGTGCCGCGCGTGAGGCTCTGCAGATAACGTCGAGCTGCAAATGGATCGCCCTCAACACACTGGCGGCCTCTGCGGCAGTGCCCAGGCATCTCGGGTGAGTCGATGCTTGTCAGGCGAACACGCTGCCCGCCGCATCGGAATGTGTCTCCGTCGGTAATTCTGGGGTTCCAGCAGGTAAGTTCAACGGCCGAAGACTCGATATTGTTAGGTGAAAAGAAAAAAGACCCTGCCACAACAAGGGCGATAACAGCCCACGGCAACAAGAACTGTGGCACGCGCAGGCGTCGTGGAAAGCGCAGGTTTATCCTGCCGATGCGAGATAATTTTCTGAATGGAAGAATCCTGCCCATCGGTCCGCCAAGCCCTGCTATGCCGGGCGGCCGTGGAGAAAGGCGCCGGAGGAGGTGATCGAAAAAACTGGGGTGATTTCGTCGAGCATGTGCGGCGCAACGAGCCGGTCGGTGCGGCTGTCGAGAAGCACATAGCCGTCGTCCACGCGGACGGCGAGATAGGCGTGGCCCACGCGGGCCACCAAATCGCGCACCACCATCACGAACATGTCGTCTTCGGGGAT
>JANQMY010000046.1 GCA_028279895.1 Alphaproteobacteria bacterium
CTCCTCAGGATGAGGAAAACAAACAAAAACCTCATGGTGAGGAGGCGCGATAGCGCCGTCTCGAACCATGGATTCCCAAGACCATGACTTTTTCAGCAGCCTGCTAGAGCGCCTCATGGTCATATTGAATCGTTCTGACCGCGCCCGGCCGGCCCAACCCCTATTTCTTGAACACCGCATCGGCGGCGGCCATGGACGACTCTTTCGACTGCATGAGCGCCTCGCAACGGGCAATTTCCTCTTTCAGGGCCGTAATGCGTTCTTCCAGCTCGGCAATCGAGAAAGTGGATAAATCCTCCAGCGCCCAACTGACATTTTTCTTCTTTTCTTCCAGATCATCCGTATCCACGTCACCTCTCCCTTTTCGTTTGCCATAGTTTGCGGCCCGATTATGGTTGGGCGCAAGAGTCAACTTTCCTCTCCCGACCGCCGCTGAGACGGCGGCGCCAACCATCCAGGAGGCCGCATGTCCGCACGCATTCCTGCCGAAATGACCGCCATCGCCATTACCGAACCAGGGGGGCCGGACGTGCTGCAGCCGGTGAAACTGCCGGTGCCAACTCCTGGTTCCGGCGAAGCGCTGATCCGTGTCGAGGCGGCGGGCATCAATCGGCCCGATGTTTTTCAGCGCATGGGGTTTTATCCGCCACCGCCAGGCGCGCCCGACACACCGGGTCTGGAAGTCGCCGGCGAAGTGCTGGCCCTGGGGCCGGACGTCTCCAATGTCGCGGTCGGCGACCGGCTTTGCGCCTTGGTCGCAGGGGGCGGCTATGCGGAATATTGTGTGGTGCAAACCGCCGCGGCGCTGCCGATTCCAGGCGCCCTATCCTCGGTTGAGGCCGCCGCGATGCCCGAGACATTCTTCACGGTCTGGACCAATGTGTTCGATCTGGGCGCCCTCAAACCTGGCGAGCGTTTTCTGGTCCATGGCGGCACCAGCGGCATCGGCACCACCGCCATCATGCTGGCCAAGGCCTTCGGCGCCACGGTCTATGCCACGGCAGGATCGGCGGAAAAATGCCGAGCCATGACCGATCTGGGCGTAGATCGGGCCATCAATTACAAAAATGAAGACTTTGCCGCCGTTTTGAAGGAAGAAACCGGCGGCCAAGGCGTCGATGTCATTCTGGACATGGTGGGGGGCGACTATATTCCCCGCAATCTGCAAAGCCTCGCCATGAAAGGACGCCTGGTGTTTATCGCCTTTCTGGGCGGCTCGAAGGCCGAAGTGGATTTCATGCAGGTGATGCTCAAGCGGCTTACGGTCACCGGCTCCACGCTGCGGGCCCGGGCAGTTGAGGAAAAAGCCCAGATCGCTCAGAGCCTGGTGAAAAATGTGTGGCCTTTGCTGGACCAAGGGAAAATCAAGCCGGTCATCCACAAAACCTTCCCGTTGGCCAATGCCGCAGAGGCCCATGCGCTGATGGAATCCAGCACCCATATCGGCAAGATTGTGCTGGTCACTAGTTAAAGCTCGGCCGTCCCGCACCCCCATCCCATCCACCCGATTTAGGGTACCCTAGGGGTGGACGGGATGGGGGTGCGGGACGGCTGAGTCCACCGATAGGTGTTCCATTTCACGCAAAAGAAGCCTATATACCCATGGCAAGTAGCAAGACGGCCCCTCAGTGAGGGGCCGTAAGCTTTTGACCTACATGTTTTGAACACCGTGCCTATGCGGGCCCCCTAACAAGAAGGCCCCAGGAGGAATTATGGCTCAACCGCTCATGCCAAAAGCGACCGCCGTTTGGCTGGTCGACAACACGTCTTTGACCTTCGATCAAATCGCCGAATTCTGCGGCCTGCACCCATTAGAAGTGAAAGGCATCGCCGACGGTGATGTGGCCTTGGGCATTAAGGGGCTGGACCCGGTCGCCGGCGGCCAATTGAGCCGCGAAGAAATAGAGCGCGCGCAGGGTGACCCCAAAGCACGGCTGAAAATGCTCAAAAGCAAGCACGTCATTCCCCCGGCACCACCGCGCAAGGGCCCGAAATATACGCCGCTGTCGCGCCGCCAGGATCGGCCGGACGCCATCGCTTGGCTGGTACGCAACCATCCGGAATTGTCGGACACACAGATTTCAAAGCTGGTGGGCACCACCAAACCCACCATCGAGTCCGTACGCAACCGCAGCCATTGGAACTCGGCAAACATCAAACCCGTCGATCCGGTGACGCTGGGCCTATGCACACAAACGGAACTGGATGGCGCCGTCCAGAAAGGGGCGGCCCGCCGGGAACGGGAAGAAAAGAAACGCGCCGCCGCAGAGAAGGCGGGTACGCTCAAACCGGCCGCAGAAACCGTCGGCAGCGCGGCCCCGGAGCCGGCGCCGGAAACCATGATTGTGACCCCGACCGAGGCTGCTGCACCGACGGGCGCGCAAGAAGAAAGTGGCGCGAGCGGTGCGCCGCAATTGCCGGCCGGCTGGGACACCCCGTCTGCCCCGAAAGAGGAAGAACCCGAGCTGAGTGCGGAAGACGTTTTCGGCAAGGCGCCCGAACCCGAACAGTCCGAAGAGGACAAATCCGGTGACAGCGAAGACAAAGGCGACGTCGATGACGACAACCCCTTTGCCCAATTGAAGAAACTGCAGGAATGAACGGTTGGTCCTGACCGTCAGGACTTCGCCGCCGCAAGATTGTCGTTCAACACCAACCGCCCGCCATCCGCATAGAGCGTTTGGCCAGTCATGTAGCTGGCGTCTTCCGAAATCAAGAATTGGGCGATAGAGGCAATTTCGTCCGGATCACCGATACGGCCGAGCGGCGTACGGGCGAGCACCCGGTTGCGGGCCTCTGAATTTGAAAGTTCAGTCTTCATGTATTCGGTCATCACACTGCCCGGACCAATGGCGTTGACGCGAATACCATGCGGCGCCAGGGACAAGGCCATCACTTTGGTGAGCTGATTGAGGCCACCCTGAGAAATCGAATAAGAGGCTTCTTCCGGGGCGGCGATCACGGCATTGATCGAGGAAATATTGACCAGGCTGTAATTGGCCGCACCGCCATTCGTCAGATCTTCCGCCTCCGCAAGTTGGGCAATCATCTGTTTAGCGATCGCCTGCGCCGTGAGGAACGCTCCCTTGAGATTGACACGGATGACTTGATCGAAGTCTTCTTCCTTTAGATAAAGAAAATCGCTTCGTACACGGATGGCTGCGTTATTGACCAAGGCATCGACGCGCTGATAATTGTCGAGCGCTGCCGCAATCAGATTGTGCACATCCAGCCGTTCGCCGACGTCGCAGTTAACGAAAATAACGTCACCGCCATTCTCCTTAATCGTCTCGGCAGCAGACTTGCCATCCGTTTCACTCGAATCGGCGATCACCACCTTGGCGCCATTCTTTGCAAAACGCCGGGCGCATGCCAGCCCAATACCGGTAGCACCACCGGTTACCACGACCACCATTCCCGCAATTGACATTGAAAAAACCTATCGGTTGCTTACGAACGACCACTACTCGCCGCGCCCTGAATGCGCGTCGCCGCACCATACGGTTTGGCAGCGAAATGTTCCAGATTGCATATCGTGTCTAAACAGCCTAGGCTCGCCGCCCGTGGGTACGCGCGGACGATCTTGCCGCGGAGTGCTTTCCGAGACGTTACCGCCAATCCGGTGTTGCAAACCGCGCCGCGTTCTTGGCACCCGCCTCCTTAGCGGCATATGGCGCCACAACTTTATTGACGAAAAGCCGTTTTTTCGTTTGACCTACGTGCTGGTTTTGTGGTGGGCCTAAAGATCACCTAAGATGGCATCACGAGCCCTATGGGCCGATCCATTTGTGGGCGGAGGAATCGCCGGCACACCCAAACAGCATCGAGCCGACGACGCAAAAATAAGAGGAACTGGGGCCATGTCCGCCAATCCATATGAAATCGATTTGGACAAGAACGCAGCTAACCATCAAGCGCTGTCGCCCCTATCGTTTTTGAGACGCAACGCCAACGTCTTTCCGGACCATACCGCGGTCATTCATGGCCAACAGAAATTTACCTATCGCGAATTCTATGCGCGTGCGCGCCGCTTGGGATCGGCCCTCAAAGCGCGGGGCATCGGCCTGGGCGATACGGTGGCGATGATTTGCCCCAACATCCCGGCCATGCTGGAGGCTCATTACGGCGTGCCCATGATCGGTGCGGTCATCAACACCATCAATTACCGGCTGGATGCCGCCGCTATCGCGTTCATCCTCGATCACGGAGAAGCGAAAGCGGTGATTGTCGATAAGGAGTTTGCCGCCCTGGCCAAAGATGCCTTGTCCCAATGCAAGGCCAAGCCTTTGGTGATTGGCGTGGACGACCCGGAATATTCCGGCGGGGAACTGATCGGCAAGATCGAGTATGAAGCGCTCCTCACGGAAGGCGACCCGGACATGGAATGGTCCCTGCCGGAAGACGAATGGCAAGCGATCGCGCTTAACTACACATCCGGCACGACGGGCAACCCGAAAGGGGTCGTCTATCACCATCGCGGGGCTTATTTGCTGGCCATGGGCAATGTGGTGACCGCCTCCATGCAACAGCATCCGATCTACCTTTGGACGCTGCCCATGTTTCACTGCAATGGCTGGTGTTTCACCTGGTCGCTCAGCGTGTTGGCAGGCACTCATGTGTGTCTGCGGCGGGTCGAACCCAAACCCATTTTCGATGCCTTGGCGGCACACAACGTCACCCATCTGTGTGGCGCGCCGATTGTCATGGGCATGTTGGTGAATGCCTCGGAAGACGAGCGCAAGCCGCTGCCGCACAGGGTCAATTTCTTTACCGCCGCGGCGCCACCCCCGGCGGCCGTGATCGCCAAAATCGAGGCGCAAGGCTTTTTCATCACCCACCTCTATGGCTTGACGGAGACCTACGGCCCGGCGGTGGTGAATGCCTGGCATCAGGAATGGAACGAGCTGCCCGAGGACGAGCGCGCGCGCGTCAAGGCTCGCCAAGGCGTGCCGTACGAAGTGTTAGAGGAATTGTCCGTACGCGACCCGGAATCCATGCAGCCCGTGCCCAAAGACGGCGAAACCATGGGCGAGGTCATGTTCCGAGGCAATGTGGTGATGAAAGGCTACCTAAAGAACCCCACCGCCACGCGAGAAGCCTTTGCCGATGGCTGGTTCCATTCCGGTGATTTGGGTGTGTGGCACCCAGATGGATATATCCAGTTGAAAGACCGTTCCAAGGACATCATCATTTCGGGCGGTGAAAACATTTCGTCGATCGAGGTGGAAGATACATTGTACAAGCACCCCTCGATCCAAGCCGCGGCGGTGGTGGCCCGGCCCGATGAAAAATGGGGCGAAACACCCGTCGCCTTCATTGAAACCAAGCCCGGCGAAGACGGGCTAAGCGAAGACGACGTGATCGGCTTTTGCCGTGAAAACCTGGCACACTATAAATGTCCGCGCACGGTCATCTTTACCGAGCTGCCGAAAACATCTACGGGCAAGATCCAAAAATTCAAACTTCGAGATCAAGCCCGCAACATGTAGGCAGCGCATATAATCTGCACACAAACAAATGTGCCGACGTGTGCGCTATTGGTTCATATACCGTGGCGGAGATGCTAGAGCGCGATCAGGTTAAGCATGCCCTCCGGCTCGACCGGATGGGTGGAATCCGGTTAACCGTCCGATCGCCTGCCTTCGCCGAAGCGAAGCTTAGGCTTCGCGCAGGCCGGCGCGACCAACTGTGAATCGCCATAGCGTTTTGGGGCATGATCATGTTTCCGTCAAAAATGATCATGCCCTAGTGGCGCGTCTCGCTTCGCAATCGCTCAAGTTCTTCTTTGAGGCGCAATTTTTCGCGTTTGAGGGCTGAGATATGGAGAGTGTCGGAACCGGGGCTTTGCAGCTCGGATTCGATTTCGAGATCAAGTTGTCTGTGTTTTTCTAGAAGTTCGGCAATATGCGCCTGTACGGCCATGCTTATCCTCCATCTGGTAGAGTATTCATTAGAACACCGCCTGTGCGATCTGTCATCCCCGAAAGACCCGAATAGAGGATTTTTTTTGACGCACACGGTTGCAGCGGGAACGATCCCGGCATGCAAAATCACAAGCTTTTCTGCAGTTTTTAGGGCCCAAGCATGACGAGATACGCGGCAGCTCCTTGCTGCAATTTAGAACGTTTACGGACTAATATGTCGGCGGCGGGCGTATCGCACAATTTGCAGAAAATTCGACGCATTTGCTCAACCGATCATTAGCGGAATTTGCCGCTTTTTCGGCGGCCGATCGCACGACATTTAATCGCCGGCCGGCCCAAGCCGCAGCAGTTCTCGAGAGAAAAATGCAACCGGATGTGATATATTCGACTTCTCAACATCGTCGGCAATGATAAGCTGACGGCAATTCTGTGCTGCGTGCGCATCAATCAAAGCATGCCATGAGCGACGAACGCGACAACACCAAACAAGATCAGCTCCTCCAATTGCGACAGGAGCATCGTGACCTGGATGACGCCATCGCGGCGCTCATCACCTCAGGCAGCACGGACATGCTTCAAATTCAACGTTTGAAAAAGAAGAAACTCATGCTGAAGGACGAGATTCAGCGAATCGAAGACGATATCGTGCCCGATATCATCGCGTAGCCACGCACCGGCTACTTTTTTTCTTTCATCGATTTTTTGCGCTCATACATGTCGCGGTCGGCTTTTGCCATGGCCTCCGTCGCATCTTCGCCGGGTGTGAAGGCGTAAATTCCGTATGCCACGGAAAGCTGCAGCTTTTTTCCGTCCCATGTCGCGGGGTTTTGCTGGATCACATCCGCCAGCACTTCGGCTTTACGGCGCCCGGCTTCTTCACTGGCATTGGGCAGGATGACACCGAATTCATCTCCGCCAAGGCGGCCCACCACATCGGATTCCCGCACATTACGCACCAGCAAATCGCCCACATGCATCAGCACGGCATCGCCGGCCGCATGGCCGAGCGTGTCATTGATCGTCTTCAGGTCGTTCAGGTCCAGATAGACGATACTGGCCGGCATATTGTAGCGGTCGGAAAACGAAATCAGCCGGGTAAGTTCGCGCACAAAAGCACGCCGGTTGCGCACCGACACAAGGGGGTCGTGATCGGCAAAGTGCTCCAGCTCTTCCATGCGCTGGCGGGCGGTTTGCACCTCGCGGCGCAAGGTTTCCACCTCGGACATCAACGCCATGATGGCGTCCCGCACTTTGGGTGTGAGTTCCGCTTCGGGGATCCCCATGATCGAGGCACTGTCGGCAATCGGCGCAGCAGCGGCGGTGCGCTGATAGCCGCCGCTCTTCTGGACGGGGCGCAGTGGGCGCACAGGCCCGACCGGCTTCGAATCGCCAACTTTCATGGAACCGTTGTCCTCCCCCCTTTACTCGGCGCCTACCATGGTCCGAAAAGGTAAACAAAACTAGCCAACCGGTCTAATGGTGCGCGAATCGTTCACACCTCTGCCCGTCTTGATATATAGTGCGCGCTTTCCTTTCGCCCCTCAACCGGGCTGTTTATCCGGCAAAATCTATGACAAAAGTCAGCGCGCAGGTTGCTATTGCTATGGGAAGCCAATCGGATTGGCCCACGCTTCACCATGCGGCGACAATTCTTAACGAACTCGAAATTCCACATGAGGCGCGAATCGTTTCCGCGCACCGCACACCGGAGCGCCTGTTCACCTTCGCGCGAACCGCAAAAGCTGAAGGGTTTCAGGTCGTTATCGCTGGTGCGGGCGGCGCCGCTCATTTGCCCGGAATGATCGCCTCGCTGACCCCCTTGCCGGTTTTGGGCGTTCCCATTCAAAGCAAAGCCCTCAAAGGTCTCGACAGTCTGCTCTCCATTGTGCAGATGCCCGGTGGCATCCCTGTGGGCACGCTTGCCATCGGCGAGGCCGGGGCCAAAAACGCGGCGCTTCTGGCCGCCTCGATCTTGGCTCTCAACGATTCGGCGCTGGCCGAAAGGCTCGACGCCTTTCGCGCTCGGCAGACCGACAGTGTGGCCGAGCGCCCAACAAATCCCAGCGAGGCGGACGGCTGATCATGACGCGACGAGAGTCCATAGCGCCCGGCGGCATTGTCGGCATTCTAGGGGGTGGCCAATTGGGCCGCATGATCGCGATGGCGGCGGCCCGGCTCGGCTTCAAAACCCACATCTATTGCCCCGAAGAAGATGCACCGGCCCGCCAAGTTGCGTATCAGTGGACCGTTGGCGCGTATGAGGACATTCCGCGCCTGGAGGCGTTCGCAGCGGCAACCGACGTCGTGACCTATGAATTCGAAAACATTCCGGCGGACACCGCCAAACTGCTCGCCAAAAAAACGCTCGTCCGACCGCACCCGCAGGCGCTCGCTATTGCCCAGGACCGGGAACTGGAACGGCAATTCCTGACACGGATCGGTGTACCGGTCAGCCCGTATCACGGGGTCAACTCGCGGGATGACTTGGACCGTGCAATCGACACGGTCGGCTTGCCGGCGGTGTTGAAAACCCGGCGGGGGGGATATGACGGCAAGGGGCAGGCGGTTCTCCGACAGGCAGACGATGCGGACGCCGCTTGGGCGGCCGTGGCCGAGGCCCCCTGCATCTTGGAAAAATTCATCCCGTTCCGCAAAGAAATCTCCGTCATCATTGCGCGCGGGCAGGACGGCCAATACGCCACCTTCGATCCGTCGGAAAACCGCCACCGCGATCACATCCTGCATCAATCATTGGTCCCGTGCGACGAGCCCGAACCCACCGTTGTGGCTGCCCATCAGCACGCGATTCGGATTGCCGAGGCACTCGAATATGTGGGCATCATGGCCATCGAGATGTTCGTGTTGCCGGACGAGGCGGATGCCCCCTTGCTCATTAACGAAATTGCGCCCCGGGTGCACAATTCCGGCCACTGGACCATCGATGCCTGCCATGTCAGCCAGTTCGAGCAGCACATACGGGCGATATGCGGGTGGCCGCTGGGCACCAGTGCGCGCCACTCGGACGCGCTGATGCAAAATCTCATCGGTGACGATGTGTTGGAATGGCGCACGCTGATGACCAACCCCCAGCTTTGCCTTCATCTGTATGGGAAAGTTCCCCCGCGCCCGGGCCGAAAGATGGGACACTTCACACGATTATTGCCACTAGGGACCAGCCGTTCGCAAATAATCGACGAAGAATAAAAAATCAGCCCAAAAAAAGAGAATATATACTTGAAAAAAACTGTGTGGCAGTGCACCATTTTCAGGTATTTATCTACTGAAATACTTTAATCTACTTTGACTGCGTTATTGCTGGGGCGCTTGATCTTCAACCTATGGGGGAAGGTTTGCGGGCCGCAAAAGGGGAATCTGACGTTCGGGGGGCACGCGGATATCCGTCAACCACAAAAAAGCGACACAGAAATGGATATGCTGGAACAACCACTCATGACGGTTCATGAAACCGCCGAAATGCTCAAAGTCAAAGAGAGCACGGTGCGGTCATGGATCCGCGAAAAGAAGCTGCGCGCCATAAAGTTCGGCCGCGAATGGCGTATCACGGTGGTTGATCTGGAAACGTTCCTCAACGAGAACGCAAATAAGTAGCGCCCTCGCCGACCATGTCGGGTTAGAAGCGCCGGGCCGGGTACCGCAAGGCCCCCAACAGCGATGCCGGCGACGGGAGGCGGTCGCCGATGTTACGCACCTGCGCCTTGACCTTTTCGATCTGCATCACGTCGGCAATGCGGCGATCGAGAAACTCCCACGTTTTTTGGTGCCCTTCGGTGCGGTCATCGAACCAGATCAGCAGAACCGACCCGTACACGCCGGCGAGGATGGCCCGCTTGGTGTAGAAATTGAAGTCGGTAGATGTATCGCCAATGCCATGCCAAATCGCATCGACGGTGCGAAACAGCGCTTGCGTTCCGATGGCCGCGTAAAACGGCAGCGCAAACAACGCGGCCGCCCGGCGCGCGGCTTCGCGATGTTCGCCCATCAATTCAATCCGTGTACGCACGGCAAAGGTCACCCGCTCGCGCACCCGCATGTCGGCCAAATTGACATCCGCAATCCGGCGCAGGAATGCTTCATCCAAGCGTTTTGAGTAATGCACCACGGCATCGATCTCTCCGGCGGGAAAGGCAAGCCGCAATTCGGATGGATCTACATCGGCCTCCTTGGCCGCGTCGTTCAAGGCCCGGCTGCTCCATCCGTCGAAGGGCACGTTCGGCAACATCTTCTCGACGATGTCGTCTTTGATCTGGGTGATCCTTTTGGAGTCCATGGTTTACCCCTTTGGAGATGTCTCGGCCGACGGTTCCGATTGAGCCGCCAGCAAATGCTTGAACTCTGATTCAAAAACCAGCTTCGATAAATCGGTCATGCGCTGCGGATACAAAACGCCGTCCAGATGATCGCACTCATGCAGGACCACCCGGGCGTGAAAACCGCTCGCGCGGCGCTCGAGGCGCTGCCCCTTCAGGTCGAATCCACTATAGGACAGTTGCAGCGGGCGCGGCACGACACCCCGAAGGCCCGGGACCGACAAGCAGCCTTCCCACCCGTCTTCCATCGTTTCCGTGTGGATCGCGATTTCCGGATTGATCAATACCGTCAGTGGTGCCGTCGCATCGTAGCCTTCTTCGCCATCCGTATTGACCGCCGCGTCGGGCGGCGCCTGGAACACCACCACCCGCTTCGACTCGTAGATCTGCGGCGCGGCGAGCCCCGCGCCATCCGCGTCGATCATGGTTTCGACCATGTCCTCCACCAACGCCCGGATTTCCGGTGCCGTGGGATCAGCGACGGGCTGGGCGATTTGGCGCAAAACTGGATGCCCCATGCGGGCGATTTTTCGGATAGCCATGGCAGCAATATGGAAAGCGGGGTGCCCCCTGTAAAGCGGGCATCGCTACTGAATCTTAAGCAAACTCAGGCATTCCTATGCGCCAAATTGCCCCAAAGCGGCCGAAAAAACGGGGATTGACGTCTGGACAGGTGGCCCGGCCTCTGATACACACTGCCGCTGCGGCCGGACTCGTTCCGGCTTTATTTTATGGATTGGCTAACGAGGTGCCTCTTGCAGATTGTCGTTCGAGATAACAACGTGGACCAAGCGCTGAAAGCGCTGAAGAAGAAAATGCAGCGCGAAGGCATTTTCCGCGAAATGAAGCTCCGCAATCACTATGAGAAGCCCTCCGAGAAACGCGCGCGCGAAAAGGCCGAAGCCATTCGTCGCTCTCGCAAACTGGCCCGTAAGCGCGCACAGCGTGAAGGCGTTCTGCCGGGGCGCGGCAAGTAAGCCGACGTCTTAAGAGACAAAAAAAGGGCGGGAATTTTTCCCGCCCTTTTTGTATGGAAGCCTTACCACCCCGCTCCCCTTATTTTTGGAAAGCATCACCT
>JANQMY010000065.1 GCA_028279895.1 Alphaproteobacteria bacterium
CTCAATAGCGTGGCGTTGTGTTCAAGTTTGAGCCCTTGCCCTTCTCCCGGGACATCCGCATATTGTGCCGCGCGCGGGCGGGTCTCCCGGGGGGTTGCAGAGAGCGAAATAGGCGCGAACTGACTTAAGGAATGCATCGATGAAAGTCTTGATACTCGGCGGCGACGGTTTTTGCGGTTGGCCGACGGCGCTCCACCTGTCGAATTTGGATTACGACGTCAAAATTGTGGACAATCTGTCCCGGCGGAACATCGACAATGAGCTTGAGGCCTATTCGCTGACGCCGATCCAGCCTATGGGCGAGCGTTTAAATGCCTGGCAGGAGGTTTCCGGCAGAAGCATCGAATTCATCCGCTTCGATGTGGCGGAAAACTATCATCGCCTTTTGACGCTGCTGTCGGACTTCAAGCCGGATGCCGTTGTGCATTTTGCGGAGCAACGTGCCGCCCCCTATTCGATGAAATCGTCCTGGCACAAACGGTATACGGTCTCTAACAATTTGAACGCCACGAACAACCTGTTGGCAGCCGTCGTAGAGTCCGGCATCAATACGCATATCGTTCACCTCGGGACGATGGGCGTTTATGGCTATGGCACGGCCGGCATGAAGATACCGGAAGGGTATTTGGAAGTGTCGGTGCGCAGCCCCGAGGGCGAGGAGATCAAGCAAGAGATTCTATATCCTGCAAATCCCGGCAGCATCTACCATCTCACCAAAACGCAGGATCAACTGCTGTTTGCTTATTACAACAAGAACGACCAGTTGAAGATTACCGACCTGCACCAAGGTATTGTTTGGGGTACGCAAACACCGGAGACCGCCCGAGACGAACGTTTGATCAACCGGTTCGATTATGACGGCGATTACGGCACGGTGCTGAACCGTTTCTTGATGCAGGCGGCCATCGGGTATCCGCTGACCGTGCATGGCAAGGGCGGTCAAACGCGTGCCTTTATCCACATTCGCGACACGGTGCGGTGTATCCAGTTGGCGATCGAAAACCCACCGCAGCGCGGCGAGCGGGTGCAGGTGATGAATCAAATGACCGAAACCCACCGCATCAAGGACTTGGCCGACATGATTGCCCGCATGACCGACGCCAAGATCCAGCATCTGGACAATCCGCGCAACGAAGCGGACGAGAATGAGCTGCATGTGGAAAACGCCAAGCTGATCGGCCTGGGGCTGGACCCGATCACGCTGGAAGGCGGGCTTATGACGGAAGTAACCGACATTGCCCGCAAATATGCCGACCGTTGTGACCGGTCCAAGATCCCGTGCGTGTCCTTATGGAGCGCGCGCGACTGATGCGGCCTTCGGGGGAGGGGCGTGCTTGCCGCCGTTAGGCGAAGCGCCAATAAATCCCTCAGCCTTTTAGGCAACTCGACCGGGGGGTGCAAGGATGTGCGATCCTGCGCTTGCACTCCCGGCGCGGTCCCCCTAGGTTGCGCAGAATTTTGTCAGTTGGGACCCTTGCCGATCGCATGCCGGGCCGCTTTTCGAACTTTGTGCGCCGCTGCCTCTACCGTTTGTTCGTTGCTGTCGGTCAAACGACGGCATCGGTGCGTCTTGAAAAGATCGGCTCGGATTATGGCGGTTGGAGCGTGCCGGTCGATTGCATCTCTCAAGATTGGATCTGCTATTGCGGGGGTGTCGGTGAAGACATCACGTTCGATTTGGGGATGATCGACCGCTTCGGCTGCTCCGTGTGGGCGTTCGATCCGACGCCGCGGGCGATCCGCCATGTGGAGGATGTGGCGGCGGCCCAGCCGCACTTTCATTTCCAGCCTGTGGGGCTATGGTCTCACGCCGCAACCCTGCGATTCTACGCACCGCAAAACCCGGACTTCGTCTCGCACTCGGCTCTAAACCTGCAGCAGACCAGTACGTTTTTCGAGGCCGATTGTGTTTCCGTGCGGGAAGCAATGGCTGCGCACGGCCACGATAGGATCCATCTCTTGAAGCTCGACATCGAAGGGGCGGAGCACGCGACGCTGCAAGCGATGCTCAGCGACCGCATCCATCCAGATGTGATTTGTTTGGAGATCGATCAGCCGGCACCGATATTTGCGACGGCAGCGACCATGTGGCGGTTGAGCCGCGCAGGCTACCGCCTTGTCGACAGCGAAGGCTGGAATTTCACGCTGTTTCACCGGCGCTTTGCCGTGTCATTGCAGCCCGGTGCGGCCTGAAACCCAGCGCTGCTCTATAGCGTTTCCAGGTGAAGTGCCAAAATCCGATATTGGCGGTTCACCGCCCAAAGTCTATTGGCGGAAACGCGCTAAGACAAAGACTTAGGGCACTTTTGTGATTCTATGAAAACCAAAAGTGCCCTAGAGGTAGGGGTTTCGCGGCAGTTTCTTCACATAGAAGCCTGCCGTCGTCAGGCGCGCCACCGTTTTGTCGTCGGGCATCTGTTTGAACAGGATCGCCATTAAAAGCGACGAGGTGTGCGTCCCCTTTTGGAAGGCGCGATCCAACCCTTCGGCGGTGTCCTTAATGGTGCGAAACAAGTCGGACTCACGGTCCGCCAGTTCGGCGCCTTCGACATAGAAATCATTGACACCTTTAAACGCAACCGCGGGCAAATTGCTGCCTAGTGCCGCTTTCTCCATTTCTCGCGGAGAAATCGAATAGACATAATTGCCGGACGTTTCATAGGCAGGCGCTGGCCCGTCGCCATATAGATCGCCGGGGCTGGGGAGCACCAGCGCGGGCAACCGCAACCGTGGCATCAGTTTAAGCAAAGCGTGGCGGACCAACTGGCGAAATGAATAACCGATCGCACCGACGGTCGGGTCGCGCGGCTCAATCAAAATGGTGGCAAACCGGCAGACGCGCAGCATTTCGAAAAGAGCCAGCGGCGCACGGGGCATGTGGTGATAGCTTTCCTTGCAAAACACCACATCCACGCTGTCGTTCTGCAGCGACAAGTGCTCCGCATTCTCCACCAGATAATGGTCGATCAAGCCCTTCTCTTTAGCCTTCTTCAGAAGTGCATCGCCGATGTCGCTGGGGGTGGCGTTTTGGAAACCAATACTCCGGATGCGGATAGAATCCAGCCCGAAACGCCCATCGCCAATGGTGAGGAAACTTAAATCTTTCCGATGGTCCAGGCAGCGGATGGGTTCATACATGCGCGCATGGCGCCAGGAATCGGCTGTATCATCACGAAACCGGCTTTCGTGGAACTCTTCCCTGTCGGGATTCTGCGCATCGTCGTGCCAGTGCTTGACATGATGCTCATGGATCTTCTCATGAGACATTCGCGGACTTCTCCTACCCCGGCGTCATGTGTGAGCGGTACCAGTCCAGCGTTATCCGGAATTGCTGCCGACGGTCAAATCGTTGTTCCGCGTCCCGGCGGGCATTCGCCGACAACGTGTCTTGTGCGCCGGCGGCCTGCTCAATCGATTTAATCGCATCGGCCATGGCCGCAAAATCCTGAGGCGGCACAAGCGCCCCGGTTGCCCTGGGCAGCGACGCCTGGTCGAACGCACCGCCTTCGTTGAAACACGGGATCACCTGTTCGGAAGTACCGCCGACATCCGTGGCGACGACGGGCGTGCCGCAGGCGAGCGCTTCGAGAATGGTTGTCGGGAAGTTGTCGGCATGAGCCCCATGAAGGTAGAAGTCGGCGGCGCTGTAGGCGTGCGACATCGCTTCTTGGTCCGAAACATATCCCAGATTTTTGACGGTGACGTTTCCCGAGACGGTGACGTCTTTGCGGCCGCCAAGTATGAGCAATGTGATGGCGCGCGTCGGAAGAATGGCGCCTAGCCGCTGCCCTGCTTTTACCACCGTGTCGTAGTCCTTGAACATATTGGTGTTGGCGGCATTCGCCGCAAAACACACAACAAGATGGTCGGGCGGCACGCCCCATTTGGCCCGGCTCTCAGATTTGGGACGGGGGCGGAATATATCCAGATCGACCCCATTGTGAATAACGCGAAAGTCGTGCGCACCTTCGGCGAGTGCGGATTTCTTCGCCCGTTCGATAAGCCATGCCGATGGCGCGCTCACAAAAAGCCGGGACGCTGCGTAGACACTTTTTTTGCGGGCCAGATTACCCGCCGTATCGTCGCGCAGAACGGCCGGGTAGATCGACAGGTCGGGGCATTGGCCGCAGCCGGTTCGCCAGCGTTCGCATCCCATCGTGTAGGCGCAATGGCCGGTCATCAGCCATTCGTCATGCAGGGTCAGAAAAACCGGGACCTGATGGCTCAGGGCAATCAGCGTGCGCAGATCGAAATAGCGGCCATGTAAGTTGTGGCAGTGGATGACGTCCGGCGAGAAGGACAAACTGTCAATGCTGGCCAATGTCCCTGGAAAGTGAAAGCTTTCCCGGCCCCTCAGGTAATCGACTAACCGCCTGGGATCGCCATGCTGGCGCAACATATTGGCGGCGAAACCTGCCCCGCGGATACGTCCGGCAAGGGGGTCCAAGGCGCGCTTGGCAATGGCGGTTGTTGCTTTCGTAAACCAGGCTTTTTTTTGTCCGTGATCGAATTCGGCGATCTGCGGTTCGGCCGTGTTGTTGCGGCCGACGATCAACCGGCAATCATGGCCTGCCGCACGCAGTCCATCGCTGAGCGAAACGGCGATGCGCTCGGCGCCGCCGCCGCCGGCGGACGAATTGATCTGCAGCACGTTCAAGGTGCCGGCTCTCCTTTTTTTCGCCCGTTCGATGGTTCATGGGGCGCGATGCGCCGCCACAAACGGACAAACCGATTCTTCGTTCGTTCCAAAGGACGCAGCGGGTAATCTGCCCACTGAATGAACTGTCTTATGATTCGATAAGAAAAAGAGTCGAGCAGCTTCTGTACATCGTCCATGGGACGGGTGTCGATGCGAAGTGTCTTTTCGGCGATGTCGTGCATCATACGCTTTACTTCGCCCGGGTGGTCGCCGTCGAAACGTTCGAGCCAGCTTGGATAATCGTAAACATTGTGCACCCGAAAAGGCCGCGTCAGGCGGAAAAAGGTGTTATCGGCCCAATCGAGCGCGTCGGGGCGTCGGGCCCATTCAGCCCGGCCGTAATAGTCGCATTTCTCGATCACTTGTTTGGGAAATAAAAGCGAGTAGTGGAACAATACCACGCCCCATTCCCTGGTTTGACGGCTGGTGACCCAATTGTCCGTACGTACATCGCGGCCGGACGCATCGGTGACGGTGGGTGGCCGGTGGCTCGTATATCGATAGCCGGGCCCCCATTTGAACAGGCGATGATAAGTGGCGGCGCCCCGGCGCAGATACCATCCGTCGACGGTGGTTTGGGTATCGCCCCAGAAGGTGATTTGGTGGAACGATGCGCCGGAAATGCTGGGATCCGCCCGCAAACGGTCCATGACGATGTCGATGTGGTCCGCACGGTAGAACTCGTCGCAATCGATCTGCCACAGATAGTCGCCGGTGGCGCGCTTGGCATAGGCTTGGCTTTGTTCGTTTTTCTCCCCGGGCCAGAAACCGTTCGTGTATCCCTCATCCTCGGCGGTCACGAGGGTTACTTTGTCGGCCGGATCTTCCTCTTGCATGAAACGCTTGATGGCGTCGAGCGTGCCGTCCCGCGAATGACCGTCCTCGGTGGCAATGCCGATGGCGGCCGGCGCCGCGCCTTCCACAACAATGATTTCGTGGGCATACGGATAAAGCGCCCGCAAGTTATAGAGAACGAACGGCTCGCCGTTGAGAACGATCATCCCAAAGGTGATGCGCGGGGAGGGATTGGGACGGTCCGTCATACCTTTTTGATCGTCAGTGGAAAGCAATTATCGGATTGGCGTGCTCTAGGGCATGATCATTTTTCATGGAAACATGATCATGCCTACGATTCATAGTTGGTCGCGCGTTTCCGGACGGTGAACCGGATTCCACTTCACCTGGAAACGCTATAGCAGCTTCCCAAGGTGACTTTTTGGGCGCTCTTGTCAACCGCTCCGGGCCGAGGGGCTTCTTGGCCGCGACAAGCCGGCTTTTACCAGGAACTTAAGACTCAGCAACGTTTCGGTGATCAGAAGACGTGGCCTGCGTTTCAACGGGACCATCAGGGTAATCATGCCCAGCCGCGCGGGGAGGTTTCCTGTGCTGCGGCGAGAAAACATAAAGTTCCAGCCTTCGCCCAGGCCGTAGACATCGTCCGGATCGCGTAGTCCCGTGGTCGCCAAATCCGGTGTGAGCCAGACAGATGGGTGGGTGCGCAGGTCGAAGCCCTTTCTGTGGGCACGGTAGGTCCATTCAAGATCCGATCCATAGTGAGGCAAGATCCCCGGCCGGAACGGCCCTATGGCTTGAACCGCTTTCCACGTCAGGAACAGGCCGCGCGTGGAAAGGCAATTGATCTTTGCGGGGTCGCGCGGGGTCGTGAACGAAAAGTCCTTATCGTTGAAGAAAACGCCCGTCTCTTCACTGTCCGACTCGTTGCTTTCCCGAAATTGAGCGCCCAGCAGGGTGTTTGGATGGTCCGCGATAAACTGAGCACCGTTCGCAATGAAGTCGTCCGGCAGGCGAACGTCATCATTGCAAATGAGAACCACATCATCGGTTCCGGGATTGTTTCGTGCCACCAAGTCGAGCCCTTCCTGTACGCCCTGCGCCCACCAGAAAGATCCGTTTCCCCGGATCACATGGGTATTAGCAAAGGCGCCGCATACGCGTTCGGCTGTCCCGTCCGTGCTGCCGTCATCCACCAGAACAAGCTGTATGCCGCCATGGGGTTGGCGATTGAGATCGGATGCAAACCGTGCCGTCACATCGCCACGGTTATGCACCGGCAATATCAACCAAACCTGCGCTTCAAAAGAGGGAGAGGGAACTGAGTCAGGCACGTTTACGCCCGCCGCCGGTTACAGTCACATCAACAGGGGCCATGCGTCGTTTGGCAGCCGGTTCCTCGGCAGAATGGTTCAATCTCATCTCGTACCGCTCTAGGTGCATCACAGAAGAACGTCGCGTGGGTGCGTTTGGAAAGTGCCGTGGAATTCCAGGGTTTTCCAGGTTACTCCGTCTTGTCCCAGGGCGTAAGAGTGACCGTCGAATAACGGCTTGTCCGATTGCCCCTTGTTTCCGCCTTCGATCCAATGGCACCGTGTGGTCGCTTTGGGTAGAAGATCGGCAGAGAGCAGGTGACCAGTACAACTCCCATCGATTACAACGCGGTGCATACCAAACGCGCGGCATCGCTGGGGCCGATCAAGGGAGCGCGTGTGCTGGTGGTCGGATGCAATCGGGGCAAGGACTGCCGGTACTTCGTAGACCGGGGGGCGTCCGAAGTTCACGGCTTGGATGTGATCGATGCCATCGGCGCGGAATATCAGGCGCCAAACGTGGTCTATCACAAGGAATCGGCCGAGGACATGTCGTTGCCGTCGGACCATTTCGACCTGGTCTTTTGTTTTGCGACCATGGAGCACATTCCGAAGATCGAGCCGGCCTTCCGAGAAATGGTCCGGGTCACGCGGCCCGGCGGCTTTGTCTATTGCGTTGCGGCGCCCTTGTGGAATTCAAGGTTTGGGCACCACAAAGGCGATGTTTTCCGAGACGATCCATGGATCCACCTCCTGATGTCGCCGGACCAGATTGTCGAACATTACCGCGACAAAGGCATCGAGACGTTTGCGGGGAAGCCCATCGCCCAGCATGTGGACTACATGATGAATCCTCGGAACATGAACCAGGTGCCCTCACATGCATATGTAGAGTCTTGTAGGGAGCTTCCCGGTATGATTGTACTGGAAAACATGGTTCAGCGAGAACCCGAGGATCTCGTGCCCGAACCGGTTTTGGCTGCTCTGGCACCGCGCGGCTATTCCAGGGAGGAGCTGTGCGGTCAGACCCATTTCTACATTGCCAAGAAACGGCGCGGTCCCATGGATGACGTCACGGTGGCGTGGGCGCGCATGATGATCCAGGGGCGCCACCTGGCTCGAGGCATAAAAAACCGCATTTTTCGGCCATTTCGGCGTGCTACTGCCTAGAACCGTTTTGGTTTTGATTGAAACACAAAACGGCTCCAGACTCTTTGTTTTACGCGTTTCCGGACGGTGAACCGGATTCCACTTCACCTGGAAACGCTATAGCAGCCTGCTGAAAAAGTCATGACATTAGGTCTCGATGGTTCGAGACGGCGCTATCGCGCCTCCTCACCATGAGGCTTTTGCTTGTTTTCTTCATCCTGAGGAGCGCCATTAGGCCCGTCTCGAAGGATAGGAATGATT
>JANQMY010000067.1 GCA_028279895.1 Alphaproteobacteria bacterium
AGCGCTGCGCGGCTACAAGGACACGACCTGGGCGATGGTCATCAACACCTTTTCGTACTGGGTGCTGGCGTTCCCTCTGGCCTGGCTTGCCGCCGTGAAACTCATGTTGGATCCCATGTTCATCTGGGGCGGTTTCGTGGTCGGCCTGTCGGTTGCGGCACTACTGCTGTCGATGCGCTTTCGCTTCGTGTCGCGCCGGTCCGTTGCAAAGCCGGCGGATCTGCCGGTACCCGGCTGACGGCTAACACAAAACCGGGACCCAACCGCAAAACTGCCAGTAATCGGGAAATCCATAGCGTGACGCACATCTGGACGTCTGCCAAGTTAACATTTATATTAACTTGAGACGCGACGAGTGGCGCACTGGACTGACCACGAAGCGATGTTCGACATTCCGGACGTCACGGCGGAATGCGATGCCATGCAACCACCCACAGTGTGGCGGATGTTGCAGTACGGCAAGCCCTGCCTGCGGGAGTGCCGCAGGATACGCAACAAGCGTCGCGACGACTGGCCGCAAATCGTCGCAATCATGCGTAGGCTTGCCAGCGCCGGCGTCATTCGAAACGAGGAGCAGTACAAGCACGAGTTCGACGACATCTACGCGATAAAGAGTCGCCGCGGCATCCGCGCACTGAGTTGCCTTGAGAACCGGGGCGGCGAGGTGGGCAAGTCACTCAACCGGCAGCAGATCGACCGCGTCAGAAATCATCGACGAGAGTTCACAACGTTTCTGGAGGAGTACGGTGATGAGAAAACGAAGCAATCGCGACGACGCTGATTTCAATCGTAAAGTCGCTGAGGAGAAGCTGATTCTGGACGTCACCGAATCCATATTCGAGGTGTTGGAAACTCAAGGCAAAAGCAAGGCGGATCTTGCCAAGGCCATGGGTCGATCCAACGCCTACATCACCCAGCTCCTGAACGGCTCTCGCAACATGACGCTGCGGACACTGTCCGATATCGGATTCGCATTGAACGTCCAACCTCGAATTGAAATCGCCAGAGTCCACGCCGTGAGATAGATACGAGGCCGGGAAACTGTGGTCCAGCCCACGGACGGTGAAAACCGCGTACACCGGCCAAAACTCCGGAAATCCCAGAGTTTCTTTGTTCGACCAGTCTGACGATAAGTCATAGACTCACTGGTAACATGTAAGTTACTATCAATGACGGTTGAAATTCGAGAATATTTGGAACCGGGTGGCCGGTCGCCGTTTGGCAGGCGGTTTGAAAAGCTGAATGCGAGAGCCGCAGCCAAGGTCACCAGTGCTCTGGACAGAATTGGCCGAGGGCTGATGAGTGACGTAAAGCCCGTTGGCGGCGGAGTGTCTGA
This sequence comes from Alphaproteobacteria bacterium, assembly GCA_028279895.1. Taxonomy (GTDB): domain Bacteria; phylum Pseudomonadota; class Alphaproteobacteria; order JANQMY01; family JANQMY01; genus JANQMY01. The sequence goes on from JANQMY010000067.1 coordinate 1,337, forward strand.
ACGGAGAATCGACTTCGGCCCCGGTTACCGAGTTTACTTCGGCTCGGAATCTGACGGTGAAACGACCACGGCGGTGGTTTTACTCAACGGCGGAACCAAGTCGGGCCAGAGCAAGGACATCACCCAGGCTAAGACGTACTGGAAAGATTACAGACTTCGAAAGCGGCGTGGAGAAATAGTGTGGCACTGACTCGGGATTTTAAGGATACGGTAAGGGCACGTGCGCTCCGTGACCCGAAGTTCCGCCTTGCGCTGATCGAAGAAGCCATTGAGAGCCTCATTGACGGCGACCTTGACGGTGGTAGAAGCATCCTCGGCGACTACATCAAAGCGACGATCGGGTACCCGGCGCTTGCCCAATTGACCGGGAAGGACACCAAGAGCCTGATCAGAATGTTGAGTCCAGGCGGCAATCCCACGTCGAGGAATCTTCTGCAGATACTGCGCCACGTGCAGGAACAGGAAGGGGTCAAGGTAGAGGTTCGTGTCAAGCACGTGTGAATTTCTGGTTTCCGAAAAGAGCAGCCCAACACAGCAACGATAATGAAGAAACAACGCAATCGCGACTTGGATATCGATCGGCGTCCGAGCATCTCGTGGATCGCTGTCTAGGGGAACCTCACGAATTCTGCAACGTGCACAACTCACAGATCTTGCAACGGCGCGGTTCGTATGTTGATGAGTTTCTTTTGGTTTTCGTGGCTTGGTCTCGCGCCGTCGCGGGTGGGGTGCGGTCGGATTGGCTTGTGTTTTCTAGTGTCAGGTAGTGACTGGGGTTGGGGAGAATCGGGGTCCCGATTCGGGGTTTTGCTTTCCCTGACTCTTTCCCTTCCTCTTATCTCGACAGCGTCGTTGTGCGGCTGGGGCCCACCCTCTTCTCACTCAGACGCCGGAAGTTGCTTGTCAGCCAACACCCCCGAAACCCCAACACCGGCACCGTTGTCTACGCTCTGGGGTGGTGCGGGGTGTGGCAAAGTTCGCGAGGTGTTTCGGGCTCAGCCAGGGAGCTCACGAATTCTGCATCGAATGCAAGTCACGAATACTGCAACTGCGGTTTTTCGCAAGGCTCCGAGAAGCTTGAGGATTTGAGAGCCTGGTGGCGTGCGCGGCTGCGGCGATGGCTGCGACGCCGCTGGTCCAGTCTTTCAGCCGCTTGCCGGTGGGCGCACGGGCGTCCTCCGCGTTTCAGAGCTTCAGCCAATCGGCCGGCTGTTCGGGTGTCGCGCGCGTCATTGCCCGGATCGAGGCGACGTCCAGTTCTTCGGCGGCATGTAGCGCGTGGATATCAGCATGCAGATTGGAGAGCGCCAGAATGGGTTTCACCTTGAGCGGCGTTACCCTGAAGTATTCCGCCAGATTCGTGCGGCGCCCATGTCACCAGACAAACATTGAGCAATCAGAAAAAGTCGCGGACCACGTTCAAAAAAAGACGGGTCCGCGCGAGGCTGGGTAAAGAGGAGGATCCGGCGGGTTTATTCGGAGTGAGAGTTATTTCGCACCGCCTTACTAAAATGACGCGTCAGGCGGGCAATTGTTCCAAAAAGAATCGCCTTTCAAACCGGCGAAGGCCACCACAAAAAAGACGCATCCGAAAAGCAGCAAATGCAATCTGGGTGACCGCGCTTTCGAGAAGACCGCCGGAGAGAATGAGGGTCCGTCGTTTCATGTCGGCGATGCGTTCAAACAAGATTTCGTCGACAACAAAATCCGCGTCACCGACGAGTTGCAGTACAGGCGCGCCAATCTCTTCGGCGAGCAGCGTCATCATCCCGAAGTCGGGAGAATGGTCAGATGACAGCGCACCGGAAAGCAGCGGCCCGACCACCGAAATGACGGCGCAATTTGATGCAACAAGAATTAGCTCACCGGCTATTGACCGCTCCATTCGCAAATGCGGCCTTGGAGCATTCCGGCGTCGCAAAACCACCTATATTGATGACGGCTCAATTCGACATTCGTTCCAAAAATATAGTTTGGTCAGCGTGTATTACTCTTCTCGTTCAAGTCTCCATTCGATTTCATATTGCGCATTCTTGATCGAACTTTAACTCCTGTATGCAGGGGACGCTATAAAGAGCTGACCCCTTAGTTTTTACGCGAAATCTACTTCCGCAGAATGACCGCCCTCAATACTCACATGACAGGCAAAAAATGAACGTATTCTGAATAGAAGGCAGCAACTTCACTGTTTCTGGCCCGGATGGTCCAGAGAGATCCATTTTCGACATATCGAGAAATGCGCTGACGCTCGCATTTCATCGACTGCACACGACCGCCTATTAATGGCTTAACGGCTGATCTCGTTCTGCCTCAGGCGCGATGCCAGCATCTACGAAAAAGTTAAAAACTCTGTTCCACATGTCGCGTTGGTTCTGTGGCTGCATGGACTTCCCCCGGCTCGGCAGACATTTCTCCGGCTGCTGCTATTCAGAACTCGCGTACTCTGCGAATACGGGAAACCTCATGTAATCTTCGACAGATGGCTGTGAGTCTGAGCCACGCGATCTCGCCGTCTGCCCTTCAAACAGAATGTCCCCATCATTATCACGAGAGATGTCGCCCCACTCGTCGAACCAATGCGTTATCCGCGCATAGTAGTCTCGAACATTGGCAGCATTCTTGTTGCCGTGACCTTCACCCCAATACCGCACTAATCGTGCTGGCTTACCTTGCTGAGCTAAGGCGCCGAAGAAGCCTTCCATACGCTCGAGGTAACCTGCCCTCATATCCCCAGCAACAATCATAACTGGCGTTTGGACCCTGTCGACATATGTCATGGCGCTGTTTCGCCGATGCAGCTCATTGCCAAAGTATGTTGGCAGATCTAGTCCCATGTATGTTGCCCGATGTTGTAAAAAGTGCGAAGTCTCCTCGCTATACCGATCAACAAATTGTGTTTGAATCCCAACTCGAGCGGGATCTACAAAACCTATGCCAGAAACAGCTGCCGTAAACCGGTTAGTCTGCGTGATCAGGCCGAACACGCCATGCCCCATAGAGCTCATGCCGTACAGAAACAGCCGATTTGGGTCCCCAATGCCCATATTAATGACCTCCTCAACGCCAGGGAGAATACCGCTAGTGTACGAAAGAAGGTTTGCTCTGCCGTATGGCTCCAGTTCATTTACAGGCATGCTAAGCCAGACATAAATGTAGCCAGCTGAAGTGAAAGCCAAAACATGATCGTCCGGTAGGTAATTGCTGTCAGCACCAAATGTCGACGGAACGGTCTCAGGTGTGTAGCCAATATCTGAGTCGAATATGACGGGATATTTTTTTTGTGAATCGTAGTTGGGTGGATAGGTGATCACCCCAACGAGATCTGAACCATTCAGGCTCTTGTATTGGAATTTCCTCTGCTCGGGTCGTTGAATCTGTTCGAAGTGCCCATTTAAAGACATGACAGTTTCAGCGTCACCGTCTGAGTATTCAACCGCCAATCTTGAAATGTAATCGGTGTTCGTGGCACTCGCAAAGTGCCCAACTTCCGAAAACCCAAATGCACTCAGCCACCAATCAGGGCCTGCTCTAAATGGGCCTCTTGCGGTACCGTTGGTGGAATCGAGTGCGTAAAAGGAAGTTTCCCCATCCGCCGTTGTGGAAACAGCAAGTGGTCTCTCTGGAAATAGACTATAGATATAGTCGGCTGGTACGTTCTTCCCATTCACAGCGAACGGCGAGAGATCTCCTGCCGGCGAAAGCAGCATCGCCTGCCCACGACTCACAAATACTGCAGAGCCATTTTCGAGAGTGTTAACACGCATTTGCCCCGCAAAGTACTGATGCACCGCCCCCTGTAAAGATGCCAGTCCCTCATCCGCCTTTAAATCGCCGCCAAGGCTGATGAAACGCCAGTTCAACTCGTCGATGCCATTGATAACATCAGCCCGCAACCTAGAGAAGAACGCTATTCTTTCGGAACCGATCCACAAATGTGATGGCGGCCGCGTGTCGTTTCCCATGTACAAATCGCAGAGACTAATCTCTTTGACTTTACGCTCCTCAAGATTGAGTACGAAGAATCGGCCGGAATAAGGACTAGTAAGTCTAGAACTGGGCCGCGCGACGCTCGATGCGAGCGTTTCAGCGCCGAGCTCTGGCAGTTCATCTTCATGAAATCCAAAGAAAGAGAGATGCTTTCCGTCCGGAGACCACTTGATGCTACTTATAACCACGTGGTCGGGCATCCCGAACAAATCCAAGGCCTGTTCAGAATGATCCGTAGCGTAAAGCCCGATCTCTCCGACGACACCCGCGGCGAAATCCGCTATTGGGTGCCATGATCCACCTTCTGGCTGAATAGCCGCAAAGTGCATTCGATCCGGTGAAAGCCAAAATGGCGGTCCTCCACGGAAAACGTTCACGTCTGCTCGCCCCTTGGTGATCTGTCGCTTCTCCCCCGTTTTTGAAGAGACAATAACGATGTTTCTGACTGGCTTTCGAAATTTCCTACTATCGATTGTGCTGACCGATGATTCACCAGAAAGGGCAGATTCCCACGCTGAATTCGCGTAAAGAACAGCTCTCCCTGATGCGTCACCAATACTTAACTCTGAAGCGTCATCCTTTTCGACCACTTGTGCACAGAGTAAGTCGACCTCGTCTATCCATCGGCAGGCACTTGGAGAAGCTTTATAGAAACCAGAGCCCGCATCGATTCCGTCCTCCGTCACTTTCCGAGGCCGAGGGTCAGACCTGTCCCAAATCCATAGATTCGAGAAACCTCCTCGGGTTGAAAGAAACGCAAGCTTGCTTCCATCAGGGGACCAACGGGGATCCCATGCCCCCGACGCGTCTTGAGCACCATTAGTCAAATTTGTGAGCCCCTTCGCTTCATTGTCCCAAATCCAAATTTGATCTCGGTCCTCAGCAGCGATGAGCTGACTCGTTGGCTGACTAATTGCAGCACGGCGATGAACGATAGCAAGAAAGTTTCCGTCTGGTGACCATTTGAGGTCGGAAAAGCGCTCATGCCGCAACCTATCAAGTACTTGAAAACTCCGATCCTTGCGACTATCTGCAAATGCCATCGTACTGATACTGATCGCCGCCAACACGAGCGATCCAAGCCAAATTCTCATAATTCCAAATCCTCTTTCAATTCCTGCCTGCCTAGTCGGACTAGCCGCCGGAAAACTCGCGGTATCGCCGGCCATTAACCAATAACCTCCTAATTCCTAGTACGAACAGCATTACCGACCCAATTGAATAGTGGGTCGGTAATAGATGGCATCGATTGGATTAGAACGTCTTAGAAAATGACGCAGTGATGAAGCGGCCAAATGGATCCGCATTCGATGTGTCGTAATTAAACCCGTCAAGCGTTGAGACAAACGGCGGGTCTTCATCAAAGACGTTTTGGACATGGAATGACAGCTTGACTCCATCAAGCAGCGTGCTGTCAAAGACATCAGAGGTATCATAAGAAACGGCTAGATCGACCGTGGTCCAGGAGTCGATATCGTTTGCTATCGTACGATCAAGCTTGTCTACGTAGCCCCTCGTATGATTGACGAAGCCGGAAACGCCGAATCCGCCATTAGGCCGCCAACTAAGACCACCGCGAAGCCTTAAATCCACAGGTCGATAGAGAACATTCAGATCATCGACCACGTCAGATAGATCAGTAAACTGACTGTCATTTTTTAGTAAATAGGCTAAATTAAAAGAAGCGGAAAAATCCCCGAAGTCCGTATCTATTGAATATTTTAAGTTGATGTCCAGACCTTCGACGTCTCGAACCGCAATGTTCTGCGTGCCCTGGTTTAAGATAAGCTGGATATCTTCCGGACTAATCGTCGGATCAACAACTGTAAGGCCGCTGAATCCTCCTGCCTGCGCCCGGGCGAAAACATCGGCAACAAATGTTGGATCGGGATTCATATCAACCAATGCCAAAAAACCCGGGTTTTGTAAAAGCTCCAGTACCGACACGCCTTCAATACGGTCTTCATAGCCTATATAAAAATAGGTTGTTGAAAGCATTAATCCGGGTAATGCGCTCGGCGTAAACTCGAAGCCGGCTGACCAAACATCAGCGTGCTCTGGACCGATATTCGGATTACCACCGCCAAAGCTTATAACTGGTGTACTCCCATTATCGCCAGGCGCTGGAAACGCCGTAAAGAAAATGTTCGGAAAGTTGACAATAAAGACGGTTTCGTCTTGCCCCATAATGGTTAAGTCTGGCGCCCGAAAAGAAGTAGAATACGAGGCACGCAGTATCCAATCACTATGCGGAGCAAGGTGGACGCCTATTTTTGGATTAAACGTATCGCCGAAATCGCTGTAATCTTCATATCGAGCAGCAACTGAAATGTCGAACGCCTTTAGAAAAGGATAAGCACTCTCATCGCCAATGATCGGGATAAGGAGTTCTCCATAGGCGGCAAAAATGTCGCGTGAGCGTGAGCGTGAGCGATCGGGAGTACCGAGATTGTCTGATTGTTCGTTTTTTTCACTTCTATATACGCTGCCTAACGCAAAAGACAGGGGCGCCCCGGACGGTAAATCGACTAGCTTGCCGCTCAACTGCGCCTCAACCGAGTGAAGGGTGTTGTCAAGGAAATCGATTTCGCCTAGTTGTGCACTGTTCACTTGTGATGCTTCGTCCCGGCCAAAGTCGTAGTAGATGCTTGCCGTAACGTCCGGGGTCAAGTCGTAGCTAAGGCGAGAGTTGATGAAAAACACCTCTTGATCAGAATCTAGTTTTAGTTGTGGTTGAAAATTACGAAAAACACTGCTCTCTCGATTTGAATAAAGCGCGTCCACTGCAAAAGACAGCTTCTTCGTCAAATCTTGATTAAAAGACGCAAAGGCGCT
>JANQMY010000076.1 GCA_028279895.1 Alphaproteobacteria bacterium
AGGCATTCCTTGAGTACCTCTTTCGATACGGGCCGGTCGAAGTCCAGGCGCTTTCGTACCGCGCGGGTCGTGCTCAAAAGCTGGTCGGCCGTCAGGCCCAATTGTTCATGCGCCATGTGTGTTCTCCATTATTCGGCGGCCGTCGGTCCGGCTGCTTTGTGTAAGGCTGCCCGGGCAAGCAGGCGCGCGGAGTCTAGCGTCGGCAGGGCCGAATTGGAATCGTTAATGATGAGTGGAATTTCCGTGCAGCCCAGCACAACCACGTCGCATCCTTCTTTTTTCATCCGCTCAATGACGGTTTGAAAAAATTGTGTCGCCTCTGGTTTGAAAACGGCGCGGACCAGTTCGTCCATGATGATGCGGTTCATTTCTTCCCGTTCCTCGGGCCTAGGCCGCACGAAAGCCACGCCACGTTTTTCAAGCGGGTGCGGATAGACGTCGCTTTCCACGAGCCATTTTGTGCCGGTCAGGCCCAGCCGGCGATAACCCCGGTCGGTGGCCTCGTCGGCAACCACCTGGGCAATGTGGAGCCAGGGCAAGGGGGAACGGTCTGCGATCGATGGCAGGGCGGTGTGAATGGTGTTGTCGGGGCAGATCAAGAAATCAGCCCCCGCCTTGGCCAGAATGTGGGCGGAGGCCAGCATCAATTCGCCGACGCCCTGCCAGTCTTCGCGGTTCAGCCTCGCGGCATAATCCCCGAAGGGGGGCGTGTGCATCGTCACCTCCGGATGCACTGCCGGTCCGAACAGCGATGCCCCTTCGGAACAGATGGTGCGGTAGCATAATGCCGCGCCTTCGGACGAACAGGCGACGATGCCGATATGCTGTGCCATGGCGGGCGGGGCTTAGCGCGTGACGCCTTTGGCAAAGTCCGCAATGCTGCGCGCCGTCTCACGGCTGATTTCCGGACAGGCGATGGCGAAGATCTCCGCGCCATGGGTGGTGCCCATGACTTGACGGCAGCCGGCTTGCACGCCCGCCTCCATCAGCACCCGATAGAAGTTGATGCCCTCGTCGCGCAGCGGGTCGCATTCGTTCACGCTGATGATCGTGGGCGGCAGGCCTTTGACATCGTCTACGGTGGCAAAGCTCGGCCACGCCAGCGGGTTGCCCGCTTCGAAGGCCTCCATGCCGTAGCCCATGGCACCGCGATTGTCGTGCAGCTCGATCAGGATACCGTTGTTTTCGGTCGAGGACGGGCAATCGGGCGAGGGCCATTTGCCGAGGATGTATGGGCACAAGGCATAAAGCCCTTTGATGAGATGGGCCTCGCCGTTCTGGAGCAAGCTCAAGCCCGTGGCCAGGGTCAAGTTGCCGCCGCCGCTTTCGCCCGCCACGATGATGTTGTCGGGGTCGATTCGTAGATCCCGTGCGTTGCCGATCACCCATTTCAGACCGGAAATGCAATCGTTCAATCCGGCGGGAAACGGCGCCACCTCGGGCACGGAGGATGGCTGTATGGCGTTGCGGAAATCCACCATGGCCACGGCGACGCCTTGGCCGGCAATCATGCGGCCCCAGGCCCGGTACATGCCGTCATAACAGGACATGAACTGCATGCCGCCCCCGTGAATGTAATAGACGCAGGGCAGCGTTTCCTCCGTCTCCGGACGGATGAACTGAATATTGATGGTATTGCCGTCCGGCTGAGACGGAAAATCATGCCGGATCACCGACAGACCGGCCGACGGTGCAACGTCTTCATTGTCGCACATATCCATGAACTGTTTCATGTTCTCGCGCACGGCGATGGCGCCGGGGCTGTTGGCGGCGGCGACCATTTCTTCCCGGCTGGCTGCATCCCCTTGCGCGGGCGGCGCCGGAAATGCCCCCAGCATGGCTTTTAGGCGCGGATCGATTCTCGGATCTTCAGAAATCTTGGACATTGCGGGGTTCCTTTGACGTGAGTGGGGGGGCAGGGATTGTGCGGTTTGCGTTTCTATTTCCAGGCGAATACCGGCTGCTCGTAATGGGCGACGCGCGTATCGCGCCCGAACAAGCAGACTTCCGCAAATTGGTGGATGACGGCAGCGGTGGGGGCGTGCACCCGGTGATCTCCCAAATACAGCCGAATGACCGGCCGGTCGCTTTCCGGAATGGTGACGAATTCCGGCGAACCGTCCCGATTAAACTCCGCAAACGGAATTTTGTAGATCGCGGCCACTTCAGAGACTTGGGCCGACAGTTCAGGCGGCGTTTCCGCCCACGTGACGATGGGCGTCATGACATAGCCGGAGCGCGTTTCATAATCGTCCAACACGCCAAGAATGTGTTCTTCATCCAAATGAAGATCCACTTCTTCGCGCAGTTCGCGCAAGGCGGCTTCTTCGATGGATTCGCCGTCGTCGATACGGCCGCCGGGCAGCGCCCATTGGCGCGCATGGGCCCGCATGCGCGAGGCACGGCGGGTCAGTAAAAAGGACGGGTTGCCATTATCGTCCGGCACCAGGCACATCACCACGGCCGCATGGCGCAGATTCTCCGTCGGCAGCGGGCGGCGATCGAAATTCTCGATATTGTCGGCGATGGATCGCCGCAGCGGGTCCCCCCAGGTAAACATAATGATGGCCCCCTCTCGGGCACATGGGTGTCTCAACGATTGGTTTGGTGATGTACAGAGACATAGCTCTACCCTGACCGCTTGTGTAGCGGCAAGACGGTTATGTGCGGAGCCCGCCTCTACACGCCCGATGGGCTATTTGAACGAGGGGTCGATTTCCGAATAGGTAGAGGCGATCTGACGATCGCGCACTCGGCAGGGACCGATTTCCAAGTTTTCGGCGCGGCAATGCTGTTTGGCGACACGCCATTCGAAATAGGACAGGTCTTTGGGCGGTTCTTTCAGCGGCGTGACCAGGCCCAGCACCAGAAAGGCGCCTGCTGCCGCGAAGGCCGCCACACCGCGATTGAGGAACGGCTTATACGGCACGCAGACCGCTGCGGCCGCTGCCAGCAGGGCGACGTAACAGAGGATTTGCGTGATCGTCAGGACCATGGGTCTAGTCTGCCCCAAGCCGTCTCAACTTTCCGTTAAATCGGATCGGCTGCGGATCAAATGACCGCTTGCCCGCGACGGTGCTTGCCGCCAAAATCATCCCAACAGGCCGAGAACGCGCCGTTTCCGATCTATATTGGGAGGTTTCGCATGAGCCAGCTGCTGAACGAATTGACCAAGGCCCTCGGTGAGAAAGGCGTACTGACCGGGCAGGATGTGGCCGAGCGGAATCCGCTGGCAGGTCTTTCGCAATCCCATCCGGGGTTGCCGGCTGCCGTTCTGCGGCCACGCTCAACCGAAGACGTCTCGGTGATTTTGAAGCTGTGCCATCAGCACGATCAGGCCATTGTCCCCCAAGGCGGGTTGACCGGGCTGGTGGAAGGCACCGTGGCGTCGTCGGACGGGTTGGCGATGACGCTGGAGCGTATGACCGATATCGAAGAAATCGATCCGGTCACGCGCACCATGACTGTCCAGGCGGGCGTGCCGCTGCAGGCCGCGCAGGAAGCGGCCGAGGAACACGGCCTCATGCTGCCGTTGGATTTGGGCGCGCGGGGATCGGCTACGGTGGGCGGCAATGTCTCCACCAATGCGGGGGGCAATCGGGTCATTCGCTACGGCATGACGCGCGATATGGTATTGGGGCTGGAGGCGGTGCTGGCCGACGGCACGATCCTGTCCTCCCTCGGCAAGATGATCAAAAACAATGCGGGCTATGACCTCAAGCAATTGTTCATCGGGTCGGAAGGCACGTTGGGTGTTGTCACCCGGATTGTGCTGCGCTTGCGCCAACTGCCCAAAAGTCAGAACACGGCCTTTGTGGCGCTGGAGAGTTTTGAGAATGTCACCGCTTTTCTGTCGGCGGTCGACGGTAAGCTGGGCGGCTCGCTGAGCGCCTTTGAAGTGATGTGGCGCGACTTCTATGAATTGGTCACCAAGGCTCCGGCCGAAAACAAACCACCCATTGGGTATGATTACCCCTATTACATTTTGGTGGAGTCTCTGGGTGCGGATCAGGAAGCCGACGCCGAACGCTTTGAAGCCGTGTTGGTGGAAACGCTGGAAGACGGCTTACTTGCGGATGCGGTCATCGCTAAAAGCCAGGGCGAGCGCAACGCCATGTGGGCCATGCGCGACGATGTGGGGCAATGCCTGCAATTCTGGCCGTTCTTTGCCTTCGATGTGAGTATGGCGATCCCGGACATGGATGGTTACGTGCAAGAAGTGAAGCAAACGCTGGATGCTCAGTGGCCGGAGAATCGCAGTGTCATTTTCGGCCATTTGGGCGACGGCAATTTGCACGTGATCGTGGGTGTCGGCGACGAATCGTCTGACGCCCGGCGCGCCGTGGAGAATGCGGTCTATACGCCGCTGCGCGCCCGCCGGGGGTCGGTTTCGGCCGAACACGGCATCGGGCTTGAGAAACAGCCTTACC
>JANQMY010000094.1 GCA_028279895.1 Alphaproteobacteria bacterium
TTCGTTTTGCCACAGGTACTTACAGGGCAGACCCAAATGACGGCCTAAAGCTGGTGGACTGCATGATCACCAATGCGGTGCGATGCGTTCCGCCGCAAAACAAACCGACAGGCGCCGAAATCAATACCTGCCGCAGCTTCTTAGAAGCTCGCCTTAACGCCTTGGAAAACCTCAAAGCTATTGTGGTTCTTGGACGTATCGCCCATGACAGCCTGCTGCGCACATTCGGTATGCGCTTGAAAGACCATCCGTTCGCGCACCAGGCCAAACACGATTTGGAAAATGGGTTGGCCGTCTTCGACAGCTACCACTGCTCGCGCTACAACACGAACACCGGGCGCCTGACAGAAGAGATGTTTCGCGCGGTGTTCCACGATGTGCGCAGATTCATCGACGATTGAAAAACATACCCTAAGCTCGTGAGAAAAAAGGGTTTATCCTTTTTCACGTAGCAGCCGCTGTTTTTCCCGCGCCCAAGACCGGTCCTTATCGGTCTGGCGCTTATCATGCATCTTCTTGCCGGTGGCGATCGCGATCTGCACTTTCGCTTTGCCACGTTCGTTAAAGTAAAGCTTTAGCGGCACAATCGTCCGGCCGGACCGATCGACGGCGCCGATCAGCTTTGAAATCTCTTTCTTATGCAACAGTAGTTTTCTTGGCCGCCGGGTCTCGTGCTGAAAGCGGTTGGCCTGGGTATATTCCGGGATATAGCAGTTGATGAGGTACAGTTCGCCGTCCTGCTCGGCGGCATAAGCATCGACCAGGCTAGCCTGCCCCCCACGCAGCGACTTGACCTCGGAGCCCATGAGCTGAATGCCGGCTTCGAAAGACTCTTCCACGAAGTAGTTGTGGCGGGCCTTCCGGTTCTCCGACACGACCCGGTAAGCGGTGGCTTCCTTCGGTTTCTTGGCCATCACATATATCGTTCAAAAGGAGCAGGCGCCGGCCGTTTCCCTATAGAAGACCTGACTGGGTCAGGGCGTTGCGCACCGCTTCCTTCGATGCCGGCGCGATGTCCGTCAGCGGCAAACGGGCTTGGGCAGAACACAGCCCCAGCAGCTCGGCGGCATATTTCACCGGCCCTGGGCTCGATTCACAAAATAGCGCCGTATGCAGCGGCATCAGCGTGTCTTGAATGGACAGTGCGTCACCATAACGGCCTTCCAAACAGGCGGTTTGAAACGCCGAACTCAAACCCGGCGCCACATTGGCCGTGACCGAGATACAGCCATGCCCGCCATGCGCCATGAAGCCCAGCGCCGTACCGTCTTCCCCTGACAACTGAATGAAGTCGGCACCGATCGCGCCGCGCTGTAGCGAGGCGCGCGTAAGATCGGCAGTGGCATCCTTTACGCCCACAATATTCGGAATCTCCGCCAAACGCGCCATGGTCTCCACCGACATGTCGATAATCGACCGGCCCGGGATATTGTAGATGAACAAGGGTAAGTCGCTGGCGTCGGCCACTGCGCGGAAATGGTCGTACAGACCGGCTTGAGTCGGCTTGTTGTAGTATGGCGTGACCACCAAAGTTGCGTCGGCCCCGGCCTTTGCGGCGTGTTCCGTCAACCGGACCGCCTCGGCCGTTGAGTTGGACCCGGTCCCCGCCATGACCGGCACGCGCCCGGCAGCCGCTTCGACACACAGAGCCACCAGGCGGTCATGCTCTTCGTGGCTGAGCGTGGGCGACTCGCCTGTAGTACCGCATGGCACCAGCCCGTGCGTGCCTTGCTCGATTTGCCAGTCCACCAGCTTTTTGAAGGCCGCCTCGTCAACCGATTTACCGCCGTCTTCGGGCGTAAATGGGGTGATCAGGGCCACGAAGGAGCCCCGGAAGCGGTTCAGTGTTTCCGCCGCGGTGGACATCGAAATTCTCCGCAATCAACGTGGAAAAAGGGGCCTGACCATAAGCTTGAGACCGCTCCATAGCAAGCGGTCACCGTTTACCGAAAAGCGCCAATTATTCCAACTATTTAGGAAATTGCGCGGCAACCGTCTTTACCATTCCCCTGGGTTAAAGGTATCCTTCTAAGGCTTAGGGGGCCATTGTCTGCGTCTGCCGTCAGGGGTGGGGGCAATGGGTTTTGCACAGGTGTCGGCGTGGTCGTGACAGCATCGTTAATGCGGGGATGGATCAGGCGCTCGGTTTGCGGCGCTGCCTTCGTTTTGGCGGCATCCACCTGGTCTCCCGATGTGAACACACCCGCCTATGCGGCGACCGATCCCCAGCAAACCGGTTTTAGCCAATACACCCAAACCCGGGTTCTGTCGCGCGCGGACGAGGATCGTTTGCGCGTCGGCCTGCAATATACCCGCCGCGGCAATTGGGCGGCCGCCAAGTCGACGGCACGCCAAATCAAAGACAAAGACGCGGCCAAGATCATTACCTGGATCTATTTGCTGGACAAAAACAGCGGCGCCCGATTCGATGAAATCGTTCGTTTCATGGATCAGAATCCGTCCTGGCCGCGACAGCTCCGCTTGCTGGAGGCAGCCGAGCGGGCCATTCCCAAAGATATGTCGGCCTCGCAGATCATCACATGGTTCGCCGGCCGCGAGCCATTGACCGGGGAAGGCAAATATCGTCTTGGGACGGCGCATCTTGAAGACGGCAATAAAACCTTCGGCGAAAACTGGATCGTCAAAGCATGGATCGAGCACGATTTCCGGTCTTCCCTTCGCAGCGAAATCCTGCGTAAGCATGGCGACCTCCTAAAAGGCGAACCTCACGAAAAACGCCTAAGCCGATTGCTGTGGGACCGCCAGCGGGTTGCCGCCCGCGACATGCTGTCCTTGGCGAATTCCGACCATCAGAAACTGGCCAAGGCGCGGATGGCGCTTATGCGCGGCGACGGCTCGCTTGAAGCGGCAGTGCAATCCGTACCGGAATCGCTGCGCGGCGATCCGGGCCTGCTATACGATCAGGTACAGTTCCTGCGCAAAAAAGACGAATTCGAAGATGCGCGCGCTCTTTTGTTGTCGGCAAATCCGGGCCGTGTCGATCCGGCGTACCAAGGTGTTTGGTGGTCGTTGCGGCACCGGCTTGTCCGCAGTGCCATCGATGATCTGGACTATCCGAGCGCGTATCACCTGGCGCGGCACCATGGCCTGACGGAAGGCAGCGGCGGGTATGCGGAGGCCGAATGGCTGGCCGGTTGGATCGCTTTGCGTCAGCTTGATGATCCGACGGCCGCGCTCAAGCACTTTCAAAAGCTTTATGCGAGCGTGCGCACGCCGATCAGCCTTGCCCGCGCCACCTATTGGGCCGGACGGGCGGCGGAAGCAGCCGACGACACAGAACGGGCCAAACTGTTCTATGACCTGGCGGCCGCTTACCCCACCACATATTACGGGCAACTTGCCGCGGAAAAGATCACCAATGGCGACATCGTCCTCAGGCTGCCCTCGATTCCGGAAGCCGACGACGAAGCGATCGAAGCGTTCATGGATGTGGAGCTGATTAAGGTCGTCCGCATCCTGAATAACATGAAACGCAGCAATCTGATGCAGTCGTTCCTCTATCATCTGGCCGACGAGGCAACGACCATCGAGCAATACACCCTTCTGGGCCGGCTTGCGAACGAGTTGGGCCACACGAGTTTTGCGCTGCGGATTGCCAAGAAAGCATTGCGCAAAAACATTGTGCTGCCGGAACACTCCTATCCGATCGTCAACATTCCGGATCTGCCGGCAACGGCCAAACCTGCCGAGCCCGCCCTTGTTTTGGGATTGTCGCGCCAAGAAAGCGAGTTCAACGCCAAAGCCGTTAGTCCCGTGGGTGCCCGTGGCCTGATGCAGCTTATGCCGAGCACCGCACGCATCGTGGCCAGGCAACACAAACTTAAGTTCCAGGAGAAATGGCTGACGTCGAACCCGGCCTATAATGCCCAACTCGGGGCGGTGCATTTAGGCGATCTGATAGACGATTGGGACGGCTCCTACATCCTGGCGCTGATCTCCTACAATGCAGGTCCGGGACGGGCACGACGCTGGATCGAGGAATTCGGGGACCCGCGTTCGCCCGACATCGATCAAATCGACTGGGTAGAACGTATTCCGTTTAAAGAAACACGCAACTACGTTCAGCGGGTGTTGGAAAACACGCAAGTATACCGGGGGCGCCTGGCCGGCGGCGACAGGTTGAACATTCCGATTATCCTCGGCGCCGACCTGACGCGAACCACATCTTCGGTCCCGGTACCGCCCTATCACGAACTGGCGGGCCTTGAGACATCGGATGTGGATTTCCCGGATGACCTGGGGGCGGACATCGATGTAACGGGATACTATGAAAAACCCGTCGACTTCGTTGCCGACCGCGAAGTCAATCCCGAGGACGACGCCGTCCCCGCCCCTAAAGAGACGTCGCAGGAACGCGTCGTCGCAGCGCTTGACCTGACGGATAGCGAGGTGGCCAGCGATACATTCTATGCCAATCAAGACGGTTGGATCATCGCACCGCGCCTCAAGCCTGGCATGACGCTCCCGGAAACGACCGGTGACGAAGACGCGGCGGCCGACGGCGATGCGGAAACGGCCAAGGAAGAGTTCGACATCACCCTCAACGATCCCGACGATCCGCTGACGGATGTTTTGGACGTCGCCGCGCTGGACCAATCTGATGTATCCTATTCGGACTTTACCAGCGACCTGCCGCTAGAAGGCGCCGTGGTCGTGCCGAATGAAGAGTTTTACGCCGCCAAGCAGTCGAAAGGCGAACAGCAAGCGACCTTGATGCCGCCTTTTGCGCTGGCGCCGCGGCCGGAGGCGACCAAAACGCCAACGGCGGATAATGGCGCAACGCAAGCCGCTCGCCCGGACGGCAGCCAAGGCCAGGTCGTGATATTGGAACTTGGCACGGGAGCGGTGGCCAATCGTGCGGCGGGCGGCGGTTCTGCAAGCACCAGCACCGACCTGAACCCGGCCAGCATCCCCATGGGCTGCAAGCGCTTTATCTTCGATGATGCCGGGAATGGCCGTTGCGCCGATGGCGCGGCGCCCGACACTGCCGATGACAGTCCGGCCGCCGAAACAGCAGCGCAATCTGCTCAGTGAACCGTGGCTTCCGGGTCCGGCCCGCCGAATAAGGTTTGCAATCGTTCCATCGCATCTCCATCGCGGAAGCAGCGTTCCAGAGACTCTGGCCCGGCGTCACTTGCGGCCTGTAATCCACCTTCGAGAGAACGATTAAGAAGCCCTTTCAGCTCCGCCAATGCCACGGGCGACAAAGTGCACAAATGTTCGACCAATTGTTCCACGGTCGGCCTGAACTCGTCAGGTTGAATGACGTTCGTCACCAAGCCCAGCATAAATGCCCGCTCGGCAGAGATAACACCGCCGGTGAGGCACAAAGCGCGGGCAGGTCCGGCGCCGATCAGCTGGCTCAGACGTCCGACGGCACTGCCCCCCGGCACCAACCCCACATTGACGCCCGGCAACCCGAACCGCGCATCGGCCCGGGCAAAACGGATATCGCAATGCAGGGCAAGTTCGAAGCCGGCACCAATGCAGGCGCCTTTGATGGCGACAATGATGGGCTTAGACAGATTGCTAAGACGCTCGCAGACGAGCTTCTGCTTTTCCGCCATGATTTTCGCTTCCGGCGGCGTTAGGGTGGCCAACTGCACAATATCGGCACCGACGCTGAAGGCTTCATCGCCGGCGCCGGTGAGAACCACAACAGCCGTCGCCGGGTCATGCTCTATTTTGTCCAATGCGCGGATTAATCCGTCCCGCACCTCGTCATTGATGGCATTGTTGTCGTCCGGTCGGTTGATCACCACGACGGCTGCCGGTCCGAATTGATGAATGACGATCGGATCGGTGCTGTCGGCTCTTTCTTCAATTTGCATCATACGCGGCTTCACTCCCGGACGACGAAACGCCCCCTACCGTAGAGGTATGTTGTTTTTGCGGTCCGGCAATATGCCGACCCCGACTCGCCGACCATATCACCTTTTTCGCGCACGCAACCCGCTGGGGGCTTCGGGGCGCAGAGGCGCTCAGTGTGCACCGCACCATAGGGTGAAACGGCCAAAATTGCGCTTTTTCCACGAAAATCGGATCACCAACTCTTGAACTGGCGTCATCAAATACCCACATTTGTATACAAATGAATACAGGGAGAGGGAAATGAAATCAGTTCCGGTGAGCGTGCGCGTCTCCCCTGAAGACGCTGAATTTATCGCCACACTGAAAATCGAAGACGCCGTCACGCCCAGCGACAAGATTCGCGCACTGATCAAGCGCGCACGCCTGCTGGAGAGTCGGGAGAAAAGCTATGAAGGGGCATTGTCCAGCTTCCAGTCCCAGTTTCGAGCTGTCTTGAACCAGTTGGCCCTCCAGGAAGAGCAAGAGAAGATGCACTCCGAATTGGTGCGTCTGTTTCTCGACTGGTTGATCGAAGCGGACGCCTATGCGGCCGCACCGCCCCTCTCTCCTGAATGTAAAAAACGATCGCTGGAACTGGAGAGTTTTGAACAAGGTGTCATGGAACGTACGTTAAGGTTGTGCGAAACTGTCATACGTCTCGGTATCACCGACGCGGCCCCTTGCTATGACCCCAAAATCGTGTCGCACCACATCGATCGCGTGCTTGATCTTTCCTCTGTTGTATCTGCATCCCGGACGAAAAAGGAGAAACGTAAATGATGGACTCACTCGCCAGCCGTGTCGGCCGATTGATTACGGGCAGTGTGAATGGGCTTGTCGATGCACTCGAAAACGCCGCCCCCGAAACCGTTATGGAACAGGCCGTCCGCGAATTGGAAGGCACCATCGACGAGGTACGCAGCGAACTCGGCAAAGTGATCGCCAACAAGCATTTGGCCACCAAAAAGCTTGCCGAGAAAAACGGCCAGCATGAAAAGCTGTCGCAACAGATCGAACTTGCCTTATCGGAAAAACGGGACGACTTAGCCGAAGCGGCCGTGTCGAACCAACTCGACATCGAAGCGCAGATTCCGGTTCTGGAACAAACGATTGCCGATTGTGCCGACAGCGAAAACGAACTGAACGGCTACATCTCGGCCCTGCAAGCCAAAAAGCGCGAGATGCGCGACGATCTGAAAGCGTTTGTAAATTCACGCAAGAAAAGCGCTACGGGCGATAGCGGCATCGAAGCCGCCGGACCCGCCGGACAGCGCATCACCGCGGCCGCCGAAAAAGCGGTCGCCGCGTTCGAGCGCACCATGGAAAAGCAGACCGGCGTTGCCGGCGACGGCGGCCAGTCCATGGCCAACGCCCAGCAAATGGCCGAACTCGACGCGCTGTCCCGCAGCAATCGGGTGAAAGAGCGCCTGGCCGCCCTAAAAAGCCAGCAGTCGGAATCCTAAGGCTGCGGGCCGGGGGAGCTGAAACAGGAAACGGATGGACGGGATGCTCGACTTTCTTCTGTTGCCACAGAACCAAGTCTTCACGATCGCGCTTGCGCTGATGGCGGGGATCGCGCTGATCGAAGTTATGGGCTTGTTCTTCGGCCTGGCCATATCGCAACTGGTCGATCAGCTCATCCCGGATTTCGACGTGGATGTCGACTTGGATGTGGACGGGAACGTGGACGCGGATTTCGATGGGGCCGTCGACGCCTCCAGTTCGTCTCTTGCCCATGTGCTGTCTTGGCTGAATGTGGGCAAGGTGCCGGTGCTCATCCTGTTCGTTCTGTTCTTGACGGCCTTCGGCTTGGCCGGGTTGTCCGTACAAAGACTGGTCGCCGGCGGTTTGACCGTTGTTCTGCCGGCCTACCTCGCCGCCTTGCCGGCACTTGCCGCGGGCATCTTCACCGTGCGTGTCGGCGGCAAGGCCGTCGCGCATATCATGCCGAAGGAAGAAACATCGGCCGTGTCGGAAAAAACGTTCATTGGCCGAACCGCCACTTTGGTGCTGGGCACGGCCAGCAAAGGCAACCCCGCCCAAGCCAAGCTCGAGGATGCCTTTAAGCAAAGCCACTACATTTTGGTGGAGCCAGACAACGCGGACGAAACCCTGCCGGAGGGATCCGACGTACTGATCGTACGTCGGGAAGGCACGGTTTTCTTCGCGATCAAAAACACACACCCATCCCTCGCCCCGGAAGCCCGCTCATCGTGAGGGGCTCACACAGGAGGTACTAACCCATGATAGAGACCATCTTTTATGCTGGCGCGATACTCGTTGCCGCCTTCACGATCGGTTTGATTTTGGCGCGGCTCTACCGGCGCGCCTCGAAGGAAACGTCTTACGTACGGACCGGTTTCGGCGGTCAGAAAGTGATCATGAATGGCGGCTCGCTGGTATTGCCGGTGCTGCACGAAATCATTCCCGTCAACATGAACACGCTGCGGCTCGAAGTGCGCCGCAACAACGAACAAGCGCTGATCACCCGCGACCGCATGCGTGTGGACGTGCAGGCCGAGTTCTATGTGCGGGTGAAGCCCACCGCCGAAGCCATTGCCGATGCCGCGCAAACCCTCGGCCACCGCACCATGCAGCCGGGGGAACTGAAAAACCTGATTGAAGGCAAGTTCGTCGACTCCCTGCGGTCGGTGGCCGCCGAGATGGCCATGGAAGAACTGCACGAGCAGCGTTCGGACTTTGTGCTGAAAGTGCAGCAGGTGGTTTCGGAAGACCTTCTGAAGAACGGTCTGGAGTTGGAATCCGTGTCGCTTACCGGTCTCGACCAGACGGGCATGGAATTCTTCAACCCGAACAATGCGTTCGACGCGGAGGGCCTGACCCGCCTTACCGAAGAAATCGAAACGCGGCGCAAGGTCCGCAACGATATCGAGCAAGACACCCAAGTTCAGATCAAGGAAAAAAATCTGGAGGCGGAACGTCAGAAGCTCGAAATCGGGCGGGAAGAGGAATATGCCCGCTTGGCCCAGGAACGGGAAGTGGAAGTGCGGCGCGCAAGCCAGAAGGCCGAGATCGCCCGGGAGCAGGCCGAAAAGGAACAGGCCGCCGAACAGGCGAAAATTATGGCCTCGCAACAGGTGCAGCAGTCGCAGATCTCGTCGGAACGCGCCGTCGAACAGGAACGCATCGACAAGCAACGCCTGATCGAAACCCAAGACGTGGATCGTCAGAAGACGGTGGAATTGGCCGAACAAGACCGCGCCATCGCGATCGCCGAAAAATCGCGGGCCCAGTCGGAAGCCCAGGAACAGGCGGACTATGCCCGGGCCAAAGCGGTTCAGGCGGAAGAAGCCGTCAAAACCTCGCGCGATACGGAAGCGGCCAACCGCGAAAAAGAGATCGAGCTGATCGAAGCCGCCAA
>JANQMY010000107.1 GCA_028279895.1 Alphaproteobacteria bacterium
TGTGGGCGGCGGCTCGGAGCTTGCTCTGTGTGCTGATCTGGTGATTGCTTCGGATGATGCCCGTTTCGGCACCCCCTATTCGCGCGTCTGGGGATGTCACTTGACCGGCATGTGGGTCTACCGGCTGGGCTTGGCCAAGGCGAAATACTATGCCCTGACGGGCGAATGGATCAGCGGGAAAGAGGCCGCTGAGATTGAGCTCATCAATTTCTCTTACCCCTTGGAAGAGCTTGATGAACGCGTTCAGAAATTAGCCGAAAAGCTTGCTGGGATTCCGTTGACCCAATTGATTTCCATGAAGCTCATTGTCAATCAGACCTATGACAATATGGGACTGCAAAGCACGCAGACCCTCGGCCCGATTTTGGACGGCATCATGCGCAACACACCCGAGGGCAGAGACTTTGTTCGCGTCGCGAAAGCGGAAGGTGTAAAAGGGGCCGTAACGCGGCGCGACGGACCGTTCGGCGATTACAGCCAAGGGCCGCTCGACGAACAACCCCGCCGCCGCAGCAGTATTTGACGGGCAACCCCATGAAGGCATTGGAAAGCGATGCCCCGCTGATCGTCTATGTGGACGTGAAAAGCCCCTATGCCTTCATTGCCATTGAACCTACCTTGGCGCTGGAGCGGTCTCTGGGCATGCAGTTCGACTGGCGCCCGCTGACCCTGGACATCCCGAGCTATCTAGGGTCCGCGCGCAAGAAGGAGGGCAAAGTGGTCGAAAGCACGCGCACCCCGCGGCAATGGCAGGCCGTCAAATATGCCTACAGAGATGCCCGGCGTTACGCCGAACGCCAGGGTCACATGCTGAAAGGCACCGAAAAGATCTGGGATTCGTCGATCGCCAATATCGGCATTCTGTGGGTGATGCAGAACGCACGCGACCGGCTGAGCGCGTATTTCGCGGCCGTCTACCCGCCCTTTTGGCGACGGGAGTTGGACATAGAAGATGTGAATGTTGTGGCCGGTTGTCTGCAGCAAGCCGGCGTGAGCGCGGAC
Organism: Alphaproteobacteria bacterium; assembly: GCA_028279895.1. Classification (GTDB taxonomy): domain Bacteria; phylum Pseudomonadota; class Alphaproteobacteria; order JANQMY01; family JANQMY01; genus JANQMY01. Next base: position 1,003 of record JANQMY010000107.1, read on the forward strand.
GGATTCGAGGCTTTTCAATCCGGCGACGGCCGCGTGATTCACGATAATCTGCTGGCGCAGCTTCATCCGGCGGGCATTTACGGTGTCCCCACCTACGTTTTCAACGGTGAGTTCCTTTTCGGCCGGGAGCATTTGCCTTACGTGGAATGGCATCTGCGGGGCCGTGAAGGCCAAGCGCCCGACATCGCCTATTCGATATGATCACGCTGTATACAGATTTTAAGTCGCCGGCTGCCTATCTCGCGCTGAAACCGACATTGGCGCTTATCGCTGAACATGAGGTAGCCATTCGATGGCTGCCCTACAGTACCAAACAAGAAGCTGTCCCGGCCGAAAAGACAGCTGAAACGAAAACCGAAACCCATTTCCGAATTCGCGCAAAACTTCGGCGCGACACACATCTGCGATACGCGGGCGTGCAGGGCGTCCCAATGAACTTTCGGGACACGCCTGGCGAGACCGATGTGGCCCTGGCCACTTTGCTCGCGCTTGAGGGCGATGCGCTTCCCTTCGTCGAAACGGCATTTCGGGCCTATTGGGTCGAGGGCGCGGATCTGAACGACACACGAACCGTGCGTCGGTTTCTGGAAGAATGCAACTTTACAGTTTCCGGCGAAGCGGTTGAGGCATCCCTTGAGAAATTGCCCGCCCATCAACTCGCCGCCGAAAAACGCGGTATTGTCGACGCGCCCGCTTACGTGGTCCGTGACCAGATCTTTATCGGGCGAGAACACCTGCCGTGGATTCGGTCGATTCTCAAATCCGAGACATAATCTCGATCTATCAAAAACTGTGGGCTAACCTCATGACTTTGGAACTCTGGACCTCGCCGACGCCGAATGGCTGGAAAGTCACAATTATGATCGAAGAGCTGCGCGAGGGCGGCATCAAGCTTCCGGACTTGGACGTCCGTGTCATCAATTTGATGAAGGGTGAACAGTTCGCCGAAGACTTCACCGCTCGCAATCTCAATCAAAAAATCCCGGTACTGAAGGATGGCGACCGATGTATTCCGGAAAGCGGCGCCGTTCTGGAATACCTGGCCGAGAGGTTTCCAAGCCCCCTCCTGCCGTTAGACGAACGCAAATGGGATGTATTGCCCTGGGTCTACTGGCAAATGGCCAATCTGGGACCCGTCTTTGGCAACAAGCTCAGTTACACGCGCTACATGGATGACATTGATCCCGTTAAGAAAGAGCACCCTCTTGAACGCTTTAACAACGAAGCGCTGCGCCTGGTATCGGTATTCGACAAGAAGCTGGGCGACAATCCATATCTCTGCGGCGACACGTTCACCATCGCCGACATTGCCTGCTACCCTTGGCTGCGTGGTTATAAGTGGAGCAAAGTGGACATCACCACACGGCCACGGGTGAAAGATTGGGTCGACCGGGTGCGCGCCAGGCCTGCTGTTGAACGCGGCCTCGCTTATGGTGTGCCTAAGGATGAAATCGACAAATGGAGCAAGGAACGGCGCGCGAGCTATCGACAAAGCGGCAGTTCGATCGCGTCAAACCGAAACTTGAAGGACAGCATCCAATAAAAAAAGCGGCGGCCGAAGCCGCCGCTTTCCGATCCAAATTGAGGATCGATTAATTCACTTCGAACAAGCCGGCCGCGCCCATGCCGCCGCCAA
>JANQMY010000196.1 GCA_028279895.1 Alphaproteobacteria bacterium
CCCTCCGGCTCGACCGGATGGGTGGACTCCGGTTAACCGTCCGATCGCCTGCCTTCGCCGAAGCGAAGCTTAGGCTTCGCGCAGGCAGGCGCGACCAACAGTGAATCGCCATAGCGTCTTGGGGCATGCTGGAGCAATTAGCAAAACGATCGCGCTGCGCTGCATCTTACGGTTTTCGTTTTGACTTGACGAGGATGCCGGTATCGATCGTTTCAAAGATAGAGTCGGCGATTTCTTGAGCGCTTAAAGAAGGTTTTTTTCGACGCATGCTCTTTGGCTGAAACCAAAACGTGATCCAATTGCATGCGCCGACAATGGCAAATGCCGTAACGCGGGTGTTGTTCACTTGAAACACGCCATGTGCCACACCGTCATCCAAAAACGCTTTCAGCGTATCTATGTAGTCATGTTCACCTGAACCGATCACACTGCGATAGGTTTTCGCGGGGATCTCATTTCGTTCGCGAAAGTAGATCTCAAACACGCTTTTGTTCTCAATCGCGACATTGACATGAGTTTCGATAAGACGACGAAGGCGTTCTTCATGGTCAAGTGATTCGTCTCGAAGGATCGGCAGTAAGCGATCGTAAAATATGATCCCTACTCTTTTGTAGAGCTGCGCCAACAGCTCCATTTTGTTTTTGAAGTGATAGTAAATGAGAGACTTGCTGATGCCGATTTCTGCGGCGACGTCATCGAGGGTCGCGCCCCGAAAACCATCGCGGTTGAAGACGCGAGCAGCAGCCTCCATGATTTCACTCCGCCGTTCTTCCGACGCGGCCGTGCGTGCTGAAGTCTGACCCCGTTTGCGCCGTGTCTGTGTATTCACCAATCTCGCCTTCCAGTTTTCCTTAAATGCCAAAGAGCCTTTCTGGTCACCTCGCGGCGACGGGTCTTCATGCCAGTCAGATATTGTTCACGCAAAACCTATCCGTGCACCAAAGCGTTGCATGGCGCGTTCACTTGCTTGACAGCAAGGCTCGGGTGATGGGCCGATACCATGAATGATAGCGCAAGCCTATGCAAGGCTGTTGCGCGGCCTGCCGGCATGCGTAACGCGGCGGGTACAGCCGTCGGTGGTGTTAAGGGGTCCTGCCGTTCCGCGAGAGTCGAATCGCGCCAACCGGACACGACCCGATCAGCGAGTCGGCGTCGGGGCGTTCCTCCTCCGTGAGGTCCCGATCAATCACGACGGGCGAGTCATCCGGGGCCCGCTGCACCAAATCCGGGTGCATGTAGTAACACTGTCCTGTCTTTATGCAGGTCTTCAGATTGATTTTGATGCGCACAATCGCCTCTTAAGTTTTGCGCATGGGTTGGTCCCATCACTTTAAAGCGTCAGGCTTTATCAAACTCCAGATGCAGTTCTTTCAGTGCCCGGAATATAAAACTGTAGTTGTGGCGAAAATCGTTCTTGCCCTCGGCAAGCCGAATGTTTTTGATTCGACTGAATAGGCGTTCAAACGCAATGCGCGATTCGAGACGCGCCAAAGCGGATCCAATACAATAGTGAGGCCCGGCGCCAAACCCTACATGTTCCCGGACATTGTCTCGGAAAATATCGAAACTTTCGGCTTGATCGAACTTCGCACCATCGCGATTTGCGCAGCCATAGAGCATCACCACACGCGAACCGGCCGGGATCATCACGCCGCCAAATTCCACATCTTTAGTGGCAAATCTGCCCAGAGCCTGGATGGGGGACTCGGCGCGTATGCCTTCTTCCACCATTTGTGGGATCAGGCTGAAATCGTTCTGCACTGCTTGCATCTGCTCAGGATGCCGGATCAACATAAGCATCAACGATGAAATCAGGTAATTCACGGTCTCCTGGCCGGCCACCAATAGCTGACGGACGATACTGACGATTTCGGGAGTATCGAGCGGTCGGTAACTTTTCTCATCGCCGTCGATTGCATCAAGAAGGTGCGCGCGGACCAAATCGCCGATAACGTTTTCTTGTGGATCCTTGCGGGCGGACTCCACTCTTTCTGCGATGTAATTGCCGAGATCCGTGGAGGCGCGAGCTGCATCTAGCGCCTCTTCGCGGGTTAGCTGACCTGCCAAGGTCTTTACCGAACGAATAGACCAGTCTTTGTATTTGTCACGATCCTCATTGGGCACGCCTAAGGTGAGAGAAACAACGGTTAGCGGCACCAGCATTGAATACTGGCTTACCAGCTCAACCTCTCCTGCGTCGATAAACGCATCGATCAACTCGTCCACAACGTCTTGAATGACCGGCGTCCAACGCGCGACCCTGCCCGGCGAAAGCGATCGGTTTACCAGTGATCGAAAGCGCGTATGGGCGGGTGGGTCGCCGGACAACAATGTATCGCGATCGGGCGGCCCCTGACTTAGGATCTCTTGAATTTCTGTCGGGTTCTTTGTTGGCACGGCGAGGCCTGCCTCCCCTTGAAAGTTAAGAAAAGCAGCTCCCTCACCCGATTTAAAAGTATGTGGGTCACGAAGTGCATTGTTGATCAGTTCATAAGACCCAATGAAGAAGACCCCTGGCGCTGCCTCGTATACTGGAGCGTCGCTCCGCAACTTCTCATAGAATGGGTACGGACATTCGATACCTTCTTCCGAGAATGGCTTGAAATCTTCGAGGGATTTCATTTCTTACGTCTCCTTTATTGCCGGAACCACCCGCACCATGGCGTGTTGTGATCCGGCTTGCTCGATCCTGATGCGACCAGCATCGCAGGGATTTACTTCGATGCGGATTTCGGTCCGCCCAAGCCGCGCAAAAGATTCTTCACCACCTTGTCGACGAGCTCCTTTTCCATCCCTTCGACGAAACCAGCGCCTTGGATGATGAAGCTGGCGATGCCATGAACCGCGCTCCAGATTGCAATGCTGGTCTTGTAAACGTCACCTTTGCGGAGGTGCCCTTCATCCATGGCCTGCTTAACGGCCTCGGAGGCGATGTCGAAGGTGCGTTGCCCTACTTCCGCTTCATCCTTACCGGCGTCGCGAATGCCAATCGGGGGAAAGAGGATGCTTAGCTGGAAGAGCTCCGGGCTCTCTTGGGCCTCTTCCACGTAGGTGCGTGATATGAGCAGCAGCTTCTTTAACGGGTCCTTTGTCCGTATTTCCTCATATTTTTTGGCGCGCTTTTGGTATTCCGCATCGGCAACAGCTCTGAGGACATCCTGCTTGTCATCTACGTATGCATAAAGAGCGGCTGCGGTTACATCGAGCCGGCGCGCAAGCCTTCGGAGCGAAAGCGCCTCGTGCCCCTCTTCCAAGATCATGCGGCGTGCCATTCCGACAACTCTTTCCCGGCTCAGAGGGATCCGCGTAACCTTCTTTTTTGACTGTGCAGCGTTCAATGTAATGTCTCCTGGAGTGAGCGATTTGGGCACTTTGTTATTGGTTTGATGTCTCTGTTGCCGGCATGTAGCGCTGTAAGAACGTGATGACCATCGCCACGCTGTGTCGGGCGAGAACTGGATCCGTGTCGAAATCATGTGGCGCATGATCGAACAAATGCATCTCGGCTGGGGCTCCCGCTTTCACCAACGCATCGCACATCATGGTGCTTTGATTGCGGGGCACCATTTCGTCCTTGTTGCTCTGTAGAAACAACGTCGGCGGAAAGTCACTTGTTGCGTAGGAAAGAGGACTTGCGGCGGCATAGTCCGCATCGGACGTCGCACCGCCCATAAACTCATCGACGAACTGGCGCAACATCGGTCCTTTGGGCGTGAGTTCAGTTGGCGCATAGAACGAGATGACCGCTGAAACATCGGTATCCGCCGAAGGATTGCCCCCATTGCCTTCAAACTCTTTTCGGTTTTGGGTTCCCGCCGCCAACAAGGCTAAATGTCCGCCGGAGGAGTTTCCGGACACCGCAATCCGTTTCGGATCGATACCCAACTCTCCTGCGTTGGCCCGCATCCACCGCAGGGCCGCCTTAATGTCGTGAAGGGGTGCCGGCCACTGCGCTTCTTCGGAAAGGCGGTATTCCGTTGCAACGCAAACATATCCTTGTCTGCCGATGAGAAATCCATAACCGCGAAGCTGCTTTCGATCTCCATACTTCCAAGCACCCCCATGTATTAACAATATGGCGGGTGCGTTTTGCGGATTGTTCGGTGGTGTAAACACATCGCATTTCAGATCACGTCCGCCGCCTGTGCCGAAGACGACATCTTCGCGAAGCAAAACTTTCTTTTTCGATTCTGTTTCCAAGGTTTGCGTCCTTGCTTTTGTTCTCGCGGTGACTCAATCCTGTCCGCCAATCAAGGGGGTTATGAATATTGACAGAAGTTACTAAACACTGTTTAGTGATACTCGCTTGAACAGAAAAGTCAATGGGAAGAGACGCGATCATATTAAAGACGCGTCACAGCTTTCTGGAAACTCTGCGCAGCCAAGTGTTGTCTTCCCGACGCGCAAAATTTGCGAGACTACGGAAATGGCAATCGGTCTTGAAGAATACGCTCAATATGACCCGGATCGTCTGATCGTCTCGGACGAGAAAACGTCCTACACGCGCGTTCAGTTTAATGACCGTGTTAACCGCACTATCAACATGCTGTGGGGCTTAGGCGTAAAGCCAGGCAGTTCGGCGGCGATCATGTCCAAGAACTGCACCGATTTCTTGACGGTGGCCTGCGCGGCAGCGCTTGGGGGTGTATCAATTGTGCCGGTCAATTGGCACTTCAAAGAAGAAGAAGCGAGCTACATCATAGGGCACGCAAACGCGCGGGTGCTTTTCGTCGATGCGGACTGCAGCGCGGTGGGAAAAGCCGCGGCGGAGCGGGCTGGATGTGGTCGCGTTATTCAACTGGGCAAAGAGTTCGATGCATTAGTCGATGCTTCGTCGGATGCGGCGCCCCCAGAGGATTCTCCGTTCGCAAGCGCGATCTATTTCACATCGGGGACAACGGGACGACCGAAACCGACGCGGCTTTCTCAACAACCTACAAACATTCCTGCCTCCGTGGCCCTCAAAAAGCTGACACGGAACGCAACGCTGTCCGGAATGTCAGGAGAAACCACGCATCTTGTGCAGGGGCCACTTTATCATGCGGGGCCGCTAGGTAATGCCGTACCCGCCATTCTTCTTGGTGGTCAAGTTTATATCATGCCGAAATTCGATCCGGAACAGGCGCTTCGGTTCATTGAGCGGTACAAGATTACGCATTCGCTCATGGTACCGACCATGTTTGTGCGCATGCTTAAGCTGCCGGGGTCGGTCCGATCGGGTTACGATACATCCTCACTCAAGGTCATTTCGCACATAGCGGCACCTATGCCGGTACATGTGAAGCTCGAAATGATCGACTGGTGGGGGCCCATTCTGATTGACGCATATGGTGCATCGGAAATTGGCGTCATCACCCGCATCAACTCCGAGGAGTGGCTGAAGAAACCAGGGTCGGTCGGGCGGCCGATAAAGGATTTCACAATCGAGATAATTGGGGAAGATAATGAAGAGCTTCCGACCAATGAAATCGGCCAAATCTATATCACGAGCTTAACGGATGTGGATCTCGAATATCTTGGAGATCCGGCCCGCACCGAGCAAGCGCACAGGGGTCCGAAACAGTTTACCCTTGGTGACATGGGAAGGCTCGATGAAGACGGATATCTATTTCTCTCTGATCGGCGCGTGGATCTTATCAACTCGGGTGGCGTGAATATCTATCCGGCCGAAATAGAAGCTGTCTTATTGCAGCATCCGGCCGTCGCCGACGTAGCGGTCTTTGGGATTCCAAATGACGAATGGGGGCAAGAGGTGAAGGCCGCCGTGCAATTGGAGCCGAACCGTACGATGGCACCGGCCCTTGAGAAGCAGATTATTGAATGGGGCAAGCAAAGACTGGCCACCTACAAAGTTCCCAAGACAATCGCGTTTCTTAACGAGTTGCCCCGATACTCGAACGGCAAGCTTCATCGCCGCGAGCTGAGAGACGCTTATTGGAAGGACGCGCCCGCACAACAAGCCTGAGTGGGCATGCGGGACACGATCGGTTTCATGAGAACGACTATAGACGCGGACCGTCGAATCGATGTCTTCGAGTTTGGCCATGGGGAAGCCATTGTGGCCTTGCACTGTACCGGTGGAAATGCTGGACAATGGAAAAGAGTCGCGGATCATTTGGACGGCAAGTTTCGAACTGTCGCGCCGAACTTTATTGGGGTCGGGCGCACCGAACAGCTCGGCGACGATTCCCAACATTGGCTTGAGGCCGACATCTCCGTCGTTCTGGCCATCTTAGAGAAGCAACACCGTCCAGTGCATCTCATGGGGCATTCCTATGGCGGTCATGTCGCTCTCAATGTCGCTTTGAACATGAAGGATTCGCTGAAGTCCCTTATTCTTGTCGAGCCTGCCGTGCCAGGCGGCAATTCGGCGGGTCGCTTCAGCATAAACACGACCAGCATGCAAAGCACGGTGAGCGATCTTGTTGAGTTCTTTGATCGAACGGGAGCGCACGGCGGGTGGTCTTCAATTCCCGAGTCGCGGCGTGCTAAGCTTATCGCGGATCGGTTTACGCTTGCGGCGCAGATCAACGCGATCGTCGAGTCGGAGTTGCCGGAAATTGGGGAGATCGCCGGCAGGCTGCCATGCGCGATCATTTCAGGCGCCGATACATCGCCAGAGATTCATCAGCACTGCAATGACTTATCTCGTATGATCGAAAGCGCACAACGATTTGTGGTTCCTGACGCTGGTCATATGTTGCCGATTACTCACGCCAAAGAGGTCGCGGAGATAACACTCGCGCATCTCGAAAAAACTCCTCCGGTGCCCGCAGCCTGAAAGCGGTCTATGGCCGGCTCCAATCTTTTTGCCACATGCGTTTTCCACTATGGGCCTGAACGCATCCAAACGCATTGTATATCAAGCGCAAGGCAATGGAGAGTTTGTTCCTTCTGGGCAGGACGTTTCTGCACAGGTGTATCAAACAACAATGCGTGCTCAATTTCCCTCCGCACTCCAATAAACACTGTTTAGTGTATTGACAGGACACCGCATTTGATTAGACTGATTAGTCAGTCGAATATTGGGATGCTTTTGTAGTTCAAGTGGCGATCTACTCGGGATTTTTTCGGGGGGGTAGACAGTCTCGATGATTGCGTGGGCCTTCGTTACGAGGTTTGTGAGTTCCCCCGGCGCACTTGCGGCAGGCCGGTCCCACGGAGACGCGAAACCAAATTTCGAAAATTTGCAGTGTACACAGACTAAACACAACTTCCTGGATACTACCCCTCAAAGCGAGGCAGGGGTGCGCCCAGAAGGTTGGAAGAAATTGTGAAAGACGCCGACGGGCCAAGCATTAACTTCAGCTAATAGAGAGGGACGAAGAATCGGAAAAAGTTATCCAAAAACTGACTGACGCGTCAGTACTAATAGTGATGTGGTTGCATACTGGTTCTCCCTGAACCTCACCTAGGGCCCGGAAAGTAATCTTCGCCGCTTGTGAGACGGGAAAGCCAAGCCATCCAAAGCGAATTGCTCCGCACAGTGCATCCGAGGTGATCTCTGTGGCAGACGGCTAAACGCTCAACGATCGGCCAACCACACAATGACGAAAGAAAATGAACCTCGAGGGAGAAAAGGGGAGAAGGGTACAAATGAAACGGGTTAGCAAAAATGCACTTCTTGCTTCGACACTTTTGTTTTGTGGAAGCGAATTACTTTTAGCCGTTCCGGCCGTCGCGCAGATGGACGAAATTCTTGTGACGGCTCGTAAACGCGAGGAAAGTCTTCAGGACGTTCCTGTCGCGGTCAGCGCCTTCAGCGGCGATTTTCTTCAAAAGAACGCGGTAAACTCAATTGAAGATCTCGGCACAATTATCCCAAGCTTTATCGCGGGACAGTCGCAGCTTTCGGCAGGCGGCGCCATCTATCTTCGGGGCGTCGGCTCTGCCACAGGCAATGGACTCATTGACCAATCGGTCGCAATCAATCTCGATGGCGTATCTATTGCTCAGGCGTCCCTGATGTTCTCAGGCCAGTACGACGTGGCGCAGTTGGAAGTATTGAGGGGCCCACAAGCGCTCTTCTTCGGGAAGAATAGCCCGGGCGGCGTGGTTGGTTTTCGATCGAACGATCCGGGAGATGAATTTGAGGCCGAACTCGGCGGTGGCTACGAAGTCGAAGCTGAGGAAAAGTTCGGTTCCATCATGCTTTCCGGACCAATTACGGACAAGGTGGGCGCCCGCGTATTTGCACGCTACTCGTCGCAAGAAGGTTTCTACAACATCACTGATATCCCAGCTCCAATTGTCAGTGGTCTAGGGCCGGCATTGCCGTCGAGCGCGGACAGCATGCCGGACGGCACCGACATCTTTGTTCGCGGTACACTGACTATCGAACCGACCGAGTCCTTCGATATTCGCGGTAAGTTCACCTACTCGGATCGGGAGCTGGATTCCTATCCCATCGGTTGGCAAAGATCGTTTTGTCCGCAGGGATCACCAAACTTTTTCGGCACGCCACTTTCCGTGGCTGCGCCAGGCATCAATCTTGATGACTGTAGGTTTGATCGCAACATCTTCACCGGCGATACGTCCGCTGCATCCTTGGCGGCGATCGACCTCGCGGAAGCTGACGCAGACGGCTATCGCAAGGCAAGGATCATCCTCGGCTCCATCGAGATGAACTATGATTTTGGCAACGGTTTGACCGCAACGTCAATCACGGGTGTTTACAACGTTGACGACGACGTTAATCAGGAACAATCTGCGCTGCCTATTTCCGCATTGGCGACGTCTAGTTCGTATAAGACGAACATCATCACTGAAGAAGTGCGGTTGACATCCGACTGGGATTTCCCTGTCAACTTCATGATCGGTGGTCTATATGAGATGCGCGGCACTAGCACCGTCAGCCGTATCCCCGCGATTACGCGGATCACGACCTCCAAACAAGATCAGGATGCCTACTCACTGTTTGGCCAACTCATCTGGGACGTCACGGAGCAAATCGAGATTTCCGGTGGTCTCCGTTATACCCATGAGGAGAAAGAGGTCGAAGTCTTTAGTTTTGGTGCACAGCAGACCTTTGTCATCCCCGGCGGCGATTCGATCAGCTTTAACAACGTCTCGCCTGAGGTGACGCTGTCCTATCGTCCGACCGACGACTTCATGATCTATGGCGCCTACAAACAAGGCTATAAGTCGGGTGGTTTCGACGAGGGCGCACTCAATGCGAATTTCGCAACTCTCGGCGTTCCGGCGACCTACGATGATGAAGACGTCGAAGGTTATGAAATCGGGTTGAAATCGACGCTGCTTGACGGCGCGCTGCAAGTCAACGCCAACCTGTTTTCGTACGACTATACGAACCTTCAGGTTACGTCCTTTGATTCAGTAAACATCGTTGTGACCACAGTAAACGCCGACGGTGCGGACGTGGACGGCATTGAGATGGACTTCTTATATCAGGTTCCGCAATTGGAGGGCCTATCGGTCAGAGGGGCCGCGTCCGTTCTCGATGCGAAGTATAAGCGCTTCATATCGAACTGTTTTACGGGTCAGCGTCCGGATCAAGGGTGTAATGTTGATGTTGTACCTGGCGGCGCCTTCGAAGGCCTCGACCTGACGGGCGAAGAGATTCAGCGCGCGCCCGAGGTTACCGCGTCACTTGGTGTCTTCTATGAAACGCCGATCAACAACAAATTCATCCTCGGCCTGTCTGCTGATGGACAATACAGTTCATCGTATGACGTTCAGCAGCAGCGCAGCCCAGGCACGCGTCAGCCGAGCTATTTCAAAGCAAACGCGTCGGCGCGTGTTTCCGATATCGACGGCGGATGGGAGTTGTCCTTCATCGGTCGAAACTTAAACAATGAAATCCTTCGGACCGTTGGTCAGAACGTGCCCCTGTCGGGTGCCGGGACCGGCATGGCGGGCGCCATCAACGCGGATTCGCTCAATCTGTTTGCGGAACGGGGCCGCGAGATTATTTTCCAATTGACGCTGCGGCCAACGGAACTTTTCAACTGATCCATGAGGCGAAACAAAGAGTTCCTCCCTTAGTCATGACCTCTTGAATAAGCTGACATGACGACCACTAAGCGGCCGCTCAATTGAGCGGCCGCTTCTTTTGTGTGCTAAGGGCCATGCGGAAACATGCCGCCACCGGGACTTCCATCTTAGGCGGTGGCGGGTGCTGCATCCCACTTCTCTGCGGCCTTCAAGGCCTCGCGGTAGTGCTTCAGTCCAAGATGAAGAACCAGAGCAGCAAGCGGATACACAACGAGCGCCATGGACCCCAAAGAATATCCAACCGCATCATCGCGCATGAACACGTATTGCGTAAGAAGCGCCACCATGAGAGGGGCCAGAAGATAAGAAAGAAATCCCACGGCAATCCCATAGACGGCGACCATCTGTGCCCGGAATTGATTCGGTGTGACGGCTTGAACGATGGCGGCCCCCAATCCCGGCGTCAACGACATAAGAAACGTAACAGGGATCAATAGGGCAATAGCAAGCGAACCGCTGGAAACGAAGCCCATTGCCGCGGAGAACGGGGTGATGGCAACGCATTTGAACACGGCCACCCGCATTGTGCCGTCCAATAGCCCGCGCGACATGATCCAAGAGGACGCAATACCCCCCGTGATACTTCCGCTGATGCCGAAGATGAGCGCGACGAGACCAAACGACAAGCCGGCCTCAGATCTACTCATATCGTGGGTGCGAATGAGGAATTCGGCACCCCACGCGAAAAGTGCGAACCCCTGTGTCGCCATGAGCAGAAAGCCGGAAAACAGAAAGGAAAACAGCTTCCACCGCGAGCGGGCGAATCGAAAAAGATCTGCCAGGGTTACTTCAGAGGCGTTTGTTGGATTGGTTTCCTCGTCGGTCCGCATCAGACCCGTGCGGGCCGGTTCGCGCAATAGGTAGATGACCCCGGCAAGCAGCAACCCGGGAAGGCTGACAATAAAGAAGGCCACCTGCCACGAACGGACTTCGCCGATGAAGGGGAGGCTTAGGCTGGGAATCGACTCCAGATACTCAACCAAGTATCCACCAGCAATATACGCAATTCCCGTGCCGACAAATGTTGCGCTTTGAAACACACCAACTGCAAGAGGCAGCCGCTCTCTGGTGAAGTAGTCGGACATCATAGAATAGGCCGCAGGTGCGAGCGCCGCTTCTCCGACTCCCACGCCCATTCGTGCAACGAATAAGTGACTATACCTTTGGGCCAATCCGCAGGCGAGTGTCATCAAGCTCCAAAAGAAGATGCCAACGGCAATGATCGTGCGCCGCGAGTATCGATCCGAAAGGCGAGCGATCGGCAGCGTGAGTGTGGTGAAGAACAGCGCAAATGCCGCGCCGATTAAAAGGCTTACCTGGGTGTCGGAAATGTCTAGATCACGTCGGACAGGCCCGATCATGATCGCGAGAATCTGCCGGTCTACATAGGAAATGATGGATGCCAGCGTGAGAACGAAGACAACATACCAGGCGTAGAAGTCGGTCTCTTTCGATTGCGCCCTGATACGGTCGAGCCAAAAGCCGATTCTTGGTCCGCGTTCCGCCATGGCCCCCTATCCCTGTCTTCCACAAAAGATGCCCGGCTTCCTCGCCGGGCTTCTTGAAAGTAAACAATGTTTACTAAACAGTGTAAACCGAATTTGAGATGGCGTGACCTATAAGATCCTTATGACGAATTTAAGTGCTCAGTTGTCGATCATGGCAAACTCGTTCAGCCGCGTCGAACTATGAGTATCCGGCAACCGCCGAAAGATTCCCTGCTCTCCTTGCCGAGGAATCATCCGACAGGCCCAGCGGATTTCGGCAATGAAGACACTTTTTCCTAGGCAAGACCGAAAAACTTCGGAAACTTCCCTGCAAAGTGCGGGGACTGGGTTCGTCCTCCATCACCTTTCCGACCGGCAGCTATCCGCTTATCTGAAACGAGCGACGGTGATGGACCGCCCCCACCCCGCGTAGCGGATTCCACCAAACATGTCCTTCGACAGGGCCCGATGGACCCGGGCGCCCATGCGATCATTCCGCTGCAAGGTTGACTCCGCCTCCCAAATTTGACTAACCAAAAGGATAATGTAACGTCACAGTATCAGGAGGAGGCAGGGCCATGACAAGTTTACCGCCACGCAAGGGCATGTCCCCGGAGGAAATAGACGAAACAGTGAACGCCATTCTGGCGGAAGCGACTTTGGAAGAAAAAGTCGCCATGATGTCCGGGCGCGGTTTCTTCCAGCAGTTTAAGGAAAGCGACAGTCGTTGGGGTGGTCACCCCTATCGCGCAGGTGGCGGCTGCGAACGGTTGGACGTGCCGGCCCTTTACTTCACGGACGGCCCTCGTGGTGTCGCCCGCGGAAAATCAACTTGCTTTCCGTGTTCGATGGCGCGCGGAGCGACGTTCGATCGCGAATTGGAACAGCGCATTGGGGAAGTGATGGGTATCGAAGCGCGTGCCCAAGACTGCACCTTGTCGGGTGCGGTCTGTATCAATTTGCTGCGGCATCCGGCATGGGGACGTGCCCAGGAAACTTATGGGGAAGATCCCTATCATGTTGGCGAAATGGGTGCGGCGTTGGCCACGGGCATTCAAACCCATAACGTGGTGGCGACGGCGAAGCACTTCGCTGTGAATTCCATTGAGAACGCGCGCTTCAAGGTCGATGTCAAAGTGGACCCGCGCACGCTACGCGAAGTCTACTTGCCTCATTTCAAGCGCACGCTTGATGCCGGATGTGCATCCGTGATGAGCGCGTACAATAAACTGAATGGCGAGTTTTGCGGCCAGAACCGAGTGTTGCTCACGGATATTTTGAGGGATGAATGGGGTTTTGAAGGTTTCGTTCATTCCGACTGGGTTGCAGGCGTACATGCACCCTATGGTGCAGCCGCGGGGCTCGACGTTGAGAATCCCGAACCTTTGGTTTTCGGTGACAAACTGGTGGCCGCGGTCAACAGCGGCGCGGTGGAACCGGAAGTCATCGATCGGGCGTGCCGAAGAATTCTAACGACAATCTATCAGTTCGCCTCTCGGGAAGACCCGTACGAAAGCTACACGCTGGATATGGTCGCGACGGATGCGCACCGTGCCGTTGCGAAGGAAGCGGCAACAAAGTCCGTGGTAATGCTCAAGAACACCGCGGTGCTGCCGCTACAGGTCGACCGCTTGAAATCGATTGCCGTGTTGGGGCGTCTTGCAAGACTAGAAAACACCGGCGATCACGGATCTAGCCGCGTGCGACCGGATCATGTTGTGACGGCTTATGAAGGCATCCAAAAGGCACTCGCTCCATCTACAGAACTTCTGTATGCAGAAGAAACCGATCTGAATCAGGTAAGAGTTGCGGCCGCTGCGGCCGATTCCGTTGTTGTTGTAGTGGGGTATACTGCCGAGGAAGAAGGCGAGTATGTGCCGGGAGATATCGCGCTTGATCCTGACGTTCAGGCGGCGGTCGGCGAAGCGACGGAAGCCCAACGAACAAACAATTTTGCCGTTGGTGGTGATCGGCGATTGTTGACACTTCCGTCCGCCCAGGTCGCCATGATCGAGGCTGCCTGTGCTGAAAACGACAAGGTAACAGTCGTGATGATCTCGGGATCTGCCGTTGTTATTAGCGGATGGGTGGATCGAGCTGGAGCCGTATTGCACGGGTTTTATATGGGCATGGAGGGCGGGCATGCTTTAGCAGACATCCTGTTCGGTGTCGTCTCACCTTCGGGAAAGCTTCCTTTTTCGGTGCCGGAGAAGGAAGAAGACCTCCCGTTTTTTGATCCGGACGCCGATGAAATTGAGTATGGCCCCTATCATGGCTACACGATGTTTGATCGGGAAGCGGACAAGGTACCAGCTTTTCCGTTTGGATTTGGCTTGTCTTACACCACGTTCGAATACCGCGCCCTCAAAACTTACAATGCGCCCGATGGCCTGCGCGTGAGTGCAACGGTCCGCAACACCGGCAGTGTTTGCGCAGACGAGATTGTTCAGCTTTATGCGGGCTTTCCGGGCAAAGCGGTCGACCGTCCACTCAAATTATTGCGAGAATTCACTCGCATATCCCTGGCCGCCGGCGAGGTTCGGACGGTGCATTTCTATATTCCTTATACAGACCTCAGCTACTGGAATGAATCGAATGGATCGTGGGTCATCGAGCGCGGAACACACCAAATCTATGTCGGTGGATCCTCGAGAACTGAGGATTTACTGGTTGATGAGGTTGTTCTTTAGTGACACACAATGCGGTGGAAGGGGGGCATCTGAGCCTACCTCGAAAGCTCGTCTACGGCTTTGGGGATTTTGGCTTTAACCTCTATTGGTCGTCGATCAGTCTCTATCTGCTGTACTACTACACGGACGTGTTGGGACTTGCCGCCAGTACGGCCGGTTTCATTTTCATGATTGCCATGATTTGGGATGGCATCACCGACCCGCTGATGGGATATGTGGCTGAGCGAACGCATACGCGATGGGGCAGCTATCGTCCGTATATTTTGTTTGGGTCCGTGCCGCTCGCTTTGTCGTTGATTTTGATGTTCTACCGACCGGATCTCACGGCAACCGGTTTGATCTACTACACACTGGCAACGCATGTCTTGTTTCGAACGACCTATACCGTGTTGTCGATCCCTTACAGTTCCCTGTCTGCGCGCATGACTCGAAGCAGCCAGGAACGAAACAGTCTTGCAGCAATCCGAATGGTGTCGGCCACCCTGGGAGGCATGTTTGTTGCCTTCATGACCCTGCGCCTCGTGGAACATTTTGGCGTGGGAGATCCTGTGCGAGGCTTTTTCTGGGTGGCAGTGTTTTATGCGGTTCTTTCTATCCCCGTATTCCTGTTGTTGTTTGCGTTTACTCAGGAAAGTGAAGACAGCGTTTCCAATCGGGGGAAAGAAAACGGCCTGCCCCTTCGTGATGTATTTGCAGCTCTCATTCGAAACCGCGCCTTCCTGATCGTTTTTTTTGCGATTGTCTTGGGCATGGCCGCAAGCGTCCTGGTCAGCAAAACGCTGATCTATTACTTCAAATATAATCTGGATGCGGAAGGATCGATTAGCACAGCTTTGACCGTCTTAACCGGAATGACGGCGCTATGCGTGCCGGTCTGGGCGATAGTTGCTCGCTATACCAGTAAGCGTAATATCTGGCTCGCCGGGAGCTGCGTCTCGCTTGCAGTGAGCATCGCCATTTTCCTTAATCCTTACGAGTCGGCAGGCGTTGTTACGGTGTTGTTTGCGGTTTCTGCCATCGGCAGTGCAGCAGGCGCCTTGTGTTTTTGGTCCACTTTGCCGGACACGGTGGAATATGGTGAATGGACAACAGGTGTCCGCACTGAGTCACTGGTTTTTGGTCTGGTTTCGTTTGCTCAGAAAGTATCGTTTGGATTTGCGGCGGGTCTGTTGGGGGTTTTGTTAGACGGTGTGGGTTATCAGGCCAATGCAGTGCAGACCGAAGGCGCTCTGTTGGGCATCAAAGCGATTATGACCTTGCTGCCCGCCGTCATTGGCATTGGTGGGATCACGCTTATCTGGTTTTACCCAGTAGATCAAAAGCTCCATAGCCGTTTAGTGCGGGCGATTGCTTGGCGTAACGCAAGAGCACCAGTGGGCTCATCGTAGACCGTTTACTGTTTCTTCTTTTTGGTTTTTGGCTGATTGGTTGCCACGACGAAGTACTGGTCCAGGAATTGGCGGACCAGCCGGTTCGCAAGATCTACCACGGGCTTGTTTTCGCTGTTCAGCATTTCTATCGCCATGCCCCGGTGAATGGCGGAGGTGATGGTCCGAAAGGCTTCGAGTTCTTCTTTTGACAGGGCAACGTCTGGAAACCAATCCACAAAGGCGGCATCTGCGTCTTGGTATTCTTTGGCTAAGACGGGTCCGAGGAGTTGCTTAAGTTGGGGATCACCGCGCGTTGCCATTTGAAGCTCAATGGCCGCTATATGAAAATTGGTTCCGAACTCGTTCCGTCCGTGATGCCCCAGCGTGTCGAGCCGCTCCTTAAGCGGCTTTTTGGGGTCCATCCGGCCTTCGAGGTTATCGGCCCGATCCTGACGGATCTCTTTGGCGACCGTTACCATAAGCTGGCGCTTTTCGGGGAAATAGTATTGCAGTGACCCCCGTGTGAGGCCGGCGGTCTTAGCGACCATCGACATGTTCGTGGCCGCGTAGCCGTGCGTGGCGAGGCATTCAATCGCTGAATCAATGATGCGCTGTCGCGTGCGTTCGCTTTTGGCGGTTTTGCCGAAGCCGGTTTGTTCTATGGTTTCTGTCATCCCTACCCACTTGATCTGACTGAAAGGCTTAACCGCTCACCAACCTATTGTTGGAGCGGCGTGGCCTCAACAACTTAGCTCAATTTTCCAGATCTGTTATTTTTTATTCATCAGTGATGAATTTTCTTGCGTCCTCATGAATTCGCGATTAGGGTTTTCCAAAAGGTGCTTAACCATTTGGTGAATAACAACCGGGCGCCAGAATGAAGGGGGAAGTAATGTCTCAAGAACGGCAGACCAAATATTATTGGCAGAAGGCCCGCTATCTATGCGGTGTCTCGCTATTGATCGGCTCGCTAATGCCGATTTCATCGGCGACGGCCCAGATCGATGAGATCATCGTCACGTCACAGAAGCGGGAGCAGAGCCTTCAGGAGGTTCCCATTTCTGTTCTTGACGTTGACGGTGACTTCTTAGACTCGCGTAACTTTAACGATGTGAGTGAACTCCGTTTTGTGGCGCCAGGTTTTGACCTAAACGACGCCAACAATCAGAACGGACAAGGCTTTCAGGTGCGGGGAATCGGTACTCAGGTCTTTGGTGTTGGTACGGAAGACTCTGTCGCTGTTGTTGTGGACGGTGTGGTTCTCGGGCGCACCATCGGTGGTCTGACAGACCTTGCTGATATTGAGCGCATCGAGGTTTTGCGCGGGCCGCAAGGAACACTGTTCGGCAAGAACGCCTCCGCTGGTTTGTTGAACATCGTTACAAAAGGCCCAACCGAACAAATCGCGGCAGAAGCTGGTTTTGGCTATTCAGAAGAAAACGAAATCAAAGCAAATGGTGCTGTCTCGGGCCCACTGCTGGACACGAGCGATAAAGCCTTCTTTCGCTTAAGCGCCTATCACAACAACCGAGACGGATTGGTCGACAACATCTTTGACGGTCGAGAACTTAACGACCGGAACGAAACCGGTTTCCGCGGCAAGCTGGAGCTTCGCCTGACCGATAACGTCACGGTGAACATTGCGGCGGATTATTCCGACAGTGAGGAGGATTGCTGTGTGGCCACAGCTGTCCAGGGGGGTCCTGCAATCCCCGGTATCACGCCTGGTATTACTAACGATCGCGTGAGCATTCCTGGCAACATTTTCGCAGATCTCGCGACCTGGGGCGTTTCCGCTCAGGTGGATTGGGACGTTGCTGACCACACGGTAACCTCAATCACCGCTTATCGGGGGTACGATTTACAACAAGAACAGGAATTGATCCCTGCTTTGACCGCTAATGTCGGCGATGGACAACAAGATCAGTTTACTCAGGAACTTCGTGTCACATCACCCACAGGTGGCCGCTTCGAATATGTGGCTGGTCTTTATTTCTTCAAACAATATCAGTCGAACAATTTGGATCAAATCATTGACCTTGGCTTTGTCGCGTCCACAAACCTGCGGGATTCAGCTATCGAAACGTTGAACTACTCAGCCTTTGGAGACCTCACCTTCACCGTGACGGATGACTTTCGTCTGCTTGGTGGCCTCCGCCTGATCCGAGAGGAGCTCGACCTCGAATTCTTCCGCCCAAACGTATTTTGCTTTTGCGGTCCCGGCGTGAGCACGGACCCCGCGCAAGCGGCGGCACTTGGTCTGGTCAATGTTGCGAATGACAATGACGACTTTGCCGTAAGTTGGCGTGCCGGACTGCAATACGACGTCCTGCAAGATGCGATGGCATATTTCACCGTATCACGTGGCTATAAGGGCGGTGGTTTCAATGCTTTGGACTCGATTATTGCCAATACGTTGGTTCAACCGGAAATCCCAACATCTTACGAAGGTGGCATTCGCTCCACATGGTTCGATGGCCGATTGACGGCAAATCTGACGGGCTTCTACACCCGAGTTCGAGATTTCCAAGCCCAAGCGTTCAACAATGTTTCTTTATCATTTGCCATCATCAATGCTGGCGTCGCGGAAACGAAAGGCGCGGAATTTGAGTTTGTTGGTCGGCCTTTTGACACGACAACCGTTTCCCTGGCCGGCGCCTATATCGATGCTGTGTTTGACGAATTTGTAGGTGGCCCATGCTTCCCCGGCCAATCTGTTGCCCAAGGATGTATCGGCAATGTGCAGGACCTTTCCGGGGCGGAAATTGGAAACTCTCCTGATTGGACGATCACATCGAACCTTAATCAGCAAATTCCTTTGGACAGCCTGCCGTTCGACGGTTTCGTCAACTTGTCCTATTTCTACAGAAGTGAAGCAAATTTCTCGACAGCCGGGGACCCGGGGTTGGTTCAAGATGGTTATCACCTTGTTGACACATCCTTGGGGATTAAAGGGAATGATGGGCAGTACACCCTGAGCTTTTTCGTCAAGAATTTGTTCGACGAAAATTTCGCGACGTCTCTGGTTAACCTGTCGGCGCTCGGCGGCGCACCTGTGGCACAGTTCCCGAACTACAACGCAGAACGCCGCTTCGGCTTTTCTTTGAGGGCTAGGTACTAGTCATAGGGTGAGGGCGACTACTTCCTCCCCAGACTGCCCTCACCTTCCTTTTTTGCGTAAGAATTAGGTCTTAGAATGGGCAATCTCCGTAAACTTGCGAGGCACGCGTTTACCGCGTGCCTTTCTTTTTCCGTATTTGTCATGGCATGCCAGGGCGCATCT
Source organism: Alphaproteobacteria bacterium (assembly GCA_028279895.1). GTDB lineage: Bacteria > Pseudomonadota > Alphaproteobacteria > JANQMY01 > JANQMY01 > JANQMY01. The sequence goes on from JANQMY010000196.1 coordinate 18,845, forward strand.
GCTGCCACGTCGAGAGAGGCACCAAACTTTATCGTTATACTGACGGATGATTTGGGGTATGGCGATATCGGCGCCTTTGGGGCCAACAAGATAGCCACACCAAACCTCGACTCCATGGCGAAACAGGGGGCTGTGCTAACGAACTTCTACGCGGCGGCGAACATTTGCACACCGTCGCGAGCTGGTTTGCTGACGGGACGTTATCCCATTCGAACGGGGTTAGGACATCAGGTGATCATGCCCAATGATACACGAGGGCTGCCCGACGAAGAGGTGACTATTGCCGAGATGCTCGGCGTGCACGGGTATCGCACGGCGCTGGTGGGTAAGTGGCATTTGGGGCACCAGGAAGCACACTGGCCCACAAATCACGGTTTCAATGAGTATTATGGTCTTCCCTACAGTAACGACATGACACCACTTGCCCTTTATCGCGGCACTGAAGTTGTCGAAGAACCGGTCGACCAAACAACGCTAACGAAGCGATATACGGAAGAGTCGATTCGCTTTATCGAAGAAAGCGGTGATACACCCTTCTTTCTCTATTTGGCGCATGCCTTTCCGCACATTCCCCTGTTTGCCTCGGAGCAATTCGATGGCAAATCCGAAGCGGGGCTCTACGGCGACACAGTGGAAGAACTGGATTGGAGCACCGGTGAAATCCTTGAAGCGCTTAAGCGTCTCGGCAAGGATGAAAACACCTTGGTGGTCTTCACAAGCGACAACGGCCCTTGGTTTGAAGGTAGCTCCGGCCCATTGCGCGACCGGAAAGGCAGCACATGGGAAGGCGGCTATCGGGTGCCTTTTATCGCTTACTGGTCTGGCCAGATCAAAAGAGGGACGCGTTCCGAAGCGATCGCGATGGGAATCGATATTCTTCCGACCATTGCCACATTGGCGCGGATCGACCTTTCCAACGCACCAACGTTAGACGGAAAAAACATCTGGCCTGTCTTAACCGGATCGGATGAAAGCCCACACGATCATCTTTTGTTGTTTAACAACGAAGACATTGTGGGCGTGCGAACTCAAGACTGGAAGCTAGCGACGCACACCTATTATCGTGACTTTTATTTCCCCTTTGGCCAGTTTGGGTACTGGCTGCTGTTCGACATGACCGAGGACGCCACCGAACAGTATAGCCTTGCCCGTGAAAACCCCGAGGTTCTCAAGCGACTGCGCGAAATTGTTACGACCAAGACGGAAGCCTTCAAACCGTTGAGAACCGTGCCTGCGCCTGCATTCCCACCCGCAACCACCGAGGAGTAGCGGACCGCGAAGTCGAAAGGCGGCTATAGGTTTTTTTCCTGGCAGTACTGTCCCGTCGCTCTATTATCCAACTTGGAGATTGAGCGCCATTCATGCCACGAGGCCGGATTGGGGAAATATTTATGGCAAGTTCATCAGATTCGCTTGACCCGGTCGGTCTGCGCGAGCGCCAAAAGCAAGCAACGCGCGCCAACATCCTGCAGGCAGCGCTTGAGACTTTTGCGGAAAAAGGGTTCGAAGGCGCAAGCATTCGAGACATTGCAGCGAAGGTCGGTGTAAACCATGCTTTGATTAAGTACCATTTCGAAGACAAAGAAAGCCTTTGGAAAGCTGCGGTTGAGTTTCTCTTCACGCGCCTAGACGAGGAAATGACCGTCGACCCTCAATCGGAAGAGGGGTTGAGCGAGCTGGACAAAGTCAAAAGCTTTATTCGCCGCTATGTGCACTATTGCGCACAGCACCCTGAACATGCGCGGATTATGGTGCAAGCCTCCGTCCGAGACGATGAGCGCCTTAAGTGGGCCGCGCGATTTATCAAACTCAGTCACGACTCCGAGATGCCCAACCTGAAGCGCCACATGCGAGAGGGTTTGTGGCCGAACGTTTCTCACGTTTCTCTTATCTACATAATTGTTTCCGTTTGCCAAACATTCTTTATGCTGGCGCCGGAAGTGAGGCGGATCCACGGTATCGATCCATTTTCGAAAAAGGCAATCGACGCGCATGCCGATGCGATCCTGACTTTGTTTTTCGATCATCAAGCGGCCTCTTAAAAACAACGCGTTTTGCTTTTTCGGTTCTGACCTGTTTGGAACTTATTGGGGTGATAGGTCGGACCATGCTGGCGGGCACAAGCTGCCAGCCAACCAATTGAGGCGATCCATGTCTCAAACCGTGTCGCCCGCATAGAGTTTTCTTCCTAGTCCACGTCCTGTTGCGACGGTTTGTGGCTTTTTGGCCACGGTGCCGCTCGGTCCGCTGTGCCCAACTTGCGGGCATTTTCATTATCCAATAGTATAATTATTATCCATAAGGTTAGTGAGTGGATAAAATTTCACGGCCGGAGAAAACAAGTGATTCTGGGAGGGATTGATGAAATCACCATTTATGAGTGTAGCTTGCCATAGAATCGTGTTGGGGTTGCTGGGAACAACTGCGCTTACGTCGACAGCGTTTGCTCAGCTCGACGAAATTGTAATCACGGCGCAAAAGCGCGAACAAAACCTTCAAGAGGTTCCCATATCTGTGACGGCGCTATCCGGGGATGTGCTTCAAGTCCGGCAGATTACAGATTTCTCGCAGCTCCAATATGTAGTGCCGGGAGTTACTTTCCAGACAAGCGCCAATACGCGCGCGGCGGGGTCGAATATTCGCGGCATCGGCACAAATGCTTTCTCTGATGGTATCGAAAGCAGCGTGGCGATGGTCATTGACGGTGTTGTCATCGGTCGAGAAGGCGCCGGCTTGTCGGACTTCAGCGACGTGGAACGTGTCGAAGTCTTGCGCGGACCCCAGGGAACGCTGTTCGGTAAAAATGCGTCGGCGGGTGTGATTTCGGTTGTTACCAAAAAACCAACCGAAGAGTTTAGCGCTGAATTCGGCGCGTCTTACGGATCGTTCGACGAAGTCAAAATAAATGGCGCCGTCTCGGGACCGATTGTCGAAGACAAACTGTTGGCTCGGATTAGCGGTTACTTCAACCGCCGTGATGGACATGTTGAAAACGTGTTTCCTGGCGCCCCTCAGGATGAGCTGAATAACCGGAATGAATTCGGCCTTCGTGGTAAATTGGAGTATCGGCCAAACGCTTCGGCAACATTTCTTTTAAGTGCCGATTACAGCGATAAGGAAACGGACGATTTTGCATTAACGGTTCGTTCTTTTTCCGAAGCCGCTTTCTCGGCTGGTCCATTTTCGTTTCTTTCCAATGGCCAGTTGGTGGGCTTTTTGGGCGGTCAGATCACGGGCCCTATTTCATCAGGCTTCGGCATTGTCCCCAGCGAAAACAATCTCAAGATTGCTTCGGACAACACATTTTTCCAAGATCAGGAAATCTGGGGTACTTCCTTACAGGCGGATGTCGACATTGGCGATCATACGCTGACGTCGATCAGCGCCTACCGGCATTGGGATCTGATTGATAACAATGATGCTGACTTGTTGCCGTTACCTTTGCTAGCCGTAAACTCATCGATTTTCGAGCAAGAACAGTTTTCTCAGGAAGTTCGTCTGGCATCGCCGTCAGATCAGAAGCTCGAATATGTGATAGGTGGGTTTTTCTTTTGGCAGGAAGCGGAACGTCCGATCACCACGCAGTTAGGGCTCTTTGATTCCGTCGGATTGACGCCTGCGGGAGTCGCGCTCGGAACCGATAGCGCAACGGATTTTCGCGAGTTTAATGGAGCATTGTTCGGCCAGTTCGATTATCATTTCACCGACAAATTGACTGTCATTGGCGGCGTACGCGGGATCTACTCCGACATTGAAGGCTTCATAAACAACCAGATCAATCCCGGATTTGTTGACCCTCGTTTTAGCACCGACACATTTGTTGTTGTTGGCCCCTTTCTTGGGCAGTCCGCAACACCGATCCCGCTTACGGGACAAGATGATGATCTTGCAGTCACCTATCGTGCAGGCCTGTTCTACGATGTCACGCCAGATGCAAGTGTTTTCGCAACCGTTTCAAAGGGGTACAAGGCAGCCGGCTTTGTCCTTGACTTATCGACGGAACCTGCCACACCGGGCGGAACAGACCTGGCGGTAGTTAACCCCGAAAAACCGTTCCAGATTGAAGCCGGACTGCGGTCGAGTTGGTTCAACGGCCGGGCAACATTCAACGTGACGGGCTTTTATGTGGAAGTTAAGGATTTCCAAGCGGAAACGTTTATCCCAGACCCTTCGGGCGCCGGGGGGGATTTTGTTACCCTAAATGCGGGTGTCGCAGAAAGCTTCGGCGTTGAAGCGGAGGTCAATGCTCAGCCGACGGACGGCTTATCGCTCAACACTTCGTTGGCCTATACGAATGCGACATTCAAAGAATTCGATCGAGCGCCGTGTATTACAGGTCAGCCTTTTGGACCGGTGGGATCCGGCGCGCCGTGTGTTGACACCTCTCCGGGTGGCTTCCCTCCGGGGGGTGATTTCCAAGACGTATCCGGTGGGGAATTGCCCGACTCGCCTGACATCGTAGTGAACTTCAGCGGTCGGTACGACCATCTCTCCTCACCAGGCCCTTTCACACCGTTTGTCGGAGTTGGCTTACAGTACAGGACGGGCACCATCACCAATCTGAACCAAGATCCCAGGCTGTTCATCGACGACTATGTGACTGTCGACTTCCAAGCCGGTTTTACATCAGAGGACGGAAGATATTCTCTGTTCGCCTTTGGAAGAAACATCAACGGTGCGGATTTCGTGAACGATGTCGTGGACACACCATTTGACACGGGCGGCACCACCCAGTTTCCGACTTTTCAGTCCGAACGGGTCTTCGGTGTGCAATTCATTTACTCACGATAGGTTTGACCTATCTGTAAAGCTGTCGCGGGTACCTCCCCGTGGATCTCTTTTGGGATGCTCGGATAACTCAGAGAGGGGCAATCTTGCCCCTCTTTTTTTCTTATGTGGCTAGGCGCGCTTTCCGCGCAGCATGTTGGTCAAACGATCTGATAATCAAAATAGTCAAACCAAGCCGTGCTTGCCGCGTCCGCCGAACCGGTACCTTGGGCGAACATCGCGAGATAAACGCCGGTGAAGCCGCCTGCAACCTCTTTCGACAGGAGAGAGGCTTCGCCTCGTGCAAGCACTCGCTTTTCTCCATTGGCGCTCCGAAAACCCAAGGCGAACCAATGGTCCTTGACCTCGACAAATAGGCGGGTCGGCTCCTTGCCAATAGCGACGGCGTGTTGTTCCTCCCGCGAAATGGACCCAACCCGCCTGCGTGCCCCTAACATGCGATCTCCGTTTCTGAGGGTGATGTAAACATCATAATGATGGGTTTCGCACATATAGGCCGTTAATCCGGCGGTATCGCCCTCGCGGCAGGGATCGAAATCAAGAAGAACCTCCGCATACATATTGAAATGGCACAAACGTTGTCCGATCCAAGCGGGGGAAAGAGGTTCGTCAATGGTTACCGGCCCACATTTTAGTCCAAGCCAGCCGGGTCGGGTTGTTAGGTCATACAGGCAGTGATCCGGGTTGCGCAGATAATTCCACTTCAGGCCAAGTGTCTGTTCACCAAATTCATCTTTCTCGCTCCCCCAGATGTGAGTTGACTTAGGTGCATCTGCCATCGTCAAGTTCTGGGGAACCGGATCACCCCCATTGACAACCGGCCAACCGTCGTCCCAATCCACCGGCGCAACAAATGTTTCACGGCCAAGATAGTGGACCTCCAGATCGGGAGTCGGACGAATGCCGAGAAAGACCATCCACCATTGCCCATTCGGCCCTTCAATCATATCCGCATGACCGGTGGCACGAATCGGAGAGGGTTTGCTGCGGTGGCTCAATATCGGGTTGTCCCGGCACTCGGTCCAGGGACCGCGGGGCGACGAACCGCGAAGTATCGTGACCATGTGTCCTTCTTCCGTTCCACCCTCCGCAAGCATCAGATAGTAAGTGGAGTCCACTTTGTAGATATGCGGGGCTTCGGCATGGCGTCCGCCCGTCCCCCGAGTAATCTGTTGGACATCACTCAACACCTGGCCCGATGCGATATCAACGGCAGCTTGCAAAATCGATGAGTTGCCGTCCGCGCTGGTAAAGTAAAACGTGCCGTCATCATCACAAAACAAATCAGGGTCGATACCCCCTACATCTACCCAAATCGGATCGGACCAACCGGCCTCAATATCGTCTGTCCACACATAAAAGTTGCCGTAAAATTCATTCTTGGGGGACAATGACATGTTGGTCGTAACCATGTAGAATCGACCATTGATGTGGCGGATGGTCGGCGCAAATATTCCCAACGGGCGCGGACAGTTCTCTAAAGGTAACTGCTTCTTTCTCGTCAAAACATGTCCGTACTGCTTCCAGTTGATCATGTCGACGCTGTGGAAAATCGGAACACCTGGAAAATACTCGAAGCTGCTTGTGACCAGAAAATAGTCTTTTCCCGCTTTGCATATGCTGGGATCCGGATAGAAACCGGAAATGATCGGGTTTCTGATCATCGCTCAATTCGATGTGAATAGCTTTGTTTATACAAAGCGGTTGACGAGATTTTCGAGAAACTCTTGGCGGCCGGACACCGGCTGAGGGTCAAGATTGCTTTGAAGTGCGAGATCCGAAAGCTCCCCCAGCCCGATCTCTCCACCTAAAATGTTTTGCCCTAGAGGCCCGCTCCATCCTTCGTACCGCCTCTCCACAAACCGGTCGAGCGTTCCATCTTCGATAATCCGGGCCGCGTTGAGCAGGCCACGGGCCAAAGTGTCCATGCCGCCAATATGGGCATGGAATAGGTCCGTTGCGTCCATGGATTGGCGCCGAAGCTTTGCGTCAAAGTTAAATCCGCCCGTTTCGAAACCGCCGGCCTTCAGAATATGGTAGAGGGCAATTGTTGTCTCAGCCATATTATTTGGAAATTGATCCGTATCCCATCCATTTTGTGGATCGCCCCGGTTCATGTCGATTGACCCCAGCACGCCATTGGCAATCGCGACGGCAAGCTCATGTTCGAAACTGTGGCCGGCCAGCGTCGCATGATTGACCTCAATATTTACTTTGATCTCGTTTTCAAGGCCGTACCGTTTCAGGAAACCATAAACGGTTGCCACATCATGATCATATTGGTGTTTCGTCGGCTCATGCGGTTTCGGCTCTATGAGCAAGGTTCCTGTGAACCCGATCTTGTGTTTATGATCGACAACGAGGGACAAGAAACGGCCCAATTGGTCCATTTCTCGCGACATGTCCGTGTTCAGCAATGTGTCATATCCTTCGCGGCCGCCCCACATCACATAGTTTGCGCCACCCAGCCGGTGGGTAGCTTCCAAACAGTGGCGAACCTGGGCCGCAGCGAATGCGAAAACATCCGGGTCCGGATTAGTGGCGGCGCCGGCGGCAAACCGAGGATGGCCGAACAAATTGGCGGTACCCCAGAGCAGCCTGATTCCTGTCGCCGCAATCTTTGCGTCGATCTTGTCGACGATCTTCTCTAGATTGGTGATGTGTTCTTGAATAGTGATCGCGTCAGCCATGACATCTACATCGTGAAAACAGAAGAATGGCGCTCCCAGGCGACTGAAGAAGTCGAAGGCTGCGTCTAGTTTCATTTCGGCCGCTTCCTGGTCCATAGGGCCGCGCATCCAGGGGCGGCCAAATGTTCCGTCCCCGAACACGTCGGATCCGGGCCAGCAGAAGCTGTGCCAATAGCACACTGCCATACGCAGATGGTCTTCCATACGTTTTCCCAAGACCTCTGCGTTCTTATCGTAGTAACGGAAAGCAAGTGGGTTATCCGTCGCAGGACCTTCATAGGCGATAGGGTCAATATCTGAGAAGATGGACATGTTCTGCTCCCTTGCAGGTATGGCTTCAGCCGTTTGCGGCGAATGCCGGTCTTAGTGATTGATACAATTCAGTAAATCGGGGGCGCCGCGCCGCCATAAAGTCGACGCGTTCCGGGTCCGGCAGAACCTCGGTTTTGACTTTTGGCGCGGTGCAAACCCGTTCGACCGGTTCACCCGTCTGACGCAGACGCGCAAGCCGCGCGGCACCGAAAGCGGGGCCTTTCTCCGCTCCTTCCCGGTAAAGCAAGGGACGATTGAGCGTTGCGGCCAGTATCTTTCCCCAATAACCAGATTGGGC
>JANQMY010000237.1 GCA_028279895.1 Alphaproteobacteria bacterium
TCAAAACATGCACGCCGAAATGATCAAAGTGAGGTAGCCTAGCGGTGCGGATTAAAGGAGCCACCTCGGCGAAGACGATCGGCGGGCGAAGGCGTCCCTTCCTTGGCGGAGGGTTTATTCTTTTCTGGTCTGCAATGATACAATGCGACGTCGGTTAGCTAAACTTGGCGGCCGAACCGCATTTCTCAAGGATGAAACCCAAGGTGAGAAATACGCCAATCCGAAGCGTCGCGCTGAGAGACTTCGTCGAGTCATCGTCTTTCTACCTATTCGCGGACATTCGGGGTTTCACCGCCTGGTCGCACAAACACCAGAGTGAAGTCAAACACCTGACAAAGGTCCTGTACACTGTCGCCGTCGAGGTCTTTGGACACAGAAAGTCGTCACAGCTCAAGCAACGGGTGGTGAAGTTCCTAGGCGACGGTTTCTTTGCAGTCTCGGAATACGATGACGAACGACCAGACGGCTTCTACGACCGGCTCCATGGAATGATCTTGGCGGTCCTCCAGTTTGACGATACCTTCCGGGAGGTCATACAGGACTCCCTCCTGCACGACAGGAGCGACCTTGGCGTCGGTTACGGACTCGCCTTCGGACCTTCCTTTCGCTTTTTCACTCCCGGGCAACCACTCGACTACATTGGAAGCAAGGTCAACTTGGCGGCCAGATTATGCGCTATTGCAGGTCGATCCGAGTTAATATGCGAACGGGACATCCGGGATCATCTTCACCGGCTGCCACCTGAATTGACCGGGTGGTTTCCGCAAGAGACAGCGACGGCGGATGTCAAAACGTTTGGGAACACGGAGGTATGGCGGTTGCCGCTACAAAGCGGAAAACGGAAGACGTGGCGCAATCTCGTTACCATGTTCGAAGTTACGCGCCGGGGACTCAAGAGAGCGTTCGAGGATGCAGAATAGGTGCCACTCGAAATTGGGGCAGACCGTTTCGTGTGTTCACACCGTGCCACCACACGACGTAATACACCAGGGTGGTTGCCAGGACCGAGTTGAATAAGAGGTCGGATGCCGACTCTCAACGACCTATCAAGTGAAATTGAACGGTTCGTGTCACAGTATCGCTGTGGCAATCTGAATTTCGAACGCAGCTTGGTCTACGATCTGAACAAAAACCCAACCCGAGATCAGAATGACAGTCCGGGTTGGCCAGAAACATGGCCGCACAACGACCGCCGCGGCGTGTATGCGATTCTTTCCGCGATAGAAGTGCTCTATGTTGGAAAGGCATCCTTAAGCCCAATTGGCGCGCGGCTCAGTAGCTACTTCCGTTATGGCCCGAACCGGGAATGCCAAACCTATTCAAACCATGTCTGGAGTTCTGTACCGACACACGTAGTAGCCTGGGCGGTTCCCGACGACAGGTTTTTCGAAGCAAGCGCGTTGGAGGAATATCTAATTCGCATATTGGACCCGCCAGACAACACGACTGGGCGACGAGGCACATAACAATCGCATTGAGCAGACAGTTGCTTTGTCACGACGATCGCACGAAGACGGGGTAGGACCTGGCCAGAACGGGGAGAAACGGTTCCCGCGATCGCCGTGCCAATCGGTTCGCTTCGCTCACCGCCGCAGCCTGCAGCTCATGCGTACGTTCTGCGGATTTCAGAGGGTAAGATGAAACCTGTTCCGTCTATCGGTATTGGTTCACGGCAAGATCCTGTTGTTCTCTGCCTACGATTCTGGACCT
>JANQMY010000289.1 GCA_028279895.1 Alphaproteobacteria bacterium
TGAATGACCGATCCCGTCAATATCGGCTGGTTTCTTCTCGAAGAAGAATCCAGTCACGCGTTTTTCGATCCGGTGCCATTGAAGTCGTTCCGGTCGGGAGCGTTGTCCCCGAAAGCGGTGCAAGCCTGTCCGGCCGTGAACGATTTCGAGGCCCGTGCCTGGGTCATCCGTTCGCCCTATTCGATCGACCTTCGTCTCGAACAGCATGGCTCCAAAGTCCGCATTAAGATGAATCCCGCCAAGACGTCTTTGTCCAAGGCCGAGCTGGGAAAAGTCTTAACCGTCAATGACCGTCAAGACTGGCGGGCGCCGGACAAGCCGGTCCTGCAAATCAAAATCCCCTATCTGTTTTTGTCCGACGACACGGTTTACCTCACGCAAATTCCGCAAACCATAAAACCGCATACGGATCATGGGGTGTTGATCTGCGGCCGGTTTCCCATTCGGTCCTGGATCCGGCCCTTGTCCTTTGCGATGGAATTCACGCGGTTGCCGGCGGGGCTTTTCATACGCCGGGGCGATCCGCTGTGTTTCGTTCTGTTTGAAACGAAGGACCCGTCGGCATCTCTTGCTGTTGGGCGTGCCAAGCGGACGGATGAATTAATGAGTTTCACCCGCTCTTGCCTTGGGGTCACGAGCAAGATTCGCAATACATTTTCCGCTATTGAAACCGCCGAAACACGGCGGCCCAAACGCCTCTTGGAGTGGGCAACCGATGGATAGAATAGGTCAGTATCAAACCTCTAACGGCGATATTGCCGTCTTTGCCGACGGATTGAGTGGTAAGGAGCACTTCGCAGACGGAGCATTCGAGGTGTTGGATTTCGGCGCACATATTAAATTGCGCTTTTTTTCCAATACCGGCCTTGCCGAAGGTGACGCCGCCATCGTCGAGCACACCCAAACGATCGTTCTGCCCAAATCGGCGCTCGGCGATTTAACGTTGCTTTTGGACAGATTGGGACAAGAGGCTGCCGCGGAACGTCCGCAATCCGATACCGAGAATCCGGCGGCCGAGGACAAGCTCGAACTCTTTCGGGAAGTCTAGTTTCCCCATTGCATTTAGTTTTTCTGGCGCCTGTCCGCTGCTGTGCTAGCATCCGTCATAAGGAGATAACTGGAAGGGAAGTTTATGACGGTGGGTGACCCGTCCGCCGAGGCGCAGCCTCGTGCGGCCGATCCTTCGACGGAGGTGGATGGCCCTTACGCCAAATACGTCCTCGGCGTCTTGGTGATCGTATATGTATTCAACTTTATCGATCGGCAAATCTTGTCGATCCTGGCGGAAGACATCAAAGCCGATCTGGGCATTACCGACGCGCAGATCGGCTTTTTGTATGGCACGGCCTTTGCCGTGTTCTACGCTGTATTCGGCATTCCATTGGGGCGGCTGGCGGACACATGGCATCGAACCCGGTTGATTGCCATCGGCCTCGCCTTTTGGAGTGCCATGACCGCGGCATCGGGTTTTGCCAAGAACTTCGCAATGCTGGCCACCTTCCGCTTCGGCGTCGGGATCGGCGAAGCGAGTGCGTCGCCGGCTGCCAATAGTCTGCTGGCGGATTACTTCTCGCCCAAAGTGCGCGCCACCGTGCTGTCGATCTATTCCAGCGGCATCTATATCGGGTCCGGCATAGGATTGTTCATCGGCGGCGTGGTGCTGGATGGTTGGAACAATGCGTGGCCCGATCCGTCCCTGGCGCCGTTGGGACTGAAAGGCTGGCAGGCCGCGTTCCTGATTGTGGGTCTTCCGGGGATCGCGATCGCCTATTGGGTCAGCACCCTGAAGGAACCGCAGCGCGGGCAAAGCGAAGGGCATATCACGCCGCCTCATCCGCACCCGTTCCGGGAAACCTTGAACGAATTCATCGCCGTATTGCCGCCCTTCACGCTCTATGGCCTCTATCAGGCGAAGGCGGACCGGGATGCCTTCGCGCTGAACATTACCGTATTGGCCATGCTGTGCCTGATGGCGGTGCTGTTGACGCGCTGGGTGGGCGAGCCCATCCAGTGGATCGCGCTGACCATCGGGATTTACGGGGCGTTTTCGTGGTCGCAGTCTCTGGCGTTGCGCGATCCGGCCACGTTCCGCCTGATCTTCGGGTCGAAGACTTTCATTTTCTCCGTGCTCGGATTTCCGTCGATCGCTTTCGTCACCTATGGCTTGGGCTTTTGGACGGTGCCCTACATCATCCGGGTCTATGGCGCCGATGCGGACGAAGTGGGTCTTTTCATCGGCCTGGGGTCTGCCATCGGCGGCTGGATCGGGGTGACCATGGGCGGTGTCATCGCCGACCGTCTGCAGACGAGATTTTCCGGGGCGCGCCACATGATGGGCATTTTTGCGGCCAGTGCCGCCTTGCCCGTGGGCATCGCCTTTGTTCTGGTGGACAGTATCGTCGCCGCCTACTTTCTCGCCTTCCTGTTCAGCGCGCTTGCGCCCATGTGGGTGGGGCCGTCTTATTCGGCGGTTGTGGATTTGGTGCTGCCGCGCATGCGGGCGATCGCCGTGGCGCTCATCATCTTTATGTCGACTTTTGTGGGATTGGCCATGGGGCCGTTCACCATCGGCAAGGTGAGCGACTATTTGGCGTCCACCGGTCTCGAAAGCGGCGAGGCATTGCGGTATGGCCTCATGTCGGCCCATGTGATGCTGCTGGCCGCGGTGGTGTTCTTGTTTTTGGCGTGGCGGTTCCTGGACCGCGATATGGAAACCAAGCTCGACCGGGCAAGAGCCGCCGGCGAGGAGATTTAGGTTTGACCTCTGTCAACCCCCTCCTGGCCTCCCCCCATCATGGGGGGAGGAATCCAGGTGCCGCGTGGTCAGCGGTGTTCCCCTCCCTTAATGGGAGGGGTTAGGGGAGGGTGACGAATTGATCCTTCGTGCTTGGGAAAGGTTTTGGCGCTTTTGCTGCCCACGGAAGGTCTTTCGGGCGGAAAGCCTATTGGGGCCTACCAGTATTCGAGGTCGACTAACGGAGGCAAACAGCAAACCTTTGAATGCGGTGATGTGGCTGTCACGCGTGTTCGATCCATTTCGGTTGTTTTCAGGTTTTGTAGAAGACGATCGTTTTGAGCTGCAGTTTGGCTCCGCTCCTGGGTTAGGCAGTTTTTTTGTGCTCCCGAGCGTGCCTCCCACTGTCGTTGGAAGTTACAAAGCAGGGGATATCGGCACACATCTTAGCCTTGAATTTCAAACTCACGCATTTGTGCGCCTTTGGTTTGGAGGCGCAGTATTCTGGACAATTACCGCAACGTTATCGGTCTTAGCAATCGCGGCAGCGAACGGCCGATTGTGGTTTACGACTCAATTTCCCTGGGGTGATGAATGGATCGAGGTTCCGGTCGTCATCCTGGTTTCTATGTCTGGACTGCTTTTCTGTTCGATTGGTGTCCTAATGTCTCGCATCAGTTGGTGGCTGCACTTTCAACGTGTCAAAAGTGAGATCAAAGACTTAATACAAGCATCATCGTTTGCGGAAGTTCGGGAAAAAAATAGAGCACGTCATCTCAATCTTGAGCCGGGATCTATATGCGATGTACCAGTGATGCGAACGATAATGGTTATGGATCCTAGAACTGCGCAGTACCATCAAGTTGCTACGATGCGTCTGGGATGACAGCCGAAGGACAAGGAGAGGCGAGAAACATGACGAACACCTACAAAATCATCGGATCGGAAATGTCGCCTTATTCCGTGAAGGTGCGGTCCTATTTCCGGTACAAAAACATTCCCCATGTGTGGCAGCAGCGCACGCTGGCGAACCAGGACGAATTCCAGAAATACGCCAAGCTACCCTTGGTGCCGCTGGTGGTGTTGCCCGACGATACGGCGATGCAGGACTCCACGCCCATCATCGAAAAGCTGGAGGTGGAGCATCCGGCGCCGTCCATCTATCCGGAGGACCCGGCGCTCAAATTCCTCTGCCAGCTTATTGAGGAATATGGCGATGAATGGGGCAACAAGCTCATGTTTCATCATCGCTGGGGCTATGCGGCGGATCAGGCGGCGGTGCCGGTGGTTCTGGCCCGCACCATGAATCCCGACGCGCCCTATCAAGCGGTCGAGGAGATGGCCAATATGATCCGGGAGCGGATGGTCGGCCGCCGCTATTTCGTCGGTTCAAGCGACGAGACCGCGCCGCTGATCGAGAAATATTTCGCGCGCGTGCTGGATATTCTCGAACCGCATCTGGCCACGCGGAAGTATCTTTTCGGCAACCGCCCCTCTTTTGCAGATTTCGGCCTGGCCATGGAGATTTACGAAGCGTCCATCGACCCGACGGCCGGCGGCATTATCCGGGCGCGGGCCACCAATGTGCTCGACTGGTGCTTCCGCATGATCGACCCCAAAGATGAAGGCCCCTTCGAAGGCTGGGAGACGCTCAAGGAGGGTCTGGAACCGCTGTTGTACGATGTAGGGCATTTCTTCTTGCCGTGGAGCGTGGCGAACGCCAAAGCGCTGATGGACGGGCAGGAGAGTTTCACGGTGGATCTGGACGGGGACAGCTATGCCCAGCAGCCGCAGAAATATCACGCCAAGTCGCTTTCCGTGATCCGCGAGAAATATGCGGCCTTAGCGGATAAGTCCGCCCTTGATCCCATCCTTGAAAAGGCGGGGTGTTTGGAGTGGTTGACGGACCGATGAAAGGTTTCGACGTTTCAGGCCGCGGCTTTCACCAAATCTGCGCCTTTTTCGGCGATCATGATGGTCGGGCCGTTGGTATTGCCCGAACTGATGACCGGCATGATCGACGCATCGATCACGCGTAAGCCGCCGATGCCGTGCACGCGCAACTGATCGTCCACCACCGCCATATCATCGTGCCCCATCTTGCACGATCCGACCGGATGGTAGACCGGGTTCGAGTTTTCCCGCGCATGGACCAACAATTCCTCATCAGACTGACGGTCGATGCCCGGCAACATCTCTTGACGGCATAGCTGCTTGAGCGGCGGCGTGCCGAAAACCTCCCGCATCCAGCGCAGACCCAACAGGGCGGCTTGTTGATCGGTTTGGTCCACCAAGTAATTGTGCAGGATCTCCGGCGCCGTGTGCGGATCGGTCGAGGTAATGCGCACATGACCGCGAGACTGCGGGCGCAAGCGGCAACAGGAAGCCGTTACGCCCGGATAATCGGAAAGCTTGGCCCCGTTCGGACCAAGTTCAAAACTCACGGGACGAAAGGCGACCTGCAGGTCAGGCCGGTCGGCGCCTGGTAGTGCGCGTAAAAAGGCGCAGGCTTGACTGGTCGGAATGGTCAGCAGGCCTTTGCGTTGCGTGATGTATTTGAACACATGCGCCAAAATGCCGAGGCCCTTGATATCCGCATTAGAGGATTGGCCGCGCGTGGTTTCATACACCATGTTCACATAAGTATGGTCATGCATGTTTTCGCCGACGCCCTTTAGGTCATGAGCGACGGGGATGCCCAGGGATTGAAGGTGGTCGCCCGCACCGATCCCGGAGAGTTGCAGCAGTTGCGGTGAATTGTAGGTGCCTGCCGACAGGATGACTTCTTTGGTTGCACGTACTGTTTCGTTTTGCCCTGCGCGGCTGATTTCCACGCCCGTGGCTTTTTTTCCATCCAGCACGATTTTGCGGGTCAGCACCTCGGTCCAAATTTCTAAGTTGGATCGTTTCTTTGCGGGCCGCAGGAAAGATCGCGCGGTGGATTCACGCACGCCGTTTTTAACGGTCACCTGCGTGAGGCCGGCGCCGTCTTGACTGGCGCCGTTGAAATCATCCGTTGCCGGAAGGCCTTTGTTGACGGCGGCTTTCACAAAATTGTGTGAGATGCGGTGCACTTCGACCTGATCGCTCACCCCCATTTCGCCGCCCGACCCGTGAAATTCATCGGCGCCGCGGCTGTTGTCTTCCGATTTGATGAAATAGGGAAGCACGTCGGCGTATGCCCAGCCCTCATTGCCCATTTGACGCCAACCGTCGTAATCCGCCGCATGGCCGCGGATATACATCATGCCGTTAATGGCGCTGGAGCCGCCGAGCGTTTTACCGCGGGGCGAATAGATGGGGCGGTTGTCGAGCCCCGGCTCCGGCGACGACATGTACCCCCAATTATATGTCGGGTTGACGAACAGACGCGAAAAGCCGGCCGGAATGTGAATCCAGGGGCTCCGGTCTTTCGGGCCGGCCTCGATCAGCAACACACGGTGTTTTGGGTTTTCCGACAGGCGGTTGGCCAGCACGCAACCGGCCGACCCTGCGCCCACGACGATGTAATCGAATGTGTTGTCTTGCATGAATAAATCCCGGCCACCCGCTCCCCCTCCCAAGCCACCCGATAAGGGTACCCTGTGGGTGGCTTGGGAGGGGGAGCGGGCGGTTCAGACCTGTTCTCACGCGTACAGAATATCATGCCGAGCCGGTGGCCCCGGAAATCATCACATATGCGAAGAGTTCACTTTCTACCAAAAGAAGCCACCCGTTCCGCCATATCAGGCGCGCGGCCGACTTTCTTGTCGATTTCATAGCGCAGGCCGTCGGGCAAATGCATGCCGTCGCTTTCATCCACCAGCATTTTGACCGCCCGGTTCGAGAACCAGGAATTCGCCAGGATTTCCCGGGCCAGCTTCTCGACTTCGTCGTCGAAGCGGTCGTCGCGGACGCAAAAGTTCACCAGCCCCATTTCCAGCGCTTCGGCGCCAGAATAGAAGCGGGAGGTGAACATCATTTCCTTCGCTTTGGCGACGCCGACACGCCGCGGCAGGCGCTGGCTCATGCCCCAGACCGGGGTGAGGCCCCACTTCGTATGGGTGTCGGCAAACCGCGCCGCATAGGAGGCGATGATAAGGTCGCCCGCCAGCGCCAGTTCCAGGGCGCCTGTGTAGCAATGGTTGTGCACTGCCGTAATGACGGATTGGGGCAGGGTGGCCAGTTTCTCGATCGTCTCGGCCTGATAGCCTTCGTAAGGCGGGTGTTCCCCTGCGGCAATGTCCTTCAAGTCGTGACCGGCGGAAAACGCCTTGCCTGCGCCGCGCAGCACCACGGCACCGATGGTTTCGGTTTCATTGGCCAGTGAATCCACGTGGGCGCGCAGCTCTTGGAAGAGGGGAACGTTCAGCGCGTTCAGCTTGTCGGGCCGGTTCAGGGTGAGGGTGCACAGCCCATCCCGGTCTTCTCGAATGACTAGTTCGCTCATGACGTCTCCTTCGGTTTTTCCTGTGGTGGCGCCCGAGTTTAGATGGACGGGCAGCGACCGCAACGTGTAAAACGCTCGTAAAATATTAGAACACACTCACATTTGGAGAAACGCGATGGCAAGACTATGCGAAGGAAGGGTCGCCGTGGTGACCGGGGCAGGGCGCGGTATCGGAGCGGCCTATGCCAAGATGCTGGCGGAACATGGCGCTAAGGTGGTGGTCAACGATCTTGGCGGAGACCGGGCCGGCGGCGGCGCGGATCTAACGCCCGCCCAGCAAGTGGTCGAGGACATTAAGGCCGCGGGCGGCGAAGCGGTGGCCAACGGCGCCGATGTCAGCGATTGGGACCAGTCCAAAGCGATGATCGACCAGGCCGTCTCCGAATTCGGCAAGATCGATGTGTTGGTCAACAATGCGGGCATTTTGCGTGACCGCATGCTGGTCAACATGACCGAAGACGAATGGGACGCGGTGATCAAGGTGCATCTGAAGGGCACCTTCGCGCCGTCTCACCATGCGGCGGCCCATTGGCGTGCCCTGGTGAAAGAAGGCCAAGCGGTGGATGCGCGCATCATCAACACATCTTCCGTGTCGGGCATTTACGGCAATCCGGGCCAAACCAATTATGGCGCGGCCAAATCGGGCATTGCCTCCTTCAGCATCATCGCCGCGCGGGAATTGCGGCGCTATGGCATCACGGTGAACGCGATCGCGCCCATCGCCTATACGCGGCTGACGGACGATTTGCGGGAATATTCCGAAGACGACAAAGCCCAGCGGGCACCGGACCGGGTAGCGCCGATCGTGACGTGGTTGGCCTCGGAAGAATCCAAGGACATTTCCGGCCGCGTCTTTGAAGCGGGCGGCGGATTGCTGGCCGTTGCCGAAAGCTGGCATCGCGGTCCTACCCACGATCACGAACAAGATCCCACCAAGCTCGGCCCCATCGTGCAGGAGATGATGTCCAAAGCCCGTAAGAATGCGGGTATGGACGGGCAAGATTTGGATTGATTTAGGGGCTTGACCGCCCACTTCCCCGTCCCATCCACCCGATAAGGGTACCCTGGGGGTGGATGGGACGGTGGAGTGGGCCGGCAAGGTGCGATCTCATCATGTATCCAGGCATTCACGCGAAAGACTTTCCCGACAAGCCCGCCGTGATCAATGCGGGCACGGGCGAAACGGTCACCTATAAAGAACTCGACGAACGGTCGAACCGGCTTGCGCACTATCTGTATGCGGAGGGCCTGCGCCGGGGCGATCACATTGCGCTGTTCATCGAAAACGATGTGCGGTTCTTCGAGTGCCTATGGGCGGCCATGCGCTCCGGCCTCTATATCACCGCCATCAACCGGTACCTCACCGACGAGGAAGCGGCCTATATCGTCAATGATTGCGAGGCCAAGGCGCTCATCACATCGTTCCGGCGGCAGGACGTGGCGAAGGATCTGCCGCCATTGATTCCGAATTGTCCGCACCGCCTGATGATGCGCGGCACGATTGACGGCTATGCGTCTTACGAAGACACAATTGCCGCCCACAGCGCCGAAAGTCTCGCGGAAGAATGGCGCGGCGACACCATGCTCTACAGTTCGGGTACCACCGGCCGGCCCAAGGGCATCAAACGCCCGCTGATGGATTGCAAAATCTTCGAGGACGACCGGCTGCGCGAAGTTCTGGCGAGCGTCTACCAATTCGACGAGAACTCGGTCTACCTGTCGCCGGCGCCGCTCTATCACGCCGCGCCCTTGGCCTACACCATGGGCACGCAAGGGCTAGGCGGCACCGTGATCATGATGGAAAAGTTCGATCCCATCGAAAGCTTGGCGCTCATCGAGAAGCATAAAGTCACCCACAGCCAGTGGGTGCCGACCATGTTCATCCGGATGCTGAAAGAACCGGAAGAGTCGCGGCAGGGCTACGACCTTTCCAGCCATCGGGTGGCGATCCACGCGGCGGCCCCCTGTCCGGTGGAAGTGAAACGCCAAATGATCGACTGGTGGGGACCGATCATCCGAGAGTACTATGCCGGCACGGAATCCAACGGGTCGACCACGATCACCAGCGAAGAATGGCTTGCGCATCCTGGCTCCGTGGGACAACCGCGTAATGCGATCATTCACATCTGCGACGAAGAAGGGAACGAGCTGCCGACGGGCGAGGCCGGCACGATCTTTTTCGAGCAGGAACTCATCACCTTTGAGTACCACAACGCGCCGGAGAAAACGCTGGACTCGCGCCATCCCAATCATGCCTCGTGGACCACGCTGGGCGATGTGGGCTATGTAGATGAAGACGGCTATCTCTATCTCACCGACCG
>JANQMY010000321.1 GCA_028279895.1 Alphaproteobacteria bacterium
CGCCGACAAGCGCCAAGAGAGCAAGTGTCCGGCCGGTAAACAGCCAAACACCGGTTGCCATTTTGCTGCTTTCAAACGCCCAGGCCGCAAAGGCCAGGAGGGCCGCCCCCACTAAGACCAGAATGACCACGTCGCTGCCCACTTGGCTCGACAAAACCCACAAAAGCCAGATGGCGGTGGCGAACATGGGGAAGGCCAGCAATTGCTTGAAACGCTCCATCCAAGCGCCCGGCTTCGGCATCATCCGCAACAAAGTGGGGCTGAAACTGAGCGCCAAGTAAGGCGCGGCGAGGCCGAAGCCCAAGGCTAAAAAGATCCCGAGCGAGAGGGCCGGCGGTTGCGTGAGCGCCACCCCCAACGCAGTCCCCATAAAAGGGGCCGTGCACGGCGTCGCCACCACGGTGGCAAGCACTCCGGTAAAGAACGAGTTAGACAGGCCGGAGCCGCGCGCAAGACCGCTGCCGATGCTCATCAACGAGTTGCCGAACGTAAAGACGTTGGCAAGGTTAAGGCCGACGGCAAACATCAGGTAAGCCAACAAGGTAACGATCACCGGCGATTGCAACTGGAAGCCCCAGCCGATTTGCTCGCCAGCGGCCCGCAGACTGATCAACGCGCCCCCAATGATCAAGAAGCTCACTAACACGCCCGCGGTGTATGCCACACCATGGCCGCGGGCAATCGACGGCGCTTCCCGCGCCTGCTCCACCACATGAAGCGCCTTGATGGACAGGACCGGCAACACGCAGGGCATCAGGTTGAGAATAAGTCCGCCCACAAAAGCGAACAGCAAAGCCTGCCACAACGGAATATCGATGCTGAACATGCCGGCGCCCCCGCTCACCTCGGCGTAGGGCACACGGGGCGCGGAAATCTCGAACGCGCGGCGGACAAGGGTATCCTCCAGCGCTTCTTCAATGACCACCAGCCCTTCAAAGGCATCGCCAATCTGGTCCGCCCGATTGCCGGGCGTCATTTGAATGGTCAGCCGGCCATCCGTATCGCGATAAGTCACCTCGGCCGCATTCCGCAGTGCGCCTTCGAGGTGTGAAAACACTTCGATATTGCGGATGTCCGACAGGTCAGCCGCGCCGGTCTCGATTTGCAGGGCCACCGTGTCCGCGCTTTGACCGAAGCTGGCCGGCCATGGCGAGGGGATCGGCAGGTTCTGACGGGTTTCAGTGAAGGCGCGCTGCCACAATTGATTGGGAGCCGGCGTCCCGTTTGCCACATCAAGGGTAAGCGTCAGTGTTGCTTCTTCCGGAATGCAGATATCGCTGCACACCAGCCAGCTGGCTTTGGCGGTCAACGTGACGGGCGTCCCGGCCGGCAACCCCGCCGGCGCCGCGATCGGCACCAGCAAATACAAGTCACCGCCATAACCGAAATTCACAAGATCTGCGAAAGGCTTGCGCTTCGGCGCAGGCCACACGATGTCGCCAGCGGTAAACCCGTCGGGCAGTTCCCAGTCGATACTGGTCGGCTCGCCCGAGTCGCCCGGGTTCTTCCAATAGGTATGCCAACCGTCGTTGATTTCCTGACGCAGCGCCACCCAAAACGTTTCGCCGGCCGGCACCGCCTCCAACTCGCTGACGAGCCAGGCCCTCACATTAGGCGTGGAAACCGGATTTGCGTGGGACAGGGTCGCAGCTCCTGTCAGGACAAGAGCTGCCACTGCAAACACCAACGATTTCAATCGGTTGTGTACCATTAGCCTGCCAAATCGGAACACCGGACTGGCTACGATATAGCAGCAATGGTCAAGATCTACCAAAGGCCGCCGATCACAACGACGTCAGCGGGATTTAACGCTAATTTGCGGCAATGACGCGAATTTCCACCAGACCGCCGGGGACGGCCAATTCGGTAATGCCGATGGCTGTCCAGGCCGGATACGGCTCTTTCACGTACTTGTCCTTCACTTTCATAAAGGTGCCCATATGTTCCTGCAGGCCCACATGGTAGGTCGTCATTTCGATGACATTGTCCATGGAACTACCGGCTTCTGCGAGCACTGCTTCGACCGCCTGGAACGCCAAGTCGAACTGGGCTTCCGGGTCTGCCGGTGCATTGCCATCGGGGCCGATACCGATCTGGCCGGATGCAAAAAGGCGGTCGCCGTGCCGGATGGCCGGAGCAAAATGAAAGTTGTTGTACATCGCTTCGCCCGATTTGGGCAGGATTACCTCGCCTGCGGCCATGGGATTTCCTCCGTTTGAGTTGGGTTGGGGTTGTCTCGCCTTAAAGAATGGGGTCTTGTTCCGGCGGGCTCAAGGCAACGCCGTTTTTGTTACTCAACGCTATTCGGGGGGATGAGTCCATGAAATTTCTAAGAAGACTGTTTTCGAACGGAAATGCACAGGAGAGCACCACCATGTCCACGATGAACCGCCAATGGCGCCTCAAGAAACGTCCCGTCGGCGACATTGGCAAAGACGATTTAGAATTGGTGGAAAGCCCCATTCCCGACCTGAAAGACGGAGAAATCCTGGTACGGAATATCTACCTTTCCGTGGACCCCACCAACCGCATTTGGATGAGCGACATCGACCAATATATGGAGCCCGTGGGTATCGGAGATGTGATGCGCGGCGGCACGTGCGGCATTGTCGAAGCTTCGAAAAATTCCGGCTTCGCTCCCGGAGATTTTGTAATCGGCGGCATGCAATGGGAGACCTATTCCATCCTGCCGGGCGCGGGCAAGCTGCCGGCGGATACGGGGCTTCCGTTGACCGCCTTTATGAGCGTGTTGGGTGCCACCGGCATGACTGCCTATTTCGGTCTGCTCGATGTGGGCAAACCAAAGGAAGGCGAAACGGTTGTGGTGTCGGCCGCCGCCGGTGCCGTCGGTTCCATCGTCGGGCAAATCGCAAAGATCAAAGGGTGCCGCGTTGTGGGAATCGCCGGCGGCCCTGAGAAATGCCAGCACGTTGTCGACAAGTTCGGCTTCGATGCGTGCGTTGACTACAAAAAGGGCAATGTGTTGGAGGATCTGCGCGCGGCCTGCCCGAACGGGATCGATGTGGATTTCGAAAATGTGGGCGGCGACATCATGGACGATGTGTTCACGCTCTTAAACTTGAACGCCCGCGTGTCGCTGTGCGGCATGATCTCTACCTACAACGCCGCCGACGATTGGACCGGCCCGAAAATGTTCCGCAACATCCTTATGAAACGGGCGATCGTGCAGGGCTTTATCATCACGGACTTCCTCGGGCGCTTCCCGGAAGCGCAGGCCGAAATGGGTCAGTGGGTCATGGAAGGCAAGCTCAAATGGGATGTAGACGTGGTCAACGGTATTGAGAATGCGCTCGACGCACTCGACCGCATTTTCACCGGCAAGAATGTGGGTAAGCAATTGGTGCGGTTGTCCGACGATCCAACAGCTTAGAGCGGCGGACGGTGAAATGGAATCCGGTTAACCGCGCGACCAAGCGAGAATCGTAGGCATGATCATGTTTCCGTAAAAAATGATCATGCCCTAGTTGACGCCCAATTGGTCCTCAATCTTGTTGACGTGGCGCAACCACAGCCCCCCACCAATGTGGGGCCGGGGATCGTAAGAGCGATGGCCCAGCAAGCGCTGCACCCGCGGCGACCTGCCCGCCAATTCCTCGTCGGAATAATCCAGCGGCGACGATTCCTCCGGTGTCAACCAACCGGCAACGAAACTCAAATGCATGGCGCGGCGCCATTTGTCCGTTGTCTGATTGGCGCCGCCGCCATGCACGACTTTGCCCGAATAGACCAGCGCATCGCCCGGCATTAACTCCGCCGGCACCGTTTGCTCCAGAGACCCCACATCTGCATGATCTTGCCACTTGTGACTGCCTGGGATGACACGCGTCGCCCCCAACTCGTCCGTTACCGCATCCAAGGCAATCATGGCACTCACGGTTACTTCAGGTGCATGCGGCCAAAGCGGCCCAATCACGGGAAACCAGTTGTCGCAATCCCGGTGGAGCATTTGCGCTTGCGACCCGGGACCGATCAGCATCGCCTGCCCCGTATTGACCCAGTACGATCCGCAATTTGGCAGTAGTACCGCATCGGCGATCGCCGCATATACGGGATTGTCCAACATATCGAAAAAGGCGGGGCTGATCTTGCCAAGCGACGAAAAACGGACCGTGTTGGCACCTACAAACACTTTGCCATCCTGTCCCAAGCCCTGCGTGGCGCCGCCAGGCGCAAAATCTGGGGCCGCCGCCACGATCGCCTCCCGCATGGTGGCAATCGTTTCCGCCGGGAAGATCCCTTCGACAATGACGCCACCATCCCCCTCCAAGGCCTGCAGAATTTCGCCAAGCTCGGCGTTTGATGCAATGCGCTGCAAACTCATTGGACAACCTCCACAATCTGGGAAACGACCGGTGGCACTTTCTCCGTCCACGGACAGGCCTGCTTAGTCTGCGCGGCCAAGCGTAACAAAGTGGCGTCGTCACCATAACGCTCTGTGAGGATAAGTCCAATCGGCAGCCTGTCGCACGAAAGAGCGGCGTGAAGGCATCGTAGCGCCATACGCAAATGACCCACAGACATCAAGCGGGTCGAGATAAGCGCGCCCGGATCAAAGCCTTAAATTCACTTAGATATAGATCTTTCACTTCCCCATACTGAGCTTTGCCGAACATCTGACGTAGGGTCGGTTCGGAAACGAGGAAATAGTTCGCCGCGCCGAGCAATTGATAGACAAGCGCCAATGCCTGCATGTCCGACTTGTCCTCGTGTCCAGGTACCTTTTTTACAAGAGCGATGAGTCCTTCGAGAAACGGCTTGAGATACCAAATGCCGGCGTGTTCCGCACGCTGCTTATTGTCGAGCAGCTCGCGCATGATGAGCTGTGTGCGTTCGGGATCTTTGAGTCCATTGCGGCACATCTCCATGAGGGCATTTTCAAGCTGACTGTCGGGATCATCGGGATCCCCCCGCGCTGCCATGATGTCGCTCACCATTTGTGAGGAGAGCAGCTGCAGTACCTCGCCATAAAGCTTTTCTTTCGTCCCGAAGTGATGAAGCAGCGCCTGTTTGGTGAGCCCCAACGCATCCGCCACATTGGCAATGCTGGTGCCGTAGAACCCTTTGGCTGCAAAAAGCCGGGTGGCTTCCCGCAAAAGCTGGTCTCGCGTGTCGATGCTCATCTGGGCCTCTCTACTTACCACTTGGTAGAGTGCCTATTTTGTTTTGAAACGACAGTCAAACAAAACGCCGTCAATTTCTTCTTGACAACTTACCGATTGGTAAGCACTCTCACCTTACCAATCGGTAAGGGGAAAAAGGAGATCGCGAATGGATCGCGCCACGAAACGCACGTTTTTGGACGAGTTATCGGATCTGAAGCAAGGCTTGCGGAGCGGCGCTCGACACCTTCAACCGCATCATCGACGAACACATCGACAAGAAAGGAAACGCCTAGAATGCCCGAAGACTTAGTGACGTATGCAAAGAACGGTGCCATTGCCACAATCACCCTCAACCGACCCGAAAAATACAACACATTGCGGTACGAGGTCATTCAAGGCCTCAACGACGGATTGCGCCAAGCCAATCAGGATGAAGACATCAAAGTGATCATCCTTGAAGGCGCCGGCAACAGTTTCTGCAGCGGCTTCGATTTTTCGGATGGGCTTGAACACTATGAGTCGATCAAAGAAGAGAATTATGACCCCGGCCTAGATGTCATGGGCGTCACCAATCAATACACAAGTTACATCCAAACCTTCATGGGGCTGTGGCGTGGCTCAAAACCGACCATTGCCAAAGTACATGGTT
>JANQMY010000324.1 GCA_028279895.1 Alphaproteobacteria bacterium
CTCAATTGACCCATCTTCTTCTCTGCCATCAAACCGCTCCAACAAAAGAATCAGTCAATCAATCTCAACAAAAACTACCCTTTCGTGCAAAGGTCTCCATCCTGAGGAGGGTCGACAGGCCCGTCTCGAAGGATGAAAAAGACTTTTTCAGCAGCCTGCTAGACCGTGCGCAGGCCGGCCGTTCAATTTTCACGACGCATTTACAGGGTGCGGCGTTCGTGGGAGAGTATCTTCGGGAGGAACCGCTTCACATGAGACCATTTGTTGGCGTATTGGCCGGCTTGCTGCTGAGCGGGATGGCGTATGCGCATGACGTGACCGAAGAAGAGCGGCGTGAAGCTGTCGACCGGGCCACCAGCGAATTGATCCGGTCGGAAGTGGTCGACATCAATGAAGATCTCATCCGTGTGCGTACCATCACCTTCGACGCGGAGGGGCGGAAATCTTTTATCAGCACGTCCATGTCGGATCTCACCCAATGCGGCGCTTTTCGCGCGGCCCAAGCCAAGCTGCACGGACAAAGCGGCACGGCGGACGAGGCTGAGCTCTACAAGCAGCGCAGCGCCTATCTAGAAACGCATCTTTTGCTGCTGGCGGAAGCGGCGGGCCGGGTCATTGGCGACCCCAATCTGCGCGCCGACATCAAACAAGAGCTGACCGAAACCGGTCCAAGCTGGATCAAGCAGCATTTGGCGGCGATCACCTCCGACGGCGCCGCCGAGCAAGAACGCACCGCCTTTTGGGAAGGCCGCTGCGCGAGTATGGAAAGCATGTTGTCGCTGCAGCTCGACAAGCGGGCGCGCAACCAGATTACATCGGACGCGATCGACGAACGGGCCGAGGCATTGCTGCAAATTGCCCATCCGGATCACGCGCCCTAGGCACGCACCAATCTCACCCCCTCGGCGTTTTTCCGGAAGACCGCAAAGCCCGCCTTTGACCGCGAGTTGCGCGAATCGCCCGCGTTCGCTATGACCTAAGGACATTTGGGGCCATTGCGGCGGCGCCACCGCCGCTGTCACCTCCGACACTGCCCCGACACTGCATTGAACACTCGATCGACCATCTGATCGAAAATTGGGCCGACCTGCGGCGCCGCTGGCTTTGGCGCGCCTTCTCATAAATGAGACAAAATTCCCGGCCGGCCCGACGGAACCGCGGCTGCATGAGCACGAACAACGGCACATCGGACACCTCTCTGTCCGAACAGCATCGTTATCTCCGGGGCAATTACCTGGCGATGCTGGCGCATGGCCTGTTGGGGCAGACCGGCTTCCGGCTGATCATGGCGCCCACCTTCGTGCCCGCCTACATTTACGTGCTGTCGGGCTCGGAGCTGGTGGTGGGGCTGGCCCTGGCGGCTCAGCATTTGGGCTCGTCCCTGTCGTCCATGCCGGGCGGCACATTTTTGGAAAGCCGCCGGCGCGTGCTGCCGATCCTGTTCCTGGCCGGCGGCCTGATGCGCTCGCAGATCCTGGTGATCGCGCTGGCGGGCCTGTTCCTGACCGGCAGCGCGGCGCTGGCCGTCACCCTGCTCGCTCTGTTCCTGTTCGGCCTGTTCATCGGCATGCAGGGGGTGACGTTTCAAACCCTCCTGGGCAAGATCATCCCCGTGGAGGTACGCGGCGGCCTGACGGGCTTCCGCAACGCGACCGCCGGCCTGGTGGCCGCCGGCGTGGCGTTCACCGGCGGCACCTATTTCATTGAAGCGAACACCTGGGGCAACGGCTATGCGGTGACCTTTCTGGTTGCCTTCACGCTGACCATGTTGGGCATGGCCACGCTGATTTTCGTCCGTGAACCGACGGATGTGCCGGTGCGGGCCTCGTCCGGCTTTCGCGACCGCATGCGCGAAATGCCCGCCCTGCTGCGCGCCGACAAAGCCTATTCCGCCTTCGTCCTGGCCCGGTCCGTCGCGGCCGTCGGCATGATGGCCGTGCCCTATTACGTGCTCTATGCGGGCGACCGCATTGGCCTCACCGGCGAGACGGTGGGCATTTTGTCGATGGCTTTCCTGCTGGCGGCCACCATCAGCGATTTGCTGTGGGGCCTGATGGCCGACCGCACCGGCAACCGGCTGGTGTTCGTCACCTCGGTGGGGATGTGGGTTGCCGCGACCCTTGCCTTGATGGCGGTGCCCGACTCCACCTGGTGGATGATCGCGGTGTTCGCAGCCCTGGGCGCGGGCATGGGCGGCTATCAGATCGGCTCGATCAACCTCATTCTGGAGTTCGGCGACCAGGAAGACCGGCCCATGCGGATTGCCATTGCCAATACGGCCAACTCGCTGATGTTCGCGGGCGCCCCGTTGATCGGCGGCCTGCTGACCCTCGTGGTGCCGCACCCGGTGATCTTCCTGCTGGCAAGCGGCGCGCAGTTGGTGTCTTTAGCGATCATGATGGTTTTGGTGGACGAACCGCGCCACCGCACCAGCTATCGCAGCATCGAAGATGCCGAGGGCGACCCGTTCCGCGACGTGATGGCGGCGCTGCGCCTGGCGGCACTGCGGCCCGACGTGCAGGCCATCGACGCGTTGCGCACCGTGGCCGTGAAGGAAGGCTACACCTTCCTCGACCGGCTGGTAGAGCATTGGGAAAGCGGCCGCCACGGCTTCGGCCACCCGGGCGAGCGGCTGATCGGCGCCTATGACGGCACGACGCTGATCGGCTTGGGCTGCCTCACCCAAGATCCGCAGACGGACGATCAGCGCATCGGCCGCATTCGTCACTTTTACGTCTTGCCCGCTTATCGCCGTCACGGCGTCGGCCGCGAATTGGTCGAGGAACTGACCAAGGACGCCGCGCCCCATTTCGACGAAGTCCGGTTACGGGCGGACGGCAAAGCCTCCGCCAAGTTCCTCACGGCGCTGGGATATGAAACGGTCGACGCGCCCGATGCCACCCATGCGCTCAGCTTCGACAATGCAAAGGCCTAGCAGGCTGCTGAAAAAGTCATGGTCTTGGGAACCCATGGTTCGAGACGGCGCTATCGCGCCTCCTCACCATGAGGTTTTTGTTTGTTTTCCTCATC
>JANQMY010000361.1 GCA_028279895.1 Alphaproteobacteria bacterium
ATCCAAGGCCTGGCTTTTTGGCCGAGCGTATCCATATAATGTAAGGGTGAAAACCCGGTCTTCAAGCGAGGCCAAGTCCCTGAAATTGCGGGAAAAAACAGACTCAAGTCACGTGATGACCACAAAGAAAGACCTGCCCGAGGCCGCCAAACGGGCGCTGGCGGAAGCCGAAGAACGGCGTAAGAAAGCAGACGCCGAGGCGGCGAAGACCAAAATGCCGAAGGAACTCGGCGGCCGCGAGGGCGCCGAACCCACCCGCTATGGCGACTGGGAACGCAAAGGCATCATTAGCGACTTTTGAAGTTGGCAGGCGGTTGCGATTCCGAAAGCAGCTTTGTCGATCAGACATAAGCATCGAGGTCTCTACTGTCGTGGGGAATTCCCTCAACCTCTATGCGATCAGTGACCGTGTAAAGGATCTGATGCCGGCCGACCGAATAAAGCCTCAGTCCTGGCCTCAAGTGGTCTTTGGGGCGTCCCAATTCAGGGAAGCGCCGAATTAGCTTTAGAGCGCTCTGTATCTGTTCCGCATAGGAATCCGCTTGGTCGAGCCCAAACGTGTCGAGCGTATAAAGGTAGATGTCGACCAGCTCACTTCTTGCGCGATCGGATAGAACCAGCTCTTTCATGAGCTTCATCTCGAATCGCTTTAAACAGGGCTTCGATATCGTTGTCCGACGACAATGTTGTAGATTGGGACGAGGAAATCTGGTGTTGGCCCTCAGCCAAGTATCGTTGAAGCCAAGCACGCTTTTCCTCCGATGAAAGCTGGTCAAAGGCTTCATCGGGAATAGCAGCGCTGTTAAGCTTCCGTGTGCTGATTTCACTTGTCATAGAAACATCTTATCAGAAACGGACACCAGGGCCAAAAGTGGCCTGAAACCCAGGGTTTACTTGTTCTGCCGGTTCTCGACCAGATCGTCGACCACGCTGGGGTCGGCCAGCGTGCTGGTGTCGCCCAGATTGCCGAACTCGTTCTCCGCAATCTTGCGTAAGATGCGGCGCATGATTTTGCCGGACCGTGTCTTGGGCAGGCCGGGTGCAAACTGGATGTGATCCGGCGTGGCGATGGGGCCGATTTCCTTGCGCACCCATTGCACAAGCTCCTTACGCAGATCTTCCGACGACGGTTCGCCGGCGTTCAGCGTCACATAGGCATAGATGCCTTGGCCCTTAATGTCGTGGGGAAACCCCACCACGGCGCTCTCGGCCACTTTGTCGTGGGCCACCAGGGCGGATTCCACTTCCGCGGTGCCCATGCGGTGGCCGGACACGTTGATCACGTCGTCCACACGTCCGGTGATCCAGTAATAGCCGTCTTCGTCGCGCCGGCAGCCATCCCCCGTGAAATACTTGCCTTTGTAGTGGGTGAAATAGGTCTGGATGAAGCGGTCGTGGTCGCCATAGACCGTGCGCATCTGACCGGGCCAGCTGTCGGTCAGCACCAGATTGCCGGAGGTGGCGCCCTCCAGCACCTTGCCCTCATTGTCCACCACTTGCGGGGTCACGCCGAAGAAAGGCCGGGTGGCGGATCCCGGTTTCAAGGCCGTGGCGCCGGGCAGCGGGGTGATCAGTATGCCGCCGGTTTCCGTCTGCCACCAGGTGTCCACGATGGGACAGCGACTGTCGCCCACCACTTTGTAATACCAAAGCCAGGCTTCCGGGTTGATGGGTTCGCCCACGCTGCCCAAAAGGCGCAGGCTTTTTCGGCTGGTGGCCTTGACGGGCCCTTCGCCTTCGCGCATCAGCGCGCGCAATGCCGTGGGCGCTGTGTAGAAGATGCTCACATTGTGTTTGTCCACCACCTGCCAAAAGCGGGAATTGTCGGGATAGTTGGGCACACCCTCGAACATGAGGGTGGTGGCGCCATTCGCCAATGGTCCGTACAGGATGTAGCTGTGTCCGGTGACCCAGCCCACATCGGCCGTGCACCAATAAATTTCCCCGTCTTTGTAGTCGAAGACATATTCATGGGTCATGGACGCATAGACGATGTAGCCGCCGCTGGTGTGCAGCACACCCTTCGGCTTGCCCGTCGACCCTGACGTGTACAGAATAAACAGCGGGTCTTCCGCACCCATTTCTTCCGGTGGGCAGTCGGCGGATGCGGCGCCGGCCGTTTCGTGATGCCAAACATCGCGGCCGTCTTTCATGGCGATGTCGCCGCCCGTATGCTTCACCACAAAAACGGTATCCACATCCGGACACTGCAGGAGCGCTTCGTCCGTGTTCTTCTTGAGCGGAATGTGCTTGTTGCCGCGAATGCCTTCGTCCGCCGTGATCACACAGGTGGAGGCGCAGTCCAGAATGCGATCGGCCAGGGAGTCGGGCGAGAAACCGCCAAATACCACCGAATGGATGGCGCCGATCCGCGCGCAGGCCAGCATGGCATAGGCCGCTTCGGGGATCATGGGCATATAGATCGTCACCCGGTCACCCTTTTTGACGCCGCGGTCCTTCATGGCATTGGCCAATTTGCAGACTTCTGCGTGCAGTTCTTTGTAGGTGATGTGCTTGTGGTCCTTCGGGTCGTCGCCTTCCCAGATGATGGCCGTCTGGTCGCCGCGGGTGGCCAAATGCCGGTCGATGCAATTGGCCGAAACGTTCAGTGTACCATCATAAAACCACCGAATGTGCAGCTTGTCGGCGTCGTAGGACACGTCCTTAATCTGTGTGTAGGGTTTGATCCAGTCGATCCGCCGGCCGTGTTCGCGCCAGAAACCTTCCGGGTCGGCAATGCTCTGCCGGTACATGTCCTGATACGTGGCATCGTCTACCAATGCGGCCCGGCGCACGGGTTCCGGCACGGGGATGAGTTGATCGTTTTGGTCGGATGGCGCCCCAGGATTTGACATAGTGACCTCCCGCGAAGGTGATGGATCGATTGTTCGTGTGCTGTCGCTGGCTGAAACCCGCACGGCGTGCATGGCGCAGCGGCTTTTTTTCCACTATGGTTTTACACGGCGGTGTCTCGCAAGCAAGGCGTTGCTTAGGAAACTACAGCTCAGGGAATTAGTGAATGCGGCTGCACTTAAGCGCCTGGCCCGAGATCGAGGCCTATTTGACCCGCTCCAAAGGTATCATCGTCCCCATCGGATCTACGGAACAGCACGGCCCCAACGGGCTGATAGGTACCGATGCGCTGTGCCCCGAAATCATCGCCAACCATGCGGCCGCTGACGATGACGACATCCTCATCGGCCCTACCTTCAATGTGGGGTGCGCGCAGCATCACATGGCCTTTCCCGGGTCCATGACACTACGCCCGTCCACCATGATCGCGGTTTTGCATGATTGGGTGACGTCGCTTGCGCGTCACGGATTCGAACGGGTCTATTTTTTGAACGGTCATGGCGGCAATGTGGCCACGGTCAATGCGGCCTTCTCGGAAATTTATGCGGATGACAGCCTCACCCCCCAAGGCGGCAACCGGCCCCAATTGTCCATGATGCTGCGCAATTGGTGGGAACTCGATGGCGTGTTTGCGTTGTGCAAGAAGCTTTATCCCACCGGTCATGGGTCGCACGCGACCCCGTCGGAAGTGGCCGTCACTTATTTTGCCTATCCGCAGGCGATCAAGGAAGCGGCACTGGACCCCGAAATCGCGCCTTCCGGCCCGATACGCGGCGCGGAGGATTATCGCAAACGTTTCCCCGATGGGCGGATCGGATCGAACCCCGGGCTCGCAACGCCGGAAGACGGACAAAAGATCGTCGAACTCGCGGCTAAGAAGCTGGTGGTGGACTACAAGAAGTTTGCGGACGGGTGACTTTCATATGAAGGCTTGACCGTCCCACTCCCCCTGCCCATCCACCCGAACTAGAGCCGTTTTGGTTTTAATCGAAACGCAAAACGGCTCCAGACTCTTTGTTTTGCGCGTTTCCGGACGGTGAACCGGAATCCACTTCACCTGGAAAC
>JANQMY010000362.1 GCA_028279895.1 Alphaproteobacteria bacterium
ATACGGACGGTCCCGAACGGGCGGCGGAGTAGCTCAGCTGGTTAGAGCAGCGGAATCATAATCCGCGTGTCGGGGGTTCAAGTCCCTCCTCCGCTACCAGCGACCCGTTGTCCGACCCGGAGAGATAGGTAACAGTTTGTACCTAAGACATGGGTGACAATCTCGTGCCGACACGCCGCGCAAGCGCCGGCGCTGCGGGACGGATTGTCGATGGTTTGCAAGATTCTCTGTTCCAAGTCGATATATCCCAAATCGTAGTTCATGAAGCTGGTCAACCAAATTCCTTCGTCGACCTCTTTGATACCGAGGCGCTGACCTGCCAGAACGGTTGAGATGTTGATCTTTTTCCGGTGTATACAGATGCGGCCGCAAGCGGTGACCAGAATATCCTTGTCATGGAACGGATAGGTCAGCTCCGGCAGCTCCTGATAGGGCCTCCTTGAAGGCACGTTGTCCGGCCTTGCGGACTCGGGTTACTCGACGTTCAAAGTGAAATTGGTGTTACCAGGAATGTCGAAGTACAGATTGAACAGATGAAGAAACCATCTGCTGCCTTCGGGGCATTTTCTATGCTCCGACAACGAAAGATTATTTCTATTGAACGGTTGCTCACTCACACAAAAGAATTCTTCTACCGTACGTTGGTTTGTGCTGCGTTTACCGGGCTCATGCAGCATGAGTCGCCCCTCGCCGTTCTGCCCCAACCGGCGAATGGTTAGATAAATGCGATGGGGTCCTCTGTACCAGATCAAATCGTCGCATTCGTTCGGTTTGAATTCGAACCACCCGCCACTGGTCCAATTGGTGATCAGGAGTTCCTTCTCTTCAACTCCGGCAACAACAATCGTACTGTCCGATTGATTGCAAATTGTAAAGCGCGCCTGTGACTGACCGGTCCACAAGAAGAACACAAAGACGGTTGCAAAAAGACACCGAGCGGACGGGGCGGAAAATATCATCTGCATCACCACCGATTCAAACCTGCGCGTATAGATTAGCTAGTGCAACTCATCTCACCCTGACAATAATCGGCGTAAGTCCATATTTCTAGGGCTAATGGAGAAAGCGCGACACGCGCCTACAGCGCACTAAACCGACGGCCGGCGCCCCAGCGCCAAGCGGAGTACCGTCTACCCGCGTTATCTGATAAGGTAAAATAAGCGTTTTGTGGGCAAGCAAGTGCCAAGATTCGGCCTAGCAGCGGGGAATGAGCTTATGGCTCTCAACAAAGAAGACGTTTTCCGGTACGCAATCTTCGGCTTGTGCGCATGCCACATTATCGCATACTTTTTGCCCTGGACGCATATCCCGTCACCGAATGAAGCCGTGCGCGAGGCCTATGGCATCGGTAAAGAAGCGATAACGGTCAGCGGCTTTATGATGACCTTCGTAAAATCGCAGCCGATCGTGGCCATCATCTTCTCCCTTTTGTTCATTTTTCCCCATTCGTCGATCGCTCTGGCATATGCAGAGTTCCGTCGATATGACAAACGAGCGGTGCGCATTGCAATACTCATTGCGTTATGCCTGAACGGATTGACCGCCGCCTATAACCTGCTGAACACCGGATCGTTGTTTACCGTTTTCGAGCCCGGAATTGGGGCAGGTTTGAGTCTTTCTTCCATCCTTCTACTGATGATTGTCTTGCTATTGCGTAATATGAGCCGAACGATACAACTCCCCGAGCAGGGGTCTCTCAAACGGGTTAAGCTTGTGGCTTCGGGAACCACCGCACTGTTTCTTGCCGCGCCGGTTCTATTCTTGACATTGTTTCTCTTCGACGGTTCCCCCGAAACGCCCGATGAAAAATCGGCAACAAAGACCAGCGGGTCAAATGATACCGCGGACGTCCGCACGGTTGCCGGGGCGTCGAACAAGTCTGACGAGCAGAAGAAGACCGAACTTATCGAAGAAACCGTAGAACAAATCCACCGGCGACGGAAACAGCTAAACCGCCAAATGCAAGGCGATTTCAACAAGCTGTGCCGAATTGACTGGACCAATTGTTGGCGGCGCGAGGACGGTATCTGGATGTATCAGACCACCGATAAACGAAACTGGTACTTCCAAGACGGCGCATTGGTTCCTCCTGCCGAGTGGCCGTATGGCGCGGATTTCAGCCCGTTGGACAGTGGCGGCACCAGCCAAAAAGCATCGTCAAAACCAAATGAAAGATCAAAGGAAAGCTTTGACCCTGAGGCATTTCTCGAGAGACTCGATCGCGCAATGGAAGA
This sequence comes from Alphaproteobacteria bacterium, assembly GCA_028279895.1. Taxonomy (GTDB): domain Bacteria; phylum Pseudomonadota; class Alphaproteobacteria; order JANQMY01; family JANQMY01; genus JANQMY01. Next base: position 2,235 of record JANQMY010000362.1, read on the forward strand.
GGCTGGCCGGTAATGAGGTTGCTGGAGCGGGCTCTACATTGCGGCAGTGCATGTCGTTTCAAGTTTAGACCGAGCGAAGCAATGCCGCAGCCCGCATAAAGCGCGACTTTCCAACACAGTTTTGTGACCCCCTAGGAAAACCGGTTGCCGCTGGGTAAACTGGGAGCACGGCGGGGAAGCCGCGTAACAATAAAAGGGGGAAGCGCTATGCGCGTTATCCGTTATCTGATTATTCTGGCCGTGCTGTATGTGGGCGTTGTGGCCGCCTTCGAAGGCATGCTCGGCTATGTCCAGCCGCAAAACGAACGCACTGTCGTTCTCACCACCTTCGATGAAGACGGTACTGAGCGCGACCGGGTGCTTACCTTATTGACCAGTGACGGCAAGAAATATGTGGCGGTCAATCACTGGCCGCGCGCGTGGTGGCAGCGCACCAAAGACAATCCCGATGTGGAAATGACCCAAAACGGCGAGACCAAAGCGTATACCGCCGTTCAAGTCGAGGGCGCGGAACATGACCAGGTGCAGCTGGACAATCCGACGTCACTTACCTTCCGCATTCTGACCGGTTTCCCGCCACGCTATTTTGTGCGGCTGGATCCGAAAGAATAACGCGGTCCGTGCGGGCGGGGGCACGCCCCCCGCCGCCCTGCCGGTCAAGCCCTAACAGGCTATTGAAAGAGTCATGGTCTTAGTCTCCATGGTTCGAGACGGCGCTATCGCGCCTCCTCACCATGAGGAGGGCCGGTAGGCCCGTCTCGAAGGGGCCAGATGACTTTTTCAGCAAACTGCTAGAGCCATTTTGGTTTTAATTGAAACACAAAACGGCTCCAGACTCTTTGTTTTACGCGTTTCCGGACGGTGAACCGGATTCCACTTCACCTGGAAAC
>JANQMY010000363.1 GCA_028279895.1 Alphaproteobacteria bacterium
GTTTCCAGGTGAAGTGGAATCCGGTTCACCGTCCGGAAACGCGTAAAACAAAGAGTCTGGAGCCGTTTTGTGTTTCAATTAAAACCAAAATGGCTCTAGAGAATCGGTTGGCCCGCTTTCCATTCGCCCAAGAAAAAAGGCGCTGAGCATGCTCAGCGCCTTTTCCGTTGTTCTATTTCCCGGTCTTACGGGATTTCGATCACCGCGCGGCGGTTTTGCTGTTCGCGAACACCAGGGCCCGTCGATACCAGCGGATCACCAAAGCCGGCGCCGGAGATCACGATCTCATCAGCCGGAACGCCCAGACGGATCAGCTCAGCTTTCACCGCTTCAGCACGGCGCAACGACAGCGCATCGTTATAGGCGGACGAGCCAACCGTATCCGTATGGCCGGTTACGCGGAAGCGAAGGGTTTCGGCTTCTTGCGCTTGGGCAACCGCGGTTGAAATCGTGGCCGCAGCGTCCGGACGGATGTTGGACTTATCGAAGTCAAAGAAGACAATCCACGGTCCGATGTCTTGTGCAACCGGAATCGGGGCCGGCGCCGGAGCAGCCGGTGCGTTGAAGAAGTAACGCAGGCCTACAACTGCCGCATGTGAGTCGTAATCAAGCTCTACTTCCAGCGGAACCAGCGAGGCATCCAGGTCGCTGCCGGCGGTTGCGAAATAGCGGTATTCCGCTACAGCCTGCCAGCGCGGGAAGAGCTGGTAGGTCAAACCGGCCAACGCCTGATACGCGAAACCATATTGATCGTCGTTCAACGCGACGGTGCCGGGAATTGCGATTTGCGCATCGACCAAAGCACCACCGACACCACCACCAACGCTTACATCGACGCGTTCAGAGATCGGAATGTCGAAAATCACATTGACCAACTGAGAAAACGCCGTGACATCGCTGGAGTTGGTCACAAGGGTCGGACCAACCGGGAGGTTGCTGACACCCTGAATATTGTTGTCGCGATAGCCCAACTCCACTTCGATGCGCAGGGTTTCGTCGAATTTGTAACCCAGGGCGCCAATGCCTAGCCAGCCGGACTCATAGGAGATGTTGTGGTTGCCCGTGGCCCCCAAAATGTTCGGAATGGTGTCACGATCCAAGAAATTCGCACCACCACCACCACTTAGGTAAAACCCGGTCGGCCGTTCCATATCGTCGGCGGCTGCCGATCCAATCATCCCACCCGCAACAAGCGCCGCGAGGAAAACGCGTTTCAAAGTCATAGCTTTTGCCCTATTTCCCTAACTTTTTGAATATCGAGAGCCAGCTGAAATTGGGCCCTCCCTCATCCGTAGCCAGCCAGCCGGACAGGCTCACCCCTGATGTAACCTTAATAATAAGCGGAATGGCCCAACACTGGAAAGCCCCAATGCACACAGATTAAACCGAGTGTTGCATTTTTGTTACGAAGCCTCTGGCTGGAGACCGCAGATTTTTCCCCTTTTTTGGGCCTGTGACCTCTCCCCAAGGGTCTCGCCGCCCACCCGGGGGGTGGGAGCTTGCCCATCCTCAACTAATGAGAAATTTTTGGGTCCAAGGTCTTGGCCTGGTCCACCCACTTTTCGACCTGCGATTCAGAGGGCACCGTGCGGGTCAACTTTTTCTCTTCGTTCACTTCTTTCATTTTCGCCGCCAAGTTCTCTGCATTGCGGTTACGCAGCTCTTTGACCGTATCCACGCCGGCCGCTTCCAGAAGTTCGGAATACTCCTCTCCCACGCCTGAAATGCGCATCAAATCCGCCATGTTGGCCCATTTCAGCAACTGACCTTCGCTCAGTCCGGTCTTTTCGGCCATCGCCGCCCGGCCCTTTTTGTCGCCACAGGCGTCTAGCAGATTGTCGGTGGTTTCAATACCCGCGCCATTGAGCTTCTCTTTGTAAGCCGGTCCGATGCCTTCAATTTCGTCGATTTTGTATGCCATTCGATCTTCCTCTGACTAAAAAAACCGCTGGGGGCCGTCCCCCGTCCGGTCATTTCATACCTGTAAGAGACTGCAGGACGACGGCTGCAAGATCGCCGCCTCCTTTCTCAGAGACAAAGCTGCCGAATATCTCCGTAGCCTGACCAAACTGAGAAGCATCGAGACCGCTCTCAGACAATGCTCCTAAACCGCTGAGCGCATCGCCCAAGTCTCCGCCGAGGCTTTTGCCAAGAGAACCCGCCAGGCCGCCAAGCAGACCGCCGGAACCGTCCCCCGCACCACCGCCTTGAAGCAGCGCTTCTGCGCCCGGCAGCAGACTTAGCAGCTGCTCGAATTGGCCGGTCTCCACATTCTCCTTGAGCAGACTAAGCACGGTGCCTACAAATTGATTGGCCACGCCGTCATCGATCCCCAATCCGGACACCAACCGTTGAATCAATTCTTCCATTTTTGCCTCTTCTCTGCGCCAGCCTGTTATAACGGCCGAGCGACTGCAACCAAAAAATCCCCGATTGAAGAATTTTACCCATCGATTGCGAGGCTCTCATGACGGAACCGACCTCTATCTTTTTGGGCAAGGGAGACCTGCCGCAACACCTGGCGCTCAAATATGCAAACCGGCATGGGCTGGTGACGGGCGCAACGGGCACGGGCAAAACGGTCACCTTGCAGATTATGGCTCAGGGCTTTTCCAACGCCGGTGTGCCGGTGTTTGCCGCCGACATCAAAGGGGATCTGTCGGGCATCAGCCAACCGGGCGAGCCGAAAGACTTCTTGTTCGAGCGCGCTGAAAAGATCGGTCTCGATCCGTATGAATTCGACGGCGCCCCGGTGGTGTTCTGGGATCTCTTCGGCAAGAAGGGGCACCCCATCCGCACAACCGTCACGGAGATGGGCCCCCTTTTGCTCTCGCGTTTGATGAATTTGAACGACACCCAATCGGGCGTCCTCGACATTGCGTTTCGCGTCGCCGACGACGAAGGCATGTTGTTGCTCGACTTGAAAGACTTGCGGGCGATCCTGCGTTTTGTCGGCGAGAACGCCAAAGACATTTCGTTGGCCTATGGCAATGTGTCTACCGCCTCGGTGGGGGCCATTCAGCGGCGCTTGCTGTCGCTGGAAGACCAGGGCGGCAAGAAGTTCTTCGGCGAGCCCGCATTCGATTTAAGCGACCTGATGCGCACGGATTCGAAGGGCCGGGGCAATATCAATATTCTGGCCGCGGACGACCTGATGATGAATCCCAAGCTCTACGCGACCTTTCTGTTGTGGTTGCTATCGGAACTGTTCGAGCAATTGCCCGAAGTGGGGGATTTGGACAAACCTAAGCTGGTCTTCTTCTTTGATGAAGCCCATCTTCTGTTCAAGGACGCACCGCCGGCCTTGCTGGAAAAGATCGAACAAATGGTGCGGCTTATCCGGTCGAAGGCTGTCGGGATCTATTTCGTCACCCAAAGCCCCCTAGACGTGCCCGAAAGCGTGCTGGGCCAGTTGGGCAACAAAGTGCAGCACGCGTTGAGGGCCTTCACACCCCGCGACAAGAAAGCCGTCAAAGCAGTGGGCGATACTTTCCGTCAAAATCCGAAGTACAACGCGGCAGCGGTGATTCCCGATCTCGGGATCGGTGAAGCATTGGTTTCGACCCTGGAAAAGAAGGGCCGGCCTTCCATGGTGGACCGCACCTTGATCCGCCCGCCCGCCTCGCGCATGGGCCCTGCCAAGCCCGGCGAGCGCAAATCGATCATCCAGGCGAGCCCCGTTTACGGTCAATATGAAGAACGGATCGACCGAAAGTCAGCCCACGAACTGCTCCAGGCCCGCGCCCAAAAAGCGGAAGAGGACGTGGTGGAGAGCCTGAAGAAAGTCAAGAAGCAGCCCAAGTCACGCGCCCGTTCGTCGCGGCGGCAATCGGTGGGCGAAACCTTGGCGAAGCAGGTGGCGCGCACGCTAGGCTCCACGCTGACACGCGAATTGGTGCGCGGCGTGCTCGGCAATTTGTTCCGTGGAAAGACGAAAGGCAGATAGGGCTTGTTTTCATGGCTTGACCGTCCCACTCCCCCGGCCCAACCACCCCAAGTGTATCCTGTCGGGTGGTTGGGCCGGGGGAGTGGGACGGCTCAGCCTTAAACAGACTAAGCCGCTTCGCTTTGGCGTTCGGCCTTTTGCTGCTGTTCTTGCGCGTTTTTCTGCTTCGCTACTTCTAACTGCTCAGCCACGATCTTTTCGTGCACGTCGATCGCCGGGCGGGCGTTGGAAATATCGATTTCGGGTACCATCGGTCCTGTTGTCCGCGGACCGCGAATGGCCAACCACATGGATTTCAACGGGTTGTTCAGCGCATCCATGGCGGCTGTCGGCTCGTAGCCGCAATGGGCCATACAGTCGGAACACTTCTCGTAATTGCCCGTGCCGTACTGCTCCCATTCGGTGGTTTCCATAAGTTCCTGGAAGGTATCGGCATAGCCTTCACCCAACAGATAGCAGGGCCGCTGCCAGCCGAATATGTTGCGGGTCGGCATGCCCCATGGCGTGCATTTGTAGTCTTGATTGCCGGCCAGGAAATCCAGGTAATGGGTGGAGTGATTGAGCGGCCAATTGCGCTTCTTGCCGATCGACAACACTTCGCGGAACAGCGTTTTCGTCTTCTGGCGATTCAGGAAATGCTCCGTGTCCGGCGCACGCTCATAGGCAAAGCCCGGCGCAATGGAAATGCCGTCCACGCCCATATCGCGGGCATAATCCAAAAACTCCGCAAGCCGCTTCGGGTCGGCGCCGTCGAAGATGGTTGCGTTCACATTGACCCGGAAGCCTTTCGAGCGGGCCAGCTTGATGGCGCTGACCGCTTTCTCGAACACGCCGTCCCGGCAGACGGCCTTGTCATGTTCTTCTTTGAGGCCATCCAGATGAACCGAAAAGAATAAGAAAGGCGACGGTTTGAAGAGATGAAGTTTCTTTTCCAGCAAAATCGCATTCGTGCACAGGGAAACATATTTCTTGCGCGCGACGATCCCTTCGACGATTTCGCCGATTTCATCATGGATCAAGGGCTCGCCACCCGGGATGGCCACCATGGGGGCGCCGCATTCATCCACAGCTTCCAGACACTCCTTGGCGGACAGCCGGCGCTGCAGGATCGGCTTGGGATAATCGATCTTACCGCAGCCGGCGCAGGCCAGATTGCACTGGAATAAAGGCTCCAGCATCAGCACCAGCGGGTATCGCTTTTGCCCGCTTAGCTTTTTCTTCATGAGATAGGCGCCGACGCGAACGGCCTGCATTAGCGGAATACCCATTAACTGTCTCCTGAGCTCAACCAAATTGGTGTGGGTTGGGAGGAAATGGTTGAGCTTTTAGCGATTTGGTAATAAAAACACGAGCTCGTGTTCGCGTTTTATCGCACGACGATATCGGAGTCAATTGAGACTGCAAGCTCCAGCCAGGTAAACTTGTCGTATGTCCGAAACATCCAAGCTCACTGATGCAGAAGAACCACAGCCTGCCGCCATGACCGCCGGCCGGCCCAAACGGAAAGTGCCGCCCCCCGGGCGCCGCACCCCCCGCCAGGGCCGCAGCCAGGAAACCGTGGGCAAGATCATCGACGCCGCCTCGGCCCTGTTGGCGGGCGGTACCGACATTCGCACACTGACCACCAACCGGGTGGCCGAAGCGGCCGGGGTTTCCGTGGGCGGGCTCTATCGCTTCTTCTCGGACAAGCAAGCGATCATCGATGCCATCGCCGTGCAACGTCTCGATGAGTTCCAGGCTGTGCTGCTGGAGAAAGTGGCCGTCGAACAGCCGCAAGGCGGGGCGGCCTATTTGGATGTGGTGGTCGATTCCTTTGTCGCTTTTTTGGAGAACCACCCGGAGTTTCGCCAAATCGCCTATGGCGGCAGCTATATCAGCGCGCGAGTGCGGCACGAACAAACCGATCCTGCGGAAGGCGGGTCGGGCTTCATGAAGCATTTCATGGTGAGCGCGCTCGGCATGGACCCGTCCCACGATTTGGACCTCAAGCTGCGGATCGCGGCCGAAGTGGGCGACCGGCTGATCGCCCACGCGTTCGACCAACCGACCGACGACGCCCGCGCCGATGTCATCCGTGAACTGAAAGTTCTTATCGCCGGTTACCTGTTCGACGAGCGGGGCATGATCTAAGCCGGTCGGAAACCAGACGGGCAGCGGATGGCGGCGCACCCCGCCCCCTTGTCCGACGTTACTCGACAGCCGTCTCCTGATCAGTCAGCGTTCGCTTAATCCGCTCAGCCATTTCTTCCGGTTCTTCCGCCAGCAGCCAATGACTGAGTTCGGGATAGATATGCACGTCGGTTAAGTAGTCCCTCGTGCGCTCTGCGCTGTCCAGAGAAATGAACGCATCTTTCGCACCGAACACGAAGCTCACCGGCATGGAAGGCTTTCCGTTTGCCGGGATACCGTCGATCGGCGGGTTTTCCGCCCGGTAAGCGCCGATCATGGTGTCGATGGCATGTTCCCGATCCCAAGCCAGCTCATAGACCCGCAGCTCTGCATCGGAAAATGTGCCGGGGCGGCTTGTCTCGCGCAGGTTTTGCTTGACCAATCCCGCACCGCCCGCGCGCATAAACAGCTCCGGCAGGAATGGAAGCTTCAAAAAGCTGCGGTACCAACTGATGTCGGACTCATTCCCCACCGCTTGAAACGCCATCGGGTGGCTAACGCTGAAAATCACCGCCGCGCGCACCCGCGCCGGCTGTTCGAAGATCATCCGCCAGGCCACACCTGCGCCGATGTCGTGGGCGACGATGTAGGCATCACGCCATCCTTGCGAATCCATCAGCCCCATTATGTCCGAGGCATACGCCCGCTGCGTATAGCTCTCAGCGCCCGCCGGTTTATCGGAGCGGTTGTAACCGCGCAGATCGGGCACGGCGACACGGAAGCCGGCCTCCACCAGCGGCGGAATCTGGTGCCGCCACGCAAACCAAAACTCCGGAAAGCCATGCATCAGAATGACCGGCTTGCCGTCTTTGGGTCCGGCAAACACCACATGAAGCGTGACGTCCCCCACATCCACACGTTGGGAGTCGAGTTCCATACCGATTTCGCGTTCCGCCATCGAAACTTCGTCGATACGGGAATCGCCGCCGCTGAACCAGACCACCAATCCAAGGACGGGCAGTACAAAGGCAAAGACCAATAGGCCATTGAGGAAATTGCGCATGACGCCCCCCTTTGCTCTATGCGCTGATTAGCTTCCCTTCTGCGCTTGGCGCTTCAAATATTCCCGCGCTTTATGACGGGAGCCGCAGGTTTTCATCGAGCACCAACGGCCGGATTTGTTTTTGGTGTGATCGTAGAACGCCCAGCCGCAAGTTTCCAGCGCACAGCATTTGAAGCGGTCCCACGTGCCGTTTTTGGCGGCTTCCTGAATAATACCCAGTATTGTGCCAATTACGTGACCGACACCCCCGACTTCGAAACGAAGACCGGGCGTTACCATGTCACGATGCTACGCGGCAGCGAGCGCTGGGGTTTGACATAGAAGGCCGGCGTTTCCACATCCACCGCGAACTCGCCGCGGCTAAACAATGCCGCATTGAGGATGAGAAACGGTGTGTCCGCCCGGTTCAGTTCGCTTAGGACTTTCGAATCGGCCACCAGCAGCGATCCTTTGGACTTCAACTGTCCAATCTCGATCTCCACATCCTTGATAATCGTCCGGGGGCGGAATTCACCGGTGGCCCCTTCCACCAACCATTGGTCTTCCAGTCGCCGGTACATGCGGTCAAAGCCGATGCTGCGCGCGGCAGGCCAATTCAGTATGGGAGTGGTGGACCCCAAATCGATCAGCGCATCTACTTTCCTGCCGTCCAACCGAATGGGCACGAAAAGCAATCGGTAGGGGCGTTTGAGCGTCGTGTCGTGATAGACCGGCAATCGGCGCCAGCCGGAAAAAGCCCGGGACGGCAGCCGCTCACGCTTAAACAGCTCCAGCGTCTCGGTCTTGTTGCGAAAGATGAAGATGAACTCGGCCAGAAAATCGAGGCCGATAATGCCCAGCCAATCCCGCTTCTCCGAAGCGGATTTCAAAACGATCGCGTCGATCGCAGGTACCCGCGCCTCTCCGATCCGCAAACTACCCAAGATGGTGGTCGGGTGCTCGCCGCTTTCGACAATGCCGTGCACGATGGCATAGCCCTGTCCGGTATCCGGCACATCCAAACGCTCCGCCAACGAATCAAAAATGACGGACGAGGTTGCGCCGGTGTCGATCAAAAACGGAAAGGGGCCTTGTTCGTTGACATGAACATCGACCAGGATCAGTCCGCGTTCGGTTTTTCGGAACGGCACATTGGCGGACTCTTGAGCGGCCGCTGCGCCTGCAACGCCAACCAGAACCGCCAAGACTGCCATGAATATCCGCACCGTCCGCCTCCCCCGCTCTGGGCTTTTGTTATGAGTCCCGATGCGAGATTAAGGACATAGCGCGACAGTCTACACCGGCAAGTGCTGTACCCGCTTTGAAATTTTGCACCGGCCCCCAACGGCCGTGCCCTTCTCGGCCTGTCTAAACCTTTGTTTCCTTTAGTTTTTGCCACGCACCCCAGGCCAATAGCGCAAATGTGATATGGACGGCGATCACCGGCGGCCAGCCAGACAGGTAAATCGCATTGTTGACCCATCCGCCCGGAAAGGGGCCACCGCCAAAGGCAAGGCCACGGGTACCCGCCAAGGCATTGGCCAGCGCGGGCAGAGTAAACATCCAGGCGGTTACCAAAGCGGACCAAAAGAACCACTTGATTTGGCGGTCCGTCAGCACGAGCAAAGGCGCGACGGCGGCAAAGCCTAACAGCATGAGGCCGTTGGTGATGCCTTCCAAATGCGCCATGTTCCAAGCGCGGGCCTCGCCGGGGATTTGCACATCGATTGCCGGCACCACCGGCCACAAGACGATCTGCCCCAATAGCATAAACATATAAAGCCAGCCGGTAACAACGGCGCTGATCAACAAGCCGGCACCGTTGAGCACCAGCAAAATACGATAGCGGTCGCTCATAATCGTTTCCTTGATGTGTTTGTTATGCCGCCACGGCAGGGCTCGCTTGTGTCAAATGATCCGTATCGAGATGGTTGAGGCGGTCGTCGCCTTGCTCATGCAGGGCGACCCAGTCTTTCGCCCATTGGGGATCTTGAACCTTGGCCGGGTGATAACCGGGCATAAACGGCTTTGCGAATTTCGGCCCGAGCCACCAGAAGATCTTCGCAAGCTGCTTCCACATGGCCCATTTGGTTTTGAGCCCGGGCCACAGCCCATCTTCGCGCAGCAATGCGCGATAGGCGCGGCCGGTATACGCAAAGATATGCAGCGTCGCGTACAGCAAGCCAAAGATCCGATAGAAATACCCGCCATAAAGGTGCTCGTAGACGCCGAAGGCCACATTCTTGTGTTCGATTTCCTCGACGAAATGCCAAAGCACCAGCGACGATACTGTGGGGTCCGCACCGCCGAAGAGTTCGTCACGCCGTTCGATCAACATGTGACCGATCGCCAGCGCCATGGATTCAAATCCTTCCGCATAGGCCAAATTGAATTTGAGCGAGCGCGTCTGAGAAAACTTCGTGTAGTCGCGCTTAAGCTGCTCTTCCAATTGGTCGATGCAGCGATAGCCCCGCGCTTTCAAAATGTCGTTGAAACGCCGATGCTGTTGGAAGTGTTGTGCTTCCTGGGCAATGTAATCTTCCACCTCGGCCAACAGCTTCGGATCTTTAATGTGTTTTTTGGCGATGCCCATGGAACGGATCAAATAGGGCTCCAGGAACGGCATGGCCAACGAACCGGCATTCACAATGTGACTGAATTCCGGAGATGTCTGTTTCCAATGCGGGTGGATGTCGTCCGGATACTCGAACGTCATGACACGCCGTTCCATACCGGTTTTTATCTTGCCTGTGTCGGTCATCCGCTTTCTCCCCAAGAGACGACGATTTTCTGTTTAGAGTTTTCCCTCTAATTTTTAGAGTATATCCTCTAATTCTCGATACAAGTCAAGTCCGGCCGATTTGCGTGAACACAAAAGCCCGAATTCTCGACAAAAGCCTTGAATTGTTTAATGAAGGCGGCGCCCGATCCGTCGGCACGACCCATATCGGCGAGGCGCTGGGCATGAGCCCCGGCAATCTCTACTACCATTACCGCAACCGGGAAGAGATTGTGGCGGCCCTGTTCGACCGCTTAGAACCGGAGTTCCGCGCCGCGCTCACAGCCGATTTGACGCCGCCCCTCAGCCCCAAACGGTTTGCCGCCTTCTATACGCTGAGCTTCGATATTTTGTGGCGCTACCGTTTCTTCTTCGGTGCCTTGGTGGATCTGCTGCGCCGTGACGAACAATTGGCCGCGCGATATGACAGTTTTCAATCTTGGGCGTTACATTCGTTGGAAGCGATCGCCGCGCAGCTTGTAAAAGACGGCAGCATGGAAAAACCGCCGGGCCCCGATGGTCTTACATCGGTCGCCACCAATACCTGGCTGATCTGGATGAATTGGATTCGTTTCCTGCAGACCACCAAGCAGGACAAATCGATCACCCGTGGCGACTTGGCCCAAGGGGCGTTCCAAACCTTCGATATTCTGAAGCCCTATCTCACCCCCGGCTTCCGCCGGGCGGCAACAAAGATCATGTCCGACGCCGCAAAAGAAGCAACACCCATGGCGTCGTAACCGTCACTCGAAATAGGGCATGCGCGCAGGGTCGAGATGATGGGCATGGGCTTCAATGATTTGCGCTTCGACGATCCGCCCCAGGGAAAGAGGCGGCAGATCGGCAACCGGAAAAAAGCCGGCCCCTTGGGTTTCCATGCCGGGCGCCGGTTCGCCATCGATAATCTCACAGAGGTAAAAGACTTTGTAGATATGGCGGTACTGGCGTGATTCCTGAGGTAGGTGCTTACGCTTATCGTAAACGCCAATCAGCTTCTTGACCTGCGCATCGACGGTGGCTTCTTCCTGAATCTCTTTCACCACATTCTCCGCAGACGACATATTCACATCGCAAAAGCCACCGGGCATGGTCCATTTTTGGTCTGACTTCTCCTGCACCAGCAGCACCGTATCGCCCCGAAAAATCGCGCCGCGCACATCCACCTGAGGGGTTACATAGCCGCGCAGCTCCTTAAACACATCCTGTACGTCAACGGGATCGACCGAGAACCCGTGAGCCAACATCGTCGCGACGGCCTTCTGCAATTGTTCATAACGCTCCACATCGTACGGATTCCGGGTAAAGGTGAGCCCGTTCTGGGCAAGCGCTTGAAGCTCGCGGGCAAGCGCCAGCCAATCCGGCTCATTCAGGTCTTTTGAGGTCATGGGGGCCTTCAAATTTTTACCGCAATTGGCCGGCACTATATTCAGTTCGGCATTCGGTTGGGAGACAGGGGACATATGCGATGAAGGTTGGTTTCATACCCGTAACGGTGCTCTGTGTCGCGATTATGGCCATGGCTCAGATCTTTCCTCACGGCGCGGTGCTTGCGGGAAGCACCGTTTCGTCCAGCACCACCATTAATGGTGTCACCGTAAGACTGTTCGCTAAAGCCGACGGGAATGATCGCAGGCTTTCTCTCCCGTGTGCCGACGGCACGGTGCGCGCATGCCAAAGCGCCTGTGACGACGGTATATGTTCGGTCAGCGCTGCCTGGCGGGACAATGACGGCCGGGATCAGTCTGCCGGCACCTTTTCATTTCCAATGGGGCAGGCGGCCCAACCGGACGGAAGCGCGCATCGCTGGTGCCTGTCCGTGCTGGACAGCATGGGCGCGCCGCTCGGACACCACGAGACGGCGCCTTCCAGCATTCGCTCGACCACCAAAAATGGCCGCCCGCAGATAAATGGGTTTTCTTGCCCCACAGCCCTTGAGCCGACCGTCTTTGCCCCGTGACGCCGCGCTCGCTACAGCGGACGGCGAAATTTTTGCAAAAGCGTAATACTTTTTTGCAGTAAGTGCCGGAAAACGCCGCGTTTTTTCGGATCTTTCTTGTCGGCAAACGGCTCTGCCTGCTAAGACACGGGCCAACCAAAAGACCCGCCGCAGCGAGGAGAAGCACCCATGACCCGCGAGATCAATCATTTCATCAATGGCACCCACGTGACCGGCACCAGTGGGCGCTCGGGCGACGTGTTCAATCCGAATACGGGCGAGGTGCAGGCCAAAGTGGCCCTGGCCACCGCCGACGAAGTGCGGTCCGCCATCGCGGCCGCGGAAAAGGCCTTCCCCGACTGGCGCGCGACAAACCCGCAACGTCGTGCGCGGGTGATGTTCGAATTCAAACATCTCGTCGAAAAGAACATGGATCAGCTGGCGGAGATGCTGTCCAACGAACACGGCAAGGTCATCGCGGATTCAAAAGGCGACATCCAGCGCGGGTTGGAGGTGATCGAATTTGCCTGCGGCATCCCGCATCTGATGAAAGGCGAATACACGGAAGGCGCCGGTCCCGGCATCGACGTCTATTCCATGCGCCAGCCCTTGGGCGTGGTTGCGGGCATCACCCCGTTCAATTTCCCGGCCATGATCCCCATGTGGATGTTCGGTGTGGCGATTGCTTGCGGCAATACGTTCGTATGCAAACCATCTGAAAAAGACCCCTCCGTGCCCATGCGGCTCGCTGAATTGTTCATGGAGGCGGGCGGCCCCGCAGGCGTGCTTAACGTGGTCAATGGCGACAAGGAAGCTGTCGATACAATCCTCACGGATCCGACCATTCAAGCGGTCAGTTTTGTGGGATCGTCCGCGATCGCCGAATACATCTACGCCACCGGCACGGCCCACGGTAAGCGTGTCCAGGCGATGGGCGGCGCGAAGAACCATGCGATCATCCTGCCCGACGCGGATCTCGACCGCGTGGTGGACGATCTCATCGGGTCGGCCTACGGCTCCGCCGGCGAACGGTGCATGGCCTTGCCCGTAGCCGTACCGGTCGGCAAAGAGATCGGCGACGAGCTGGTCACGCGGCTGAAGCCGCGGGTCGAATCTCTTGTCGTCGGCGTTTCCACCGATCCGGACGCGAATTACGGCCCCTTGGTCACGAAGGAACACATGGCCAAGGTGAAAGGTTTCGTTGACCAAGGTGTTGCCGAAGGCGCTGACTTGGTGGTCGACGGCCGCGACTTCAGCTTGCAAGGCTATGAAAACGGCAACTTCATGGGCGGCTGCCTGTTCGACAATGTCACAGCCGATATGGAGTCTTACAAAGAGGAAATATTTGGTCCCGTTCTTCAGCTTGTCCGGGCGGACAATTACGAAGACGCTGTGGCGCTTCCCAGCAAACATCAATATGGCAATGGCGTGGCGATCTATACGCAAGACGGCGATGCCGCCCGCGAATTCGCCAGCAATGTGAATGTGGGCATGGTGGGCGTGAATGTGCCGATCCCCGTGCCGTTGGCGTACCACACCTTCGGCGGCTGGAAGCGGTCTGCCTATGGCGGGGTCAACCAACATGGGCCCGAAGGCGTGCGCTTCTACACGAAGATCAAAACCGTCACGTCGCGCTGGCCGACCGGCGTGCGTTCCGGATCGGACTTTGTTATTCCAACGATGAAGTAGGAAGCGTGGCGCCGAAGCCCAAGGCTATACTGTTCGACTTAGACGACACGCTGCTTAACACATATCGCCATCAGAACCCTGAAGAATTATGGCGTGAGGTGATCGAGCAGTACGCGCATGTGGCTAACGATACGGACGGGGCCGCCTTGGCAAACGCCATTCAGCAATCGGCGAAGCGCATTTGGGAATCGCTTCTCGAAAGCAAGAAGCAGCGATGGCAATCCATGGGCGAAATTCGCCGTAGCATTGTGCGCCGGGCCTTTGAAGACATCGGGCAGAAAAATGACGACGGCGCCGACCACCTGGCCGATACCTTCACCAAGAGGCGCGAAGACAGTTTTCACCTGGCCGACGGCGCGCTGAAAACACTCAACCATCTGCGTGAGGCAAACATCAGATTGGCGCTTGTGACCAATGGGGCCTCCACATCGCAGCGGTGGAAGATCGACCGTTTCAATCTTGAACACCATTTCGATCATATCCAGATTGAGGAGGAAGCGGGCTTTGGCAAACCCGACCCTCGCGCCTACCACCACGCGATGGAAACGCTCGAGACTGAGGCTGCCAGCACATGGATGATTGGCGACAACTATCATTGGGAGGTCGAGGCCCCGCAAGATCACGGCATCTTCGCGATTTGGTATAATCCAACCAATTTGGACGTGCCGGAAGATGCGGCGCGCGACCCCAATCACGCGGTCGAGCATCACGATGCAATCATCGATCTGTTTGAAGCGTCGCGCCGCGAGAGGTAAGGATAGAAATCATGACCATCACGATTTTTCATAACCCGCGCTGCAGCAAGTCCCGCCAGACACTGGGCCTCATTGAGGAGAAGGGCCTGACACCGACCATTGTCGAGTATCTGAAGGACGCACCCACGAAGGCGACGCTAAAGACCCTCCTCAAAGAGCTTGGCCTCAAACCCCGCGACCTGCTGCGCAAGGGAGAGGCGGTTTACAAAGAGCTCAATCTCGCCGACGACTCCAAGAGCGATGACGAACTGATCGAGGCCATGGTGAAGAACCCGATTCTCATCGAACGGCCCATCG
>JANQMY010000374.1 GCA_028279895.1 Alphaproteobacteria bacterium
CACCATGAGGTTTTTGTTTGTTTTCCTCATCCTGAGGAGGGCCGACAGGCCCGTCTCGAAGGACGAAAATGACTTTTTCAGCAGCCTGCTAGAGCGGCATCGCGGAGTCGGGTCGAAGTCGCCCGGAAAGTTTGTTTCTGTTACGGCAGGGGCCAGAAGGGCCTTGTCGCTTCAGTGCTTTCGTTCAGCAATTGATTGGCCAGTCCTCCAACCGATAGGCACTGTCCCAAAACATCCACTCATACTGCGTCGATCGCTTGAAAGCGCGGAGCATTGCGTCCCGGCGGTCGGCCGTACTGGCGGAGGCCGCCCGGTCGGTGATGACAATGACGGCGTCCACCGCTTCGCCGAACCCCGGATCGGAGTAGCTGTCTATCCACGCTTGATACGGATTATCGGCACCGGCATCCTTGGCGATAGCATTCCCCACGTCCCAATATATCCAAAAGCATGGCAGGATCGCCGCGACAAGTTCCTCGTAGCTGCCGATATGCGCGACCGATAAAAGAAAGTTCGTGTAGCCGTAACAGGTTGGGGATGGTTCAGCCCCGGCCGCTTCGTCCGGATCGATACCGAACTTTTCGAAGAAGCTGCCGTGCAGTGCGCGTTCAACAACAAGCGCTTCTTCGGCAGCGTGGGCGAAACGCTGCATCGCTTCCGGATCGGGCGCCTTGGCCGCGGCGATGGATAGGGCGCGCGAATATTGTTCCAGATAGAGTGCGTCTTGGATCATATAGAATTGGAAACGCTCCTGGCTCAACGTTCCGTCCGCAAGCTCTCGGTTGAACGGAAGGTTCAGAATGGCGTCTCGCAAGGCGGCTGTTTCCGCCCATGCGTGCTTTGTAAACTCAGTCATACGGCGCGCGCTCCTGTATATGGTCCGGCCAGAGCGCATGGAAATGATGCACTGGGCCGTGCCCGTGACCTACATCGAGCTGGCCGCTCTTACGAATGGCGTCGGTAATGTAGCGCTTAGCCTGTTTTACGGCGTCTTCCACAGATGATTGTCCCGGCAGAAGCGCTGCGATAGCCGCCGACAGCGTGCACCCCGTCCCGTGGGTGTTTTTCGTTTCAATACGGTCGGCTTTCAGTTCGATGAGGTCTTTCCCATCGAACAGCAGGTCGGAACTGCTGCTTCCCTTCAGATGCCCGCCCTTGAGCAGAACGTAAGACGGGCCGAGTTGATGGAGCGCACGCACGGCGTCGCGTATGTCGTCAAACGTCTGTGGCGTACCTCGCCCCAACAGAACACCTGCTTCCGGAAGGTTCGGCGTGACGATTTTGGCGATCGGCAAAAGCCGGTCGCGCACCGTTTCGATCGCGGTTTCGTCGAGCAGCCGGTCGCCGCTCTTCGCCACCATCACCGGGTCCAGCACGATGTCTGCAACCTCATATCGCTGAAGGCGGTCGACGATGACCGCGGCGACGTCGGCCGTATGCACCATGCCGACTTTAAGGGCGTCGACACGCACATCGGAGAAGACGCTGTCGATCTGCGCGGCGACGAAATCCGCAGGCACGGGATGCACCGAGTCGACGCCGCGTGTGTTTTGCGCGACCAGCGCCGTGACAACGGACATGCCGTAGGCGCCAAGAGCGGAAAACGTTTTCAAATCCGCCTGGATGCCCGCTCCGCCGGTGGGATCTGTGCCGGCGATCGTGAGGACGTTTGGGATTCGTGGGAAGGGCACCGTATCTTATCTCTCATATAGGCTTTGTCTGTCGGCACGCGCATGCGTCGGCCAACATCGTTCAGTGTTGGGGTGACGTGAACCCGCCCAAATATGTTCACTCAGTAGCGGGGCATATCGGGATCCACATGCCGTGCCCAAGCATCGATTCCTCCCGCCAGATTCCACGCATTGTCAAAGCCGTTCTTACGAAGAAACGCCGTCACCATGGCGCTGCGCATGCCGTGATGGCAAACGACAATGAGCGGGTCTTCGCGGGGCAGACCGCTAAGCTCATTTGGAACGTCTTGCATCGCGATGGTGACGCTGCCATCGATGACGCACACGGATAGCTCTTCGGGCTCCCGAATATCGAGCAATGTGTGGGGAGTGCCCTTGTGCCGCATCTCGGCGAGTTGACGAACATCAATATCGCACTCTTCCTGTTGCATCTGCTCCCTCCCACTCATGCACTTAATTCGCCTGTCGCCATGAACCGGCGACTAACCATCACGCGCGTCCCGGAACACGCAATCCGGCGGGTCGGCGTCACGTGGGCCAAGGCGCGCGTCGTAGCGGAACAATGTCCCGCAGTAGGGACAAAGGGTCGTATCGTTCGCTCCCATGTCGAGGTAAATGTGGGGATGATCCTGGGGTGCCGATGCCCCGGCGCATTTGAATTCCCTAACACCGATCTTGATCTCGGGCACACCCCGGTCATTTTTAAACTTTGCATAGTCGTCACCTGCCATCACGCCCCGACAATTCGCGCTCGATGATGCCGGCCTCCGTGAACTGATGTTCCATCGAGCGGGCCGTCAACATGCCGCTGTCGATCAGCTTCCGGAGTTCTTCGAGTTTGTTTTCCAGTTCGACAGTCGTGAACTTGGCCCAAGGGTTTGATTCTTTCGTCGGCGGTTTCATTCCGCCATGCATGCGCGGCCTGCCGGTCATGCCGGCCGCACTTCGGTGACTTCAGGAATATAGTGGCGCAGCATGTTTTCGATGCCCGCTTTCAGCGTCATGGTGGAGCTGGGGCAGCCCGCACAAGAGCCTTGCATGTGAAGATAAACGATGCCGTCCTCGAACCCGTGAAACAGGATATCGCCGCCGTCCTGGGCGACTGCCGGGCGAACACGCGTGTCGAGGAGTTCCTTGATCTGAGCAACGAGTTCGTCGTCTTCGTCGGATGCCGCATGGGCCGATACCCCACCGCCATCGGTGAATAGCGGCGCGCCGGACGTTAAGTGCTCCATAATCAGGCCGAGCACCGGCGGCTTGAGCGCGGCCCAGTGCTGGTCGTCCGTCTTGGTGACGGTAATGAAATCGGCGCCGAAGAAAACGCCGTTAACGCCGTCAAGCTCGTACAATCGATTCGCCAGTGGCGAAGCGGCCGCATCTTCCCGCGTGGGAAAGTTGGCGGTCCCGCTTTCCATCACGGGCTGGCCCGGCAGGAACTTTAGGGTCGCCGGGTTCGGGGTTTCTTCGGTTTGGATGAACATGATGCAATACTCCCAATTAGATCCTGAAATTTGCCACAGCCGTCATGACGCACCCTTCACGAGATCTCGAAGGCTGAACGGCGCTATTGCCGGCTTGGCGTCGACATTCGGCAACGGGTCTTCGAGCAAGCTGCCGTCGGCTTCAACGACGACACGCCAAACCCGCGCCCGATACCGGAAGGTGAGACGCGTACGGCCGGCGTCTTCATCCTTACCGGTTTCGGCAACGCTCATGACCAAACCGTTGGCCATGTTCTCCTTGAGGGCCTCGATGGTGAGGCCCAACTTGGACGCCACAAGGGCGGCGTCCACGGTGATGTCGCCGTTATCAATCTGGATGACCGGCGATGACAACTCAGCCATCGCTAAGCACGCCCAACACGTCCGGGCACGGACTTGCCGGTTTCGAAATTGATGCAGAGCTGCTCCAGTTCATCGGCGGTTAGAGATTCGTTCACGAAGCCGCACTCATAGACGGTCACACCATCTCGACAGCAGCCGTCGCCTTCGAAATGGCGGCATGCCTCGCAAGTGCCGAACAAGGGTTTACCGTTCTGCGCGGCAACATTGCCGAGCAATCGCTGAAGCACGATCGCAAAACTGCTTCGGACGCCAGGGGGCAGCGCATCGGCGGCGCGAACCAGAGCTTCGATGGGATCGTCGGAGAGGAGCGCCTTGGCTTTTGTCGTGAGGTCCAGCCTCACGCTTCGCCCGTCGGTCTCGGATCGGGTCTGTTTAAGGTAACCGTCTGCGACAAGGCCCTTAATGGTTTGCGAGGCGGTGCCGCGCGTCGTGCCATGAAACGCCGCAAACGCGGACGGTGTGCGCGAAAAGCGATTGGCCCGCGCAAAATACCTCAATCCGGTCCACTGGACCGGGGTCAAACCACCCACGAGTCCATCGCCCGATGCGATGCGCCCGAGATGAAGAACCAATTCGGCGATAACGCGGCTGTCCATATCGCACTCCTTATGCCTCAGGACGGTCGACGGAATAGATAATAGCGTTTTCAAATCATATTGACAACCTAATAATTTCGATTCCATACTAAAATAGTATCGATTCAAAACTTCTTTGCCGTCAACGGCGGAGGTGTAAACGGATGCAGTTCAGCAGCAGCGCCTATATGGGCGTCGAGACACTGGTGCGCCTGGCGGTTGAGGGCGCGGACAAGCCGTGCTCGACAAGGACGCTCGCCGGCAGGATCAATCGATCCGTGTCGTTTACAGAAGGCCTGATGGCACGGTTGCGGAAGGCAGGCCTTGTTGTCTCCCGCCACGGCCCCGGCGGCGGCTATGTCCTCGCCAAGCCGGCAGATCAGATCACTGTTGCCGATGTTTTTGAAGCGGTCGATACGCCGTCAGACATCGCCAGCCATCCTCTGAGCGCCGATGCGTTCGAAGATGACAAAGCGCATGATATTCATGGTACGGACCTTCTCTGGGCGTCGCTTAAGAGTCACGTCCTGGCGTTTCTAAATGGCGTGTCGCTTGCTGACCTTGCACCCGAATCTGCACGCCCGTTTCATCCCGCAAGAATAAATTCGATGCTGCGCCATTGAATTCCGTCGAGCGCAGCCAACACCTATTTCCAACAATCCTCAGTCCGAAAAACAGGAGACCCTATGCCGATATCCGAAGTAGACCTTGAAAACGCTCTAAAGAAGAAGTTCCCCGATGCGCAAATCGCGTGCCGGGACCTGGCCGGAGATGACGACCATTGGGAGGTCAGCATTGTCGACCCTGTCTTTGACGGCCGGTCGCGCATTCAGCAGCACAAAATGGTTCAGGAAGCGGTGGCGGATCACGATATTCACGCGCTTTCGATCAAAACCGCGGCAAAGTGAAGGAGAGTTTGATGCCTCAGAAAACGGTTCTTGAGACGATCGAGGCGCAAGTCGCCGACAACGATGTGGTCCTCTACATGAAGGGCACGAAGGAGATGCCGCAATGCGGGTTTTCTTCCGCGGTATCGAATCTGCTCACAGTGCTCGGGCTGCCTTATCTGGCCGTGAACGTGCTTGAAAGCGCCGACCTCCGGGAAGGAATCAAGGAATTCACCGACTGGCCGACGATCCCTCAGCTCTACATCAAGGGCGAGTTTGTCGGCGGCTACGACATCGTTCGTGAGTCCTACGAGACCGGCGAGCTTGAAGACCTTCTGAAAGAAAAGGGTCTTCTATCGACGAATCAGTAGAAGATTCCGGCGTCACGCCACTTCTGTCTGGTTCCCCGCCGCCAACCCGGCTAGGCTTTTCTAAAACAAGCCAACCGCGCGGCCAGGGGTGCAGGTCCCGCCCGCGCCCCCTGGGAGACGACGATGCCCACACACAGCACGGTTTACACCAATGCCACCCTGTTCACCGCGGTGGACGAAACGGCCCTGCCGGACGGCGCCGTCTGGGTCGTGGGCGATACCATCAAATATGCGGGGCCTGCCGCCGGGTTGCCGGACACCCCGGCCGGTACCGAAACCGTCAACCTCAAGGGCAAGTTCCTCATGCCCGGCATGACGGAAACCCATGCCCATTTGTCCTTCGCCGATGCCAGCCCCTTTGCCATCGGCGAAGTGGGCGTGGAGAAATCCACCATCATCGCGGTCCGGAACGCCCGGCTGATGGTGCAGTCGGGCTTCACCTCGGCCATCAGTTTCGGCTCCACCTATGCGATCGACGTGGCGCTTCGGGACGCGATCAATAGCGGCCACTTGGTGGGCCCGCGGCTGCTTGCCGCCGGCCGCGACTTGGGCGCCACGGCCAGCAATGTGGATTCCGGCGGCGGGCTTAGTCAGATTACGGATGGTCCGTGGGCGGTGCGCAAAGCGGTCCGCGAACAGCGCCGGGCCCGCGTGGATGTGGTCAAGATTTTCATCGACGGCGAAGCGATCAATCCGATCAACCCGCCGGGCGAGTTGAGCTTCACCGACGAAGAGGTCAATGCCGCCGTCGACGAGGCCCACCGCCGCAAGCTGCGTGTCGCTTGTCACGCCCGCTCGGCCGCCGCGGTCAAACAAGCGGTGCGCGCAGGCGTGGATTATATCGGCCACGCCAACTATCTCGACGACGAAGCCGTTGACCTGCTGGCCGCCTACAAGCACCGGATCTATGTGGGGCCGGCCATCGCCTGGGAAGTGCAATATTTGGCCGAATGCGAAAGCTTGGGCATTTCCAAGGAAACCGTTCGGGCGCAAGGCTATGAGGCCGAGATCGAGGCGACCGTCGCCACCGTTGCGAAGCTGCGCGCCGCGGGTGTCAAACTGGTGGTCGGCGGCGATTATGGCATCAGCATCGCACCCCATGGCACCTACGCCAAGGATTTGGAGCATTTCGTCACCCTGTTCGATATGTCCCCGGCGGAAGCGCTGATCTGCGCCACGCGCAATGGCGGCGAAGCGATGGACCGCAGCGGCCGCCTCGGCACGCTGCAGGCGGACAGCCTGGCGGATATGGTGATCGTGGACGGCAATCCGCTGGACGATGTGCGCATCCTGCAAGATCACGGCAAACTCGACGTGATCAAAGGCGGCGTACGGATTAATGCGGCTTGACCTGCACGTCCCACGCTTGCATGCCGCTCACGAATAGGTCCGAATTGAAGCCAAAAGTGTTTTGCGCCACCGCCCCGGCACCGTCAGAGTTACCTTATCGGTAGCCTGTTGCGTGGGAGTATCTGATGCCTGCTTCAATCTCGGCCCGGCCTCGGGACCGTCAATCGCCATTCGTATTGCGCTCCGGGACGTATCGCACCATCAAACGCGCGAGCGCTTTGGGCATGCTTTTGTTGCTCGCCGGCTGCGCCGATGTCCGATATCAAGAAGCCGGCTACGAACTGCTGCAAGGTTATCTCTACCAGAAATGTTCGAAAGAACCTTGGGGCAATTGTTCCGAACCGCCCAGTTTTGATGCCTATCAGGAACGTATGCACGAGCGCTGGAATTAGCGCTTTGCCTCTACGCCGCGTCATGAGATTCTGGACCGGTCACGGCAGAAATCTGGATGCATCATGGCGCAGCTCTTAATCGTTTATCATTCCAAAACCGGCGGCACCCGGCAAATGGCGGAAGCCGCCGCGGAGGGCGCGCGGGATGAAGCCGACCTGGTGCTGAAGCGCGCGGCGGAGGCCGGTCCCGAGGATTTGCTGTGCGCCGACGGCTATCTCTTCGCCGCGCCGGAAAACCTCGCGGCCATCGCCGGTGTCATGAAGGACTTTTACGACCGCTGCTATTACCCCGTGCTCGGACGGATCGAAGGGCGGCCATATGCACAGATGATCTGCGCCGGCTCCGATGGCGAAAACGCCGCCCGCCAAACTGCCCGCATCGCCACCGGCTGGCGCCTGAAAGAGGTGCAGCCGCCCCTGATCGTCTGCACACATGCACAAACGCCGGAGGCAATTCTCGCGGAAAAAGTGATTCCCGAGACGGAGCGCAACCGCTGTCGCGAATTAGGGGCGGCCTTAGCCGCAGGCCTTGCCCTAGGCGTGTTCTAGAACGGCGGACGGCGACATAGATTGTCGCGTTTCAGGCACAGCCGGTCGGAATTCCACCACCCAGCCCCCTTCTTCCGCATTGCCCCTTTTCTGTCGGCATGGTTGAATTAACCAAGTTTTGCGTCTCGCGCAGGCGGACGCCATTGAGTGAGTAGTCGTCAACAATGGCTTGGGGGAGCATCGGTCATGACAGGGACAATTTCACGGCGAGAACTGCTGACATTCTTAATGGCAACAAGCGCGTTGGCGGCCACCGCGCCGATGCGGCCCGCCTGGGCCGAAGAGTTAGACCTCACGGACGAGGAGCTGGACTTCGCAGTCCTTCAGTTCGAAAACGATCCGGTCTGGCAGACGCAGACCATGAACGTGGCGCCGGCCGATGTGGATCTGCTGCGCACCGCGCGCCGGGTGGTGGTTGACAAGGTTTGGAAGTCCATCGTCAAGAAAGTCACCAACCGGGAACCGTCCTATTTCAGTTGGGCGCCGGACGACAAATCCATCGACTTCCGGCATGTGGCCGTCACCCCGGGCGACTTACGGGCCGCCAGCGGCAACAGCCTGTCGCCGCGATTCGACGACACGCCGTTTACGCTCAGCCATGCCGTGCTCGACCGCATGGCCCAAGCAAACTATTTTCAGCTTGCGGACGATGAGAAGCTGGTGGTTGCCCTGCGCGGCTGCAATGTAGTCAACGCCGGCGACGGTTTGCAGGACAGCGTTACGCTGAAAGAAGCCGTGCCGGACCACCGCACCTATCAATGCATGATCGGCGTGTGGGACCGGGCGACCAAAAAGGTCGCCGCCTATACCGGCTCGACCGTGCCGCACGAACTCTACATGGCGGTGTACCAAACGTGGTATAATTCGGAACCCCGCCCGGCGGACCGCTGGCGCACCAACATGATGCCGCAAGGTCTTCATCGCAAAAAAGTCGGCACCATGTACACGTCGCGGCCTAAGCGCAACCAGCTCCCGCTTTCTCTTCTTCAAGATTCGCCAACGCCGGTGCTGCGCGCCCATGAAGGCGATGCCATGACCGTTTCATCGGACTGGGACACCACATCGCGCTATGTGGGCGATCACCTGCATTCCGGCATTTTCGTCAACCGTCCCTATTTGGAGTTTTCGTCCCAGGGGTGCCAAACCATCCGCGGAACGAATTATCGGAGCGGCGCCTATAAGAAAGACATTGTGCATTTCCACCAGGCGCTCGGCCTTCAAGAACCGACATTGGACGAGAACGACGATTATCGCAGTGAAAGCGACGATCAAATCATCCGTATGATGATGCTGTCCGGACGGGAAGCCCGCTTGCATGCCGCAGAGCCCAAAATGGCGGCCATGAAACGTGTCCGCATTGGATCGCAAGCCCCGGAGGGCGCCGACAGCGATCACGTGGTCAAGAAGATCCAGGAGAAACTTGGCGTTGGGGCCGATGGTAATTTCGGGCATGGCAGCCTAGCCGCTCTGCTGAAATGGCAGGCTGAGCTGCAGGATTATCCGGAAATCAAGCAAGATGGGGTCATCACCCCCTCATCCGCCAAGTGGCTCGACATCGTCGAATTATAAAGCGTTGCGCGCCGGTTGACCGCATGACTCACAAGTACGGATAGGCAATGGGCGTCCACATCACCGTGAAAGTGCCGAACGAACCGGACCGGGTGGTGGACCGGACGGATGGCGTGGACGGCATCGTTCATTTCGGTACCGACCCGGTGCATAGCTGCTACCCCATCTCTGCGGACGCGGAACGGGAGGGTGTACGCTTTCACCACTGCACCTTACTCTATGCTGGCGCAAGCTATCGCCTCGATTTCGACCGCGGCGCCAATGTGTTCGTGAACGGCGGTAAGGTGCCGGTCCGGCAGCTCTATAATCCGTTCAAAGACGGAGATACGGCCTCCTTACGTTTGGGCCAACCTGCCGATTGGAAGGATAGCCGAAATCCCACATTCATCTTGAAGCGGACGAATTCGGATCTGGGCAACCGCCGAACCAACGCCCCGCGAAAGCCCGCCCCGTCCGGACGGTCAAGCGACACAATCGATGCTCTGGATCAAAACATTCTTTCGCTGTTGTGGCTGAGACGATACGTCCTCGCCGGTCTCGCAGCTATCGCACTGCTCTTCTTTTGGTATGGCGTCCCGCTTTACAAGGACGCCAACATCGTCAGCCGTGTCAGCGCCTTTGAGCAGTCGGTCGGCCTGATCGGCATCGCCTATCGGGCCGAGGCTCCGGACAATACGGAGCGATTTGTTCCAACAGGCACGGCCTGGCTGTGCTGCGGCGGCGATCCGCAAGCCCAGCCTTGGCTGATTACAAACGCCCATGTGGCCGATCAGCTCGCGACGCGCCTTGCTTATTACGGCGCCCAGTCGCCCACAGCGCGTGTGGAAGCCCGCTTTCTCGACAACTCCGGCGCACCTTACTTTACCGTGCCCTTGGCCCCTGAAGCCGTGTCCGGCCACAGCGCCAGTTTGCACCCGCTTTATGCTCCCTTCGAAACCTTCTCGGCCGACTTCAACCAAGGACAAAAAACCGCCAACCTCTATGACGTGTCAGCCTATGCCATTCCCGCGGAACGGATTGCGGGCCGGCCGCGCCTTAAACTGGCCGCGTCACACAACATTGCCGAAAAAGGCGACGTAGTGGCGACCATCGGCTTTCCACTGGAAAACCTACCGCTGGCGGTCAACAATGACGAACCCGTCGCCAAAACGTTTCGCAGTGAAGTTGTCCGGCGCACGGATCCCTTTTTGCGGCGTGCGCCGGCCTCAACAGAAGAAAACGCGATCACCCTTCCCGATCTGCTGACGGTCGAAGCGGAAAGCGCCGGCGGCCTCAGCGGGTCGCCTATCTTCAACACGAGCGGCCAGGTGGTGGGGATGGTCAAAGCCGCAAGTTTCTCGACCGCTCAGGCAGCGCAGTACCAACTGGGCGCGCCAAGGGAAACGAGCAGCGATCTGGTCTTTGGTCTATCTGTCCACGCCATACACGACACGATTCAGCATCTTAACGGCTCTTACCCCCTAAACGACACCGGCAAGCGCATGGCACGCACCGTCTGGAAAGCCCGTATCGGTGAAGTGAAAACGCTCAATCTGATGCAGTCCATCGAGGCTTTCGAAGAAGATACGCGCTTGTCCTGCGAAACCGAACACGGCACAGTGCAAAAGCACACCGTAAAACTTGAGTCCCCCGCCGCACATCCCGGGCGGGCCACACCTTCTCAGCCCCTGTCGATTTCTTACGAGGCCAATCAGCGCCTTATGCTCTTCGTCCAGACGATTGATGCGCCCCAAGCGATCTTGTTTTTGTCTGCCACATCGGCAACGCAGTTGGGCGCCGCGACGGCTCCGCCCCCAGGGGACGGTGTGGGATCGGCGACGACCGTAAAGCGAATCAGCCCGCGGCCGGGCACATTGCAGGTGACGGTCGAAGGCCCCACCGGTCAGACCGCCGAAATCTTCTCTCTGTCCCAGTCCTGCCGACTGCCGGGGGCCCGCCCATGAGTCCAAATCCCGCCGGCAACCGCGCACCACCCGCCTGGAAAGCGTTTGCAGAGGGCTCCCATTTCGGCGCCGGCCATATTCCGCCGCCGGCCGCCCCCACGGAAGTAAGCGAAATCCATATCATCACGGCGCTGATCGCCGGTGATATTGAAGGAGACGAAGCCGCCGACGCTTATCTCCGCGCTCTGACCCCTTCGGGCGATCCGGCCACGGATCACTGGCTTGCCGTGGAGCAAGCTTATTTCAACGCGGCCGGCGACGGCGGTCCGTCCCAAAAGTGGGAGCAACGCGCAGACCGCTTGAGCGCTCTGGCAGGCACAGGCAGCACCGGCCAAACCTGGACCCATGCCATTGGCGAAAGCCGGCGCGCCCTGTTGCATGCCATATGCGAAGGACGCCGCGGCACGCCGGATTTCGACTTGGCGGGCCACCAGCTCGATATCGCCGACGACCTGTTCGCGACGCTGAATGACAGATATGGCCTGGGCATGGTGCAAATTGTCCGCGGCCGGTTGATGGGGTGGCAAGGCGTCATCGACGGCGCGGCGGAAATGCTGTCATCCGCTTTGGCGATCTTTGCCAGTCTCGGCAACCAATACCGCATCGCGGAAGCCGCCTACGAACTGGGCGGTGCCTATCGCGATCTCCGCCGCTATGCATCGGCCGAACCCCTGCATCGCCTGGCGGTTTCCATTAACGCCGAGAAAACCGCACCCGCCGCCCAAGCGAGAGCGCTGCAGGCTTTGGCCGCCACGCTGATGGGGCTTGCGGACGATCCGGAGGAAGACAAAGCGAAGCGCTTGGCGGAGGCCGCCACCCATGCGGAGACCGCCTACCGCATGTCGACCCAATTCCCCGACGACTTACCGAAAGACACAGAGTTTACGGCCGCTCAAGCGGCATCCCTTCAAACCGTACCAGGCGGCGATAGTTTTCGCGCGGCCATGGCGGCGATGGATCTGTGCGAGATACACTTGCGGCAACCGGGCGCGCGTGCAACCGCCGAAATATGGTTCGAAAGAGCCTGTGCCGAATTGCGGATCGATCCGGCCGACTTGGAAACGCAAGGACGCACCATTTTCGGCGATCACGTCACACCGGGCTACCGGGCCCTGGTGGAAACGGAGGCGGCAGCCGCCCAGTCCAACGCCCGCTCCACCACCAACTTTTCGCATCTAAGGCTGGCACAATTGGAAGCCCGCCTGCTGCCGG
Organism: Alphaproteobacteria bacterium; assembly: GCA_028279895.1. GTDB lineage: Bacteria > Pseudomonadota > Alphaproteobacteria > JANQMY01 > JANQMY01 > JANQMY01. Next base: position 12,384 of record JANQMY010000374.1, read on the forward strand.
CCGGGCACGCCCAAGACGCCGGAATTGCCGCCGCCCAGCTTGCCCGAATTTGGGAAGCCCGCGGTGAGGCGCCCTTTGCGGTGGAGGCCTTTGCCCACGCCGCCGATACGGCGGAAGAGGCCGCCCTTAGAGTTGATGCCGACACGGCCGAGCAACGCTCTTTGACCCGCGATGTGCAACGTTGGCGATTTCTCGCGCTGCGGCGGGCGGAAAGCATCAGCGCCAATACCCAATCCCAGCGGCTCAGCGCCGTGCCCGTCCCCCTCAACCGGGATGAGATGGCCGCCTGCGAAGCTGCCGACGTGACCCCCCTGCAGATGCTCGGCGAAGAACCCGACATCAAAATCTTCCGGGGGCAGACGACTCAGCACTTCAATCAAGTTCGTCTGACATTCAATACGGGAGTCGACCGATCAACCGAGGGCCATAATCTGGTCAGCGCCATTGCCCGCCTGTCCCGCGACCGCCCTGGCCTGCCGCGCATCCTGCGTTATGGCGTGGCCGGCGATGTGTTGTGGCTTGTGGACGAAGTAACGCTTGCACGGCCGCTCATCGATATTTTGCGTGGCACGCGCGATCCCGCAATTGCCTGCACGGTGCTCAGCCAATTGGCCCACACGATGCGGGCATTGCACGATGCGGGCGCGGCCTGCGTGTTGCTCGACCCGCTCCACATCGTGGTGGAACCTGGGGAGCAACCGGTGCTGATCCGCTATGGCCCCTTGCTGACACAGCGGGCGGACCAAAACGGCGACGCCGCTCTATATACGCCCGGCAAACACCATCAGCCGGCAGATGATGTACGGGCGCTTGCCCGGCTCGCCGTGCTATGGCTGGGAGGCACCGCTTACCTGCCGCTTTCCAGGGCTAAATCCGCTTTGGAACGCCGGCGGTTTTGGTTACGCTCCTCCGAAGCCTTGGATCGGATATCGTCGGACCTGGCGGTCTTGCTCAAGCAAGCGCTCGCGGACGGCAACGCAACGGTATCCCTGACGGATCTGG
>JANQMY010000378.1 GCA_028279895.1 Alphaproteobacteria bacterium
ATGGCCGTCTCGGCTTCCGGACGCTGCACCTCTACACCGGCTTGCTTCACAAAGGTGGCCGTGACGATGAAGAAGATCAGCATGATGAACACGACATCAAGCATCGGCGTCAGGTTGATATCGGTGTCTTCCTGACTTTGTTGGCGCCTTGTGCGCATACGCTTATTCCCTTAACACTGCGCCGATCGTACCCGTGCCGGCGGCAATTTTCCTCTCCTGAGCCGGCGGTTGCTGGTGTGCCGCCGGCTCTTATTGTTTTAGTCGCCGGGCGCCAACGACACGCTGCACCCTCGGCAGCCCAATTTGGCCTGGTCCATCACCCGGACCATGATGCCCGTTTCGGACTTTTTGTCCGGACTGATCAGTATGCCGGCTTTGGGACGTTCCGCATGCAGCCGTTCGATGTTGGCACGCACCGCGCCGATATCGATGACCCGGTTTTCGATGAAGATTTCGTTTTGCTCCGAAATTTGAACAAAAATCGTCTTCGACAAATCCTGCGGCGGAGTTTCTTCTTGGTTCGGGTCGGGACGCGCAAGATCCAACGCATCTTCCCGGACGAACGTGGCCGTCACGATAAAGAAGATCAGCAGTATGAACACCACATCCAACATAGGTGTGATGTTGACTTCTGCTTCGTCTTCGGGCCTGCCGTGTTTTCTACGCATCAGCCCCTCCTCATCTTAACTCGAGATGGTCGGCCACTTTGTCCACCTCCCGGTTGGCGCGTTGCTCCAACTGGGAACTGAAATAAAGGCCCGACAAAGAGGCCACCATGCCGGCCATGGTCGGCAGGGTTGCTTTCGAAACGCCGGACGCCATCGCGCGGGCGTTACTGGAGCCGGTAACCGCCATCACTTCGAACACTTCCACCATGCCCGTCACCGTGCCGAGCAAGCCGAACAGGGGGGCCACCGCCACCATGGTTTTGATCATCTCAATCCCGCGGCGGGTTTCCTGTTTGACTTCCGAAATCAGCAGGTTCCGAATTTGGTGTGCGTGCCATGACCGATGATCGGACCGGGCGTCCCACGCCGACTGCGCCTTTTTCACAAGCCCAGGGTGCGTGGTCCAGAAATACCAGTACCGCTCAACGATCAACAGCCACATGAAGAAGGTCACGATCATGATCACGAAGAGCACGTTGCCGCCTGTCTCCAGGAAGGCAACGAGATCTCCGTATACGCGTACCGGATTGATCGCGTCTATGAACTGCCACATGACGTGCTACTGCCCTTCTGCGTGGCGCGCGACCAAGCCAGCGGCTTGTTCCTCCAACACTTGCTGCACGGAACGGGCCGAGCCGCTTGCAAAGCTGTGCAGGAAGAGCAGCGGAATGGCTGCCACAAGACCCAGCACCGTGGTCACAAGAGCCTGCGAAATACCACCCGCCATCAGCTTCGGATCGCCGGTACCGAACAAGGTGATCGCCTGGAAGGTGATGATCATCCCGGTCACGGTGCCCAGCAGCCCCATCAGCGGCGCCACGGCCGCCAGTAGCTTGAGGGTGTTTAAGCCGAATTCAAGCCGCGGCAGTTCGCGCAGAATGGCGTCGTCGAGCTTGAGTTCCAGCGTTTCCACATCTGCATTGGTGTTCTCTTCATATGCCATCATCACGCGGCCCAGCGGGTTGCCTTTGCGCGCTTGCTTCGCCCGCATTTGCGAGCTGACGGCAGCGGAGGTGGTCCACAAGACGAAGATGCGCCAGATCCCAAGAAGGATGCCGAACGCGGCCACACCGATGATCACATAACCGACGATGCCACCTTGGTTGATCCGTTCGAACAGGTCCGGTGCCTGCACCAGCAAGCTCAGGATCGTGCCGCTGGACGGGTCGACTGCTGCGCGCACAAAGCCTGCCTCGGCACCGGAGTCCGCGCGTTCCACACGGCTTGCCGCACTCAAGAAGCGGCTGGCGGGTTGACGGCCAAGTTCCTTCAGCTTGCCAACGCCGTTATTGTCCACTTCATATTTCAGGAAGCGGCCATCGGCCACCGCCGTGAACGGGCCCAAGCGGGTGACGGTTTGCTGTTCGGTTTCCCCGTCGCGGTTCACCACATCTGCTTCGAAGGAAACGATCTTGCCTTGCTCGATCATCTCTTCTGTCAGCGTCGCCCACAGACCTTCCAAGTCTTCGATCGCCGGCAAGGCCTGGCTGGTCGCCAGCTTGGCCAAAGGCGGCGTGCGGCCCGGCAATTGGGCCGAGATCAGCGACTGTTCGATCTGACCGCGGGCGTCACCGGCCACTTGCCGGATTACACCAAACATTTCGCCGAAAGCACCAAGGCGGTCCTGGAGCTGTTGTGACAGCTCGTTCAGGATGCGTTCGCGTTCCGCGAATTCCGCTTCCAGCGCTTCACTGCGGGCTTCTTCCTGAGCCAGCTCTTGCTTGGCCCGGCTCAACAAAGACTGCTGTTGATTGCGCTGCTGACGAAACTCCGCTTCACGGCGCTGATTGGTCTGCCGGTCACGAACGCGACCGTCCCGGACCGCCTTCAACAGGTCTTGCAGGTTTTTGATTTCTTGCGCTTGGGCTTCCACCGGCGCAACGGTGATCGCGGCGGTTCCGGCCAACATCCATACGGCTGCGGCACACGCGGCGATACCAAATTTACGAACAAAGTTTTTCATCTGGCGTCTCCAATTACTCAGCCACAGGGCCTTTTACAGGAATGAGAATGAGATCAGGTGCCAATTGCTGATCGGCAATTCTGATCGCGGTCGAGACTTCTTCGCGGAAGCCGTTCTTGCTTTCCCAAACCTTATTGTCGTGATCCCATACGGCCGTCGCGCTGCCGTCGACCGTTTGGTACAGGTAGGCGATGCGGCCGACTTTCAGGAACTTAACCGACAATTGCTTGCCGTCGAGTTCCAGCTCGCCATTGTAGGTTTCAATGGAGCGGCCATAGTCGTTTTCGATCTGATAGGATTCCAGAATGCGCCGGAACTTCTCAGCCGCCGTCGCGTCTGAACGCTTCATGAGGGCTTTGAGGTTTTCCACACGCTTCGTCCGCTCTTCTATCAAGAACGGTACGTCGAGTTGGACGAAGGTTTCCAATCGCTCGATCATACGATTCATCAGCGGAATGACATTCCGCTCAACCGTCAAAGACTGTTCGATCTGTTCCTTTAGGGAAACTTCCTGTTCCTTCTGGTCCTCGATCTGAGCGTCGAGCTGCTCATTATATTCCCGAAGGTTTTCCAAATCGATCAGCACCGCCTTGTATTCTGCTTCAAGGTCGGTCGTTTGCTCATCCAGCTGGTTGATCCGCTCCTGAGACTGCGCCCCTTCCTGGGCCGCCTGGTTGGCGGTTCCCGTGGCTTGGCTGAGCTGGGCGGAGGCGCCCGTGATGGTCAACGCCATAATCGCTAAAGCAACTAATGCGCTGATCGTCACCAGACCAACAATTTTATTGATGTCTTGCAGACGCCCTACTGCGCCTACACCTTGCCGCAGTTGGCTGCGGCCAATCCGTACTCTCATCTTTTACCTCCCGATGAGCTACTACCCTCGTGGGCCCATTAATACTCTTCTGAACCTGTTCCTACTATTCGTATGATGTCGTTGCCGGCCTTGTCGGCGTGCGATCGCGGCGTTTAATCAGAGGAAGGGTACATCCGATTCTCTTGAACGAACACAAAATCAAACCTGACGAAATCCTCCTAGAGAACCCCAAATTAGTCACACGAAAAAGGTTGTGGCGAAGACGCGGCTTACGAACGCTTGCATAGCGTTACTCACTGCGAATTGAGGGCGGCTTGACCGTGGTTCCCCCGAACGAATGATCAAGCCTGTATCCGAACCAAAACCTTACCCGTTTGTTAATTGATAGCACCTCAACCACAGTCCGTCCACGTCAAAGCCGCGACTAAAACCCCTGAAAACTGCGCTAAAAAATAGTCTAGCTCACGATTTTGCAAAACATAGTTAATCGCTTTGTCAGGACCGGTCATTTTTTTGTCGTGTGTGCACTGTGCCAAACACCAGGGATTCGCTCGGTTTTAAGGCGCTCCGAAAATTCGGAGCGGACGAATCGTGCTGCGCTGCCCAGTTTTTGATTGAAGAGCGGCGAAAAAGAATCTCGTGCCGCGGACCAATGCGATGCGCGTCATCAGTATTTGACGGCGGTGTTCTCTACATACCATGACCGGGGACGTTCCTGAGTGTTGTGCTGCAGTTGCGAAATCAACTGCCTTGTGTTTTTGCCACCCAAACCGCAAAGCGTTTTGTCAATAGCCCGCCGAACTTTTCCCACCATTGATGATCGACCCAAACGGTTTGCGTGCCGTGTTCCGGTACGTTTGGCAGGTGCTCGCGCATTTCTGCGTTGATCAACGGAAAGGCCGATTGACGGGACGGACCATAGGGCATCGCATTGGACTGAGCGGCCAGCCTTTGTTTGCTGGTTGCAAAGCTGATAAAATTCGCCGCAAGAGACCGGCGCGCGGCGCCTTCCGGTATGACCCAGACGTCAATGTATGCCTGCTGACCATTCCATATGATCCCGAAAGGACGCTTGTCCGACACGCGGGCGTGATAGACCCAGCTTTGAAATGCCGTGGTCATGGTGACGGCTTTGGTCGCCAGAAAATCGGTCGCCTGCTGCCCGGATTGCCACCAAACAATATGGCCCTCCAGCTGCTTTAACATGTGAAACGCCGTCTCGACGCCTTGCGCGGATTCCAAGGTTTTATAAATGTTTTCAGGGGATGTGCCGGCGGCCAGCAGCGCTAAGACCAGCGTGCCATGAGGTTCCGGCCGCAGCCCGCGCTGGCCCGGAAATTTTTCCAGGTCGAAAAAGTCTTCCGGGGATTGGGGAGCTTCGGCGTCGAAGACGGACCGGTCATAGGCAATGACCAAACTGTTCACGCCGTTGGCGATCCCACAACGGGAAATGCCGAACGGGACAAAATCTTCCTCAAGGGTCAGATCCTTTTCCGCATCGACGATTTCGGCCGCTTCAAGGGGGACGACAAGTCCGTCCGCGCAGGCCTTTCGGGCCGTTCGCAGATCAAGGGCCATTACATGCGCAGCGGTATCGCCGTTCTCCAACCTGGTGCGCGCGGCTTGGCCGTCTGTGTGCTCGATCACCTCAACGGGGATACCCGTTTCCTCTGTATACACATCAAAGAGGGTTTGTTTTTGTACTTTGGCGTACCCGCCTGCAAAGGTGGCGACTTTTAATGGGGGCTTATCGGCGGCCCATGTGGTTGCAGTTGGTGCGCTGCACAATAACAGGGCAGGGAACAGACAAGCGGCAAAACCGCGAATGTGAAACACGACGGGCCTCCTCCGCGCAAAAATATCGGCGCCCATCAACACGCAAAAAAGTTAAGAGTTGGTGCTTAACTGCCACACATCTCTGCCGTCACGCAGCACGGTAGATCATTGATTCTGCAGGATCTTGAAGAGGTCGCCTAAAGGGTCGTCCGGCGGCGCCTGCTCCTGCTGATTACCCTGTTCTGCATCGTCGTTGTTTTGGCTTTCGGGCGGGCTGCTCTCACCTTCCGGCGGGCCGCCAAACAGGCCTTCAAGAATCGTTTCCAACGGATCGGCAGGCGGTTCGCCTTCATTTTGCGAACCACCGCCGGCTCCCCCAAGCACACCTTCGATGATGCTGCCCACATCAGGGGCAAAAGTGGGATTGTCCCAAGAACCTGTCACAATGACCGGTACGCTGATGCCGGTAACGTCGCGCTGTCCGCCTTGCCCTTCGATAGTGGAAACGGCCTTTGGCACAAACCGGTAGTTGATGGTCCGGTTGGCGATATTGATGGTGCCCGCGCCCGACAATCGCAGCAAGGGATTTAGCAAAACCAAGTCGTTATTGGACAGCACGCCGTTGCGGATCACGAAATTGCCGCTTAACTCCGCAAAGTCCGTCTTTTGCACGCCGGTATTTTGCAGTCCTCCCAGCACGTCACGCAGGTTGCGCACGAGATCCGCCAAATTGACGCCCCGGATCGCACCATTCAGGAACTCCACATTTCCCGTGCCATTGAGAGACTGCATCATTTGCCGTTGGGAACGGCCTCTCATGGTGACATCCAGCACAACATTTCCCGTGCCTTCCAAACGATCGACGCCGCCGGCATCGCGCATCAGCGGCAAAAGGTCGATGGTATCGAGTGAAAAGGTCTGCGAAATCTTGGGCGTTCGGTTTCGGCCGTCGGCAACCAGCTTGGCGGTGCCCGTTCCTTTGTACAGGGCGATGTTGGCCATGTTGGCCGTCAGCAGGCCGTCATTGATTTTGAGATCAAGGTCGCTGTCGTTGAGCTTGATCCCACCCAATTGCACCCGTTGTGCGGTAAGCTTCAAATTGGCGTTGAGGCCCTTAAGGCCTTGCAGATCAATGGGATCGTCGCTCCAGCCTTGGCCGGTCGGCGTGCTCGGACCACCGCCCGACGCACCGTCGCCGCTACTTTCGCTGGCACCGCCGCCCGCACTTTCGGCCGGCGCGTTTTCCATCCCGAGATAGGGATTGAGGTTCAGGGTCTCGGCATCCATCCGGCCCGATACATAGGGCACGGCCCCATCCAGAATCACGGTCAGGCCGCCGGTTGCGCGAATCTCATCGAATGTTACGTCGGCATTCTTAAACAGGAGACGCTGATTACGTGCGGTGAGGTCTCCGGTCACCGAGACATTCTCGAAACCGTCGCCGTCGGGCAGGGGCGCCCCCAGCCATGCCGCCAGCTTACGTAGAGAGGGAATATCAAGCGACGCCCGGCCGGCGACCGACTGAAGGCGGTCACCTAGGGATTGCCCGTCGAACGACTGTGTCACCAAGGCCGAATCGATACGGGTGGCCAGTGACGTTTCGCCACCTTCGATCAGATCCTTCAAATTGCCCACATCGACACGCGCGGCCACGTTTTCGTTGAGCCAGGTGAGCGATCCATCCGCTGAAAACGGACCGTCATAACTCGGCAGCGATACCGAGGCGTTGATGTCGCTGGCTTCATAAGCGTCACCGGTTTGGTGATTGGTGTAGGTCACCAACCCGTTTACCAGGCGCACATCGCCCAGGCTGATCGTGCCCACCTGGAGGTCGTTGCCCGCCCCGTCGCCGGGGCCTTGATCGGTCTCTTCGGGCGAAGGTCCGGGGCCGTCTGTCGTGTCCGCATCAGGCTGGTCGAACTCGAAATTGGATTTCCCGTTTTTGTCGATTTCGAAGTGGATGACCGGTTCTTCCAACACGAAGCGCGAAACGATGAGTTCCTGCTGCAACAGGCGAAAGACGTTGACACCTACATCCAGCGTTTTCATCGACGCCATCGTCGGATGCTTCGCGCCTTCCGCATTGGAGATTCGTACGCCCTCCATGTGGAAATTGAACTGCGGGAAGAATGACAGGCCGATATCGCCCTCGATTTCCACGTCGCGTCCGGTTTCTTCTTCCAGCGCCGTGATGATGGGCTCCCGGTACCATTCTTGGGGCACAAAGCTGGGAGCGATCAGAAGGGCGCCAACAATGAGGCCACCTATCACCAGCAGGCTGAGCAGAAATGTTCTCATCGGAAGCCTTCCATGGGGGGCAAAGGGGTGAGCATGTGGAAGTTTGTCGCCGGGAAATTTAGTGAAAATCGGGCAGAATGTCGAAAGCTAAACCCAGGCCGTGGCGAGCTAAATGGCGTTTGACGCGGCGAATTGTAATTGATAGTTATTCGCAACACTAGCAAAAGAGGGATTGCGGGCGTGAACAGATTTCGTCGATTGAGGGACTTGGCCGTTGTCGCTGTGACGGCTGTGTTTGTGGGCAGTGCGGTGGCGGCCGCGCAGGACGAGGTCAATGTTTATTCCTCCCGGCATTATGCGTCCGACCAGCAAATCTATGACGGGTTCGAAGCGCAAACCGGCGTCCGGGTCAATGTGTTGGAAGGCAAAGGTGGCGAGCTTCTCGAACGCATGAAGATCGAGGGGCAAAACAGCCCGGCCGACATCTTTCTGACGGTGGATGCCGGCAATCTTTGGCGCGCAGACCAGGCGGGTGTTCTTCAGCCGGTGGAGTCCGAGGTGTTGTCCGACCGTATTCCGGAACATTTGCGCCATCCCGATGGCCATTGGTTCGGATTTTCCACCCGTGCGCGCGTCATCTATTACAGTGCGGAGCGTGTGGAAGTGGGGGCCATCAAGACCTATGAAGACCTGGCGGACGAAGCCTGGAAGGGTAAGATCTGCGTGCGCTCAAGCGACAACATCTATAATTTGTCTTTGCTCAGTGCACTGATTGCGCATCACGGTGAAGACGCTGCGCAGGAATGGGCCAATGCAATTGTCGCGAATTTCGCCCGCCGCCCGCAAGGCGGTGATACCGACCAAATTCGCGCCGTCGCGGCCGGCGAATGCGATGTAGCGATCGGCAATCACTATTATTATGTCCGTCTACAGAATAGCGAGCAGGACGCGGATCGCGAAGTTGCCGGCAAAGTGGGTGTGTTGTTTCCCAATCAAGAAACCACAGGCACCCATGTGAACATTGGCGGTGCCGGTGTGGCGGCCCACGCGCCCAACAAGGCCAACGCGGTGCGATTGCTCGAATATCTCGCCGGCACGGAAGCTCAAGGGTTTTTTGCCGGTGGCAATTTCGAGTATCCGGTGGTGCCCGATGCGGTGCCTACCGAGGAATTGGCCGGTCTCGGAGAGTACAAAAGCGACACGATCAATGTGAGCGTTTTCGGGGAAAACCAGCCTTTAGCTCAAGTGATATTTGACCGGGCAGGCTGGCCGTAAGGGTCGGCTTGCGGCTAATCGTCGACGGTTCCCGGACGTGCTTTGGAAATCGCCCGGGCCATCAGAATGACCGGCAGAATACCGACGGCCACGATGGCAAGGGCGGGCAGTGCCGCTTCGCCCAGGCGTTCATCCGCCGCCAGATTGTGCGCGCGCACGGCCAAAGTGTCGAAGTTGAACGGCCGCATGATCACCGTTGCCGGTAACTCCTTCACCACTTCCACAAAGACGATCAGGGCTGCCGTGATCAGCGATCCGCGCATCATGGGCAGGTGAATACGGAACAGCAAGCGCCCTGGTTTGGCGCCCAGCACGCGAGCCGCATTATCGACGGTGACGGAGATCTTGGAGAAGGCGGAATTAGTCGTCTGCAAGGCCACAGCAGCAAATCGGACCGTATAAGCGAACAGCAGGGCGGCGATGCTGCCGGTCAGCAATAGGCCCGTACTGACCCCGAATGTGCTGCGAAACCATTGGTCGACCGCATTATCGAAGACGCCGACGGGCACCAATATGCCCACTGCGATGACGGAACCCGGGACAGCGTACCCCATGCCGGCCAAACGGTGCGCGAAGCGCGTGATCAGATGTGGATAGAGGCGTACGCCGAACGTCAACAGCGCTGCGGCACTGACCACAATCAGCGCGGCGAGCGACCCTAAGATCAGCGTGTTGAACGCCACCGCTAGGAAGCGGCCATCTATGGTCAGGGCGCCTTCCCGCAGCCCCAATTGGGCGAGCAAGATCAGGGGCAGCGCGAAACCCACAAGAATGGGCAGCGAACACAGGGCAATCGCGCCGGTGCTTTGAAGGGGGCCCAGCGGCTCGCCCGATAACCGGCGGTATTTCTTGCTGGTGTGATGGTACTGGGCGTTACGGCGGCTCACGGCTTCCAGCGACAGGATGATGAGTACGAATACCATCAGACAAGCGGCCAGCTTCGATGCGGCAATGGGGTCGCCCAGAGAGAACCAGGTGCGGTAAATGCCTGTCGTGAAGGTCTGCACACTGAAATAGGAGACGGTGCCGTAATCGGCAAGGGTTTCCATCAGCGCCAACGCGATGCCGGCGGCGATGGCCGGCCGGGCCAGGGGCAGCGCTATACGGGAGAAGGTGGCATAGGGGCCGTGGCCCAAAGACCGGCTCACCTCGAGCACGCAGAGCGATTGTTCCAGAAAACTCGCGCGCGCCAACAAGTAGACATAAGGGTACAGCACAAAGGACAGGATAACCGCCGCGCCGCCGGCCGATCTGATCTCCGGAAACCAATAATCCGCGGCCGTCCAGCCGGTCATGTCGCGCAATGCGGTCTGCAACGGACCGGAAAATTGCAGAAAGTCCGTATACGTATAGGCGACCACATAGGCGGGGAAGGCGAGCGGCAAGATCAACGCCCATTCGAAAAAGCCCCGCCCGGGAAATCGGTACATGGCCGTGACCCAAGCGGTGGGCACGCCCAGTAGCAAAACGCCGACACCCACGCTCACCGCCAAAAGAGCCGAATTCGACACATAGTTGATGAGCACGGTGTCGAGAAGGTGTTGCCAAACCGGTCCGCTTTCCCGGAACAGATTGGCCGCCACTGAAACGATCGGCAGAGCCAGCAGAAGGGCCAGCAATGCGGCAACCAACAACAAGGTGCGTCCCTGCAGGTCGCGCAACCCGCCAAACGCGGCCGGGGTGGGGTCGGACGCGGTTCTAGCGTCGGCAATGGCCATGGTGCAGCCCCGTTTGCCGCCCAGGTGCCGCGTTAATCGGGCGGAATTCTGACCTAGGGCAGCGTGTTCTTCTTATCATCCCGCCAAACTATGAAATTGAGAATTATTGTCAATTTTGCCGCCCGCGTCGCGCAGCCGCAGGCCTATCCCAGCGCCTCGGTGGCGGGGAAGCGCAGGCCCACACTGGTGCCTTCGTCGGGCACGCTGTTGATCGTGAACTGGGCGCGGTTGGCTTCCGCCAGGGCCTTGGCCAGCGGCAAGCCGAGGCCGGTGCCTTTCTCGCCCCGGGCAACGGTCGAGTCGATTTGCTCGAAGGGTTTGAGGGCGCGCTCCAACTCGTCCGGGCTCATGCCGATGCCCGTATCCTTGACTCGCAGATCGAGTTTGCCGTCCTTGCCTGTGGCAATGGAAATTGCCACTTCCCCCGACGGCTGAGTGAATTTGATGGCATTGGTCAATAGGTTGAGCACCACTTGTTCCAAGCTGCGGGCATCGGCTTTGACCAGCGGCAGCACGGGCGGCACATCCAGCCGCATTCGGATTTCTTTCTTTTGGGCTTGTGGCTGCACCAAGCGGACGCATTGTTCCACGATCGTGCGCAGGTTGATGTCCGCAAAATCGAGTTTCAATTTACCGGCTTGCACTTTCGACAGGTCAAGCAAGTCATTGATCAGGCTGAGCAGCAAATGGCCGCTGTGATGAATGTCCTTCGCATACTGACGGTATTTCGAATTCTCAATGGGGCCAAGCCGCTGGTCGCGCATCACCTCGGAAAAGCCGATAATCGCGTTGAGCGGTGTGCGCAATTCGTGCCCCACATTGGCGAGGAATTGGGATTTCTGTGCGCTTTCCTGTTTGGCTGCCTCCAGCTCTTTCATGAGAACGCCCAACGTCGTGTGGTGTGCGGAGACATCCTCGAGAACCGCGATAAAGGCGGGCAGGTGTTCGGAATCGGGCAGGGGGGCCAGCGTTACCCGCACCCTCTGTTCGTCGCCGTTGGGGCGTTGAACAATCAAATCGTCGCCTTTGATCAATTGGCGCCCGCGGTCTTCTGTGGAAGGGGTGGGGGCGTCCAATCCGGGCGGATAGGGCGAAGGGGGCCTGGCCAAATCCCCGAAATTTTGCCCGTTTAATGCGTCAGGCGCGCTGGCCGCCAAGGTTCCGGCCGCCCGATTGGCAAAGACGATGTCGCCTTTGTCGTCGAGTAAAACGATACCCACCGGAATGGGGGCCAGCATGTCGAATACGCCGTCGGGGCGGCTGCTTTGGTCGTCTGTCGGATCGGCCGGGGCCGACGGCTGTGTGCGGTCTTCAAGCGCCAAGCGGTCGGTCACATCGACAAACAGCGTGATGGCCGCGGCAAAGCCGGTGACCGGGTCGGTCATGCGCTTGCCGGAAATGCGATGACGTCGCGGCCCCACGGCGGTGGCCACGTCGCAGGTGATGTGGGCGATGCCCCGGTCGAACAGATCGGCGAAGAAATCCCGTGCGGCCTCGTTACCGATGCGGTCGGGCAGGCTGCCATAGTCGCCAAAGGCGTCTTGGGATAAGTCGCTTTCGAGCAGCACTTTGCCGTCTGCACCGAAGACCGAGACCAGGCCCGGCAGGTTTTCCAACGCGGCCCGGATACGCGGCAGCACCCGATCCGCGTCGTCGTCGGCCGTCTCAATCAGTTGAACCAGCAGGCCCGTGCGGCCATCCGGCAGCTTGTGGCGCCGACATACGGCGTCGGCGGGTGTGCCTGCGGCCGTGGGAAATAGGATCACGCTGATGCGTTCCTCCTGATCGCTTTCCAAAGCCTTAAAGGTCTGGCCGAACTCGATGCCAGCAATCTCGGCCGGGGAGAACAGGCGGTCGATCAAATCGAACGGGGATGACTCTTTCCAATAGGCGACGGCGGCGGTATTGGCCCAGGCCATACGCTGGCGTCCGACGTCCCACAACCAGGCAGGGGCCTCGTCACGTTCCAGCGCGTCGACTAAAGAAGTATCGGTCCGTCCCACAAGCGCCTACTCAACTTCCAGCGGGCGATCCGCCCAACCCGGCGGTCCTGACGGCGGGACGTGGAGGGGATGCCGCCCGCGGATGCGCGCCAAAACCGCAATTAACAAAGGTTTAACGATTTCGGCCCGCGCTGGGAAGGCCAAATCAGGGTTAACCGGATAAGAAACGGCGTTTAAGCGGCCTCTGCCGTATCGGATTGTTCGGATATGCTGCGTTGAGCCTCGTCGACCTCGCGGACAGGGCCGCCCTCCAGAAAGTCGCCCAAAAGGACGTTGACAAGTTCCGGTGCTTCTTGTTGCACCCAGTGCGATACGCCGGGGAGATAGCGAATCGTCAGGTCACGGACAAATTTGTCGGTACCATAGGTCATGAACTTGGACAGGGCGGCATCTTCTTCGCCCCAAACGATCAGCGTCGGCGTCTCGATCAGTGGCAGTTGACCGCCTTTGAGCGCCGGGTGCTGGGGGCGGCGCCTTAGCAAGGCGCGGTAATAGTTGACCATGCGGTTGAGCGCGCCGGGGATGAGCGCGTTGCGCCGATAGACGTCGGTGACCTCCTTCGGGAAGCGCGATTTATCGACGGCCATATCGACGAAGGCGCGTTCGATGGCGCGAGCATCGTTTCGTTTCAGGCCGAACTCCGGCAGCCATGGAATTTGGAAAAAGAAGATGTACCAGGACTTACGCAGTTGCGACCAATTACGGATGGCCTGACGCGACGGCCCGGGATGCGGCACATTCATAATGACCAGCTTGTCGATCGGCACGACCTTAGCCATGGCCGCATACCAGGCGACGACGGCGCCCCAATCATGGGCCATCAAGGTGACCGACCGGGCGCCCGCAGCATCGACCAGGCCGCGCACGTCGGCGATCAGATGGTCGATGGCATAGGCGCCGATGCCCTTGGGTTTGCTGGACCGTCCATAGCCCCGCATGTTCGGCGCCCAAACGCGGTAACCCCGATCCGCCAGCATGGGCATTTGGTGCCGCCAAGAAAAGCTGGTTTCCGGGAAGCCATGCAGCAGCAGCGCAAACTTGTCGCCCTCACCACACATATCCACTTCGAAAGAAAGGCCGTTGGCCGTGACGAATTCGGTTGTGATGCGCGGATCGCGAGGGGTGAGCTCCATAGGGCCAGACTCCAGTTGTGATCTTAGTCAGGTAAGCATTTTTGGCCCATACCGCAACCGGATTCAGCGGAGGGCAGCGCCCTTGCAATAGCCCGTCGGACGGCATAATGTCCGCTGCCTCGAAACGCGTGCCGAAAAGGCTGCGCCGCCCGGCACCGCAGGGTCGTTGGGCCGCCTTAGCTCAGTTGGTTAGAGCGCTAGATTGTGGATCTAGAGGTCCCCCGTTCGATCCGGGGAGGCGGTACCATTACCCCTGAAAACAAATATCGTTCTTTTTTTGTCGTCAGTATACATACGCAAATTGCCAAATACTTTTGGCAATATCTGGCAACCGCGCGGGCGGTTACTGCCGACGATTTTGGCTATTTCGCTTTTGTTCAGGCGCTACTTAAGCTCTTCAGTGCAATTTTCTTCTTTCGTTTTTGGCATAACACTCTGCAACCACATGACGATGTGAGAGGAAGGATTTTGTTGTTCACTCACGACTTTTTTCCCGCACATCCATCAAAAAAAAGCCGTTTTACGTATGTTGCTGCTTCCTCTGCACTTGTTTGCTTCGTTTCCATCATCATCCAACCAGCCATCAGCGTGCTGTCGAAGAAGCACGTAATCCAAGCGGTGGGAAGATTTGTATCTATATCACCCATGGATTTGGCATGATCGAACAGAAGGTTCATGTCCTCGTTTATCTGAGTTTCAATACGCTCAATCTCGGCATCTCCTTCCACATAGGTCCATAGGCTGCCGAGAAATCTGAAACGATTTGCGATAGGCATTTGGACGTCGATGATCTTTTCGATCGCGGCTCTTCCGATTAGATGCTCATAGGGTTTCCACGCCTCATCGATTTCTTCGTAGCACTTCAATGCAAGCGCCCGAACAAGTGCTTCCCGCGTATCGAAATGCCGATACAGGGTCGCGCGCCCGATTCCAGCTGCGGCGGCGATCTCGCTCATGCCCGCTGAAGGATTAATCAGCAAAGTTTTGATGCCGGCTTCAATGATTGCTTCCTCGGATTGGATAATCCGTCGATCCTTTTTATGAGACATAGTTGTCTTACATCTTGTAGTCAGTTATAAAACACATATGTCTCATAAGTCGGCGTCAAACGCCAGGCATCTAGCAAATTTCTTACGTGGACCTGATCGCAATGAACATTAATCCACGAGACCCTATAACCACCGCTCAGGTGCAAATCCCCCAAGACGCCTTGGAGGAAATGGCGGAATCTGGGGAAAAAAGGCAGAAATCTCGCTATCGGTGGTTTTGGATATTGCTGTCTCTAATGCTTTTCGCGGTAACGCTGACACTGCTGAGCTATACCGAGGATACTGTTGATGTTGTCGGCGCAACGTCACCGCTGCCAGCATCGTTGGTTACGGTGGAGCAGGTGGCGACCGCACCCCAGACGGTCGAGATCCGAACATTTGCGGAAGTTCGTCCCAAATGGTCAGCCGTACTTACAGCTCCTGTTTCGGGTCGAGTAGACAGCGTTTTTGATCTTGCCTTAGCGGGTAACCAGGTTGAAGCCGGTACACCGCTCCTCAAGATAGAAGACGGTCAATATGTGGCGGAGTTCGCTGCCGCCGAATTGGAGCTGAAGCAAGCGGACCTAGCCCTATGGCAGGCAAAGAACGCCACCTATGTGGCGCGGGCCGATTTCAAACGAAACAATATAAAGCCTCCAAACGATCTGGCCCTTAAGCTGCCACAGTTGGCCATTGCGGAAAGTGCCGTCAAATCAGCTCGTGCTCAGGTGGCGTCTGCCGAACGGCGACTAGAAGACACCATCGTCACCGCCCCATTTTCAGCTTTTGTGACGGAACGTTTCGTGAGCCCGGGGCAGTCGGTCAATATCGGTGATCGGCTGGTGACACTAACAGACAACACCGAATACGAACTGATCGCAGAATTTAGTCCTAAGGATTGGGCCCTCACCAAAAAACCTTTATCCGGCCAGTCGGCCACGGTTCTTGACCACGGCGGCAACAAAATCGCTGAGGGTTTGGTACGCAGTGGCGGTGAATACCTGGACGACACGACCCGTCAGTACAGGATCTTTATCGACATCAAAAAAAGCGAAAGCAACGCCGTGCTTGGTGGTGACCTGGTTGTTATCCAACTCGCCGGCATCACTTTTGCCGATGCCTTGGATATCCCGGCTTCCGCTCTTACGAAAGATGGCTTCGTCTGGCGCGTTGACAGCGATGACCTATTGCAGCGGCTGGAACCGGAAGTGCTTTTCCGCCAGGGCGATCGTCTGATTATCCGATTCCGGGAGGAATTGGAGTCCTTACGGGTGGCAACCACCCCCTTGGTGTCTTTCCTGCCAGGGCAGAGAGTAGAACCCCGCAAAAAGGTGGATTGATCCGTGCATTATCTTACGAACTGGTTCATTCGAAACCCGGTTGCGGCCAATCTCGCCATGATCGTGATCCTTTTTCTTGGGATCATGACGTTAGTGTCGATGCGGATTGAAGGGTTCCCCCGCATTCCGCCGGAAAGCGTCACCATTTCAACGACCTATCTCGGAGCGTCCACGGCACAAATGGACGAGCTCGTGACTCAAAAAATAGAGAAATCTCTGGAAGGGTTAGAAGGTGTACGCAGCATCACCTCTCAATCGAGCGAAGAATTCTCAGTCGTCACCGTCCGGCGGGCCGGCGGGCAAGATCTTCAAAAAATTCTGGATAAAGTCCGCATTCGAATTGACGGAATTACCGACTTTCCATCAGGTGCGGAACGGCCTGTAATTCAAGACGACGCGTTCGATTTTCCTGCATTGTATCTCAATATTCATGGGGATACGGACCCCGCAACACTCCAAATGCTTGCGGAAGATCTGCGTGATGAACTGTTAGCTCAACCCGAACTGTCCAGACTGACGATCTGGGGGCTGTTTGATCGCGAGATGCAGATCGAAGTCGAGCCTTACATGCTTCGTCGTTTTAATCTCACCGTCGAAGATATTGTTGAGAGGGTTCAGGCGAGTTCCCTGAATTATCAGTCAGGAACACTTAGAACCAACGGTGGTACGATTCGTCTTCGGGCTGACCAACGCGCCAAGTTTAGCACCGAATTCGCAAATATCCCGATCATCGAACGCCCCAATGGAGTGTCGATCAAACTAGGAGACATCGCGACCGTCCAAGATACGTTCAAGGAAGGCGATTATCTGTTTCGCTTTAACGGCGAACTTACCGCTGGAATGGAGGTATTGATTGGTCGAAAGGAGAACCTTCTTCAAGTATCTGACGTTGTGCGCGACGTTGTTCAAAACTTCGAGCGTCAGTTGCCGACCACGGTAGACATTACAGTTTGGGGGGATAGCGCCGACTACATCTCTGATCGCCTCTCGTTATTGGCCAATAATGGCATACAGGGATTGTTGTTGGTGATGTTGGTGTTATCTCTTTTCCTCAATACGCGCCTGGCGTTTTGGGTGGCGCTGGGGATTCCGATTTCCGTCATGGGCGCGCTGGCCGTTGCGGGGTCCCGGTGGGTGGATTATTCCCTTAACGACATCACAACTTTCGGCTTGATTATCGTGCTCGGTATTCTGGTTGATGATGCTGTGGTTGTCGGCGAAAGTGTTTTTGAAGAACGGCGCTTCAATTCTGACCCGATCGCTGGAACAGAAATTGGTGTTGAGAAGGTTGCCCTTGCCACTGTGTTCGGGGTGTTGACCACAATCGCTGCCTTTTTTCCCATGCTGCTTCTGGACAACCCTTTGGGTAAAGTGCTGGCGGGATTTTCGGGCATTGTCATCCTTGCCCTGATTTTTTCACTCATTGAAAGTAAATTCATTCTGCCGGCGCATTTGGCGGCAACCGACCTCACAAACCAACCCGGTAACGCGATTGCCAGAGCGTGGTCCCAAATCCAGCGGTTGTGCCAAAACGCATTGGATCACGTTCGAGATCGGATATACGCACCTATCTTGGCGGCCGCGATTCAACATCGTTACGCGATCGCCATTTTGTTTGTTACCGCTGGGATGTTTGGACTGGGTTTGTTGGGGCTTGGCAAGGTTAAGACCGTTTTTTTCCCGGACGTGCCTGGCCAGGTGATCACTGTCAGTTTGGAGATGGATGCGCGTGCGCCTTTCCGACTCACCAAAGCCAATCTTGAACACATCAGAACAATCGGCAAGCAGGTAAGCGCTGACTATCAGGAAACTCATGGGCTCGCCATCGCGCCGATTAAGTCCATGTTCCTGCAAAGCGCGGATGCAGGTTCAGCCCAAATATATGCGGAACTGACTCCTGTCTCCGATCGGCCAAATGTCGGCATACTTGCCATCTTGGAAGAATGGCGCGAACGCACGGGCCAACTGGAAGGGGCCACGCAACTGCAATTTGCGGGTTCGGAAGAGTTCGGCGGTGGATTTCAGATCCAGATTTTTTCTAAGGATACTGACCAACTTAAACAGGCCAGCGAAAAACTGCGTGTGTTTTTGAGTAAGATTGATGGTGTCAACAATATTCGTGAAAGCTTAGCAACCGGACAACCCGAACTCAAAATTCGCGTAAAGCCGGAAGCGCGAGCACTCGGTTTCGACACAGCGACATTGGCCTCTCAGATAGGGAATGCATTTGGAGGGGCAGAAGTTCAAAAGATTAGACGCGATGGTGTTGAGTTTCGTGTAGTGGTCCAAAATACGGATGGCACACGCGATACGATAGATGATCTTTTGGCATCCCAGTTGCGCAACAGGGATGGTCGATGGATACCGTTTCAATCGGTGGCGGATGTCTCCGGAGGCTATGTGCCTGGTGTTGTCTACCGTGAGAACGGAAAACGGGTGAATACCATCGCCGCCTCCATCAATCGGGCCGTTGTTGCCCCGGAAGAGGTGGGGCAGGCGGTGTTCGTGCGTTTGGTCCCGGAACTGATGTCCCAATATCCAGCCGTAACAGTGAAGAAGGCTGGCGAGTTAGAAGAAATAGGCGAAATTCGAGGCGGCCTGGTTCGGGCTTTGCTTCTGGCCACTTTATTAATTTACGTACTGATGGCCGTGCCGCTCAAATCGTATTGGCAGCCATTTATCATACTCGCGATCATCCCCTTCGCATTCATTGGTGCAGCTGTCGGTCATCTGATTATGGACTTACCGCTTTCTGTGCTTTCCTTTTTTGGCATGCTGGCTCTTAGCGGTGTGGTGGTCAACGATAGCCTCGTTTTAGTTACCCGCTACAATCAAGCGCAAGCTCAAGGTGCTTCTGTCGAAGAGGCTCTACAGGATGCCGGTGTGGGCAGGTTTCGGGCCATATTTCTAACCACTGCGACGACCGTTATCGGTCTCTCGCCGCTTCTCATGGAAACGTCTGAGCAAGCACAATACCTCATACCTGCTGCTGTATCGCTTGCATTTGGCGAACTGTTCTCGACCATGTTGATGTTGGTTTTGGTGCCGGTTCTGTTGGCTATCACAGAGGATGTAAAGGCTGCGTTTCGCCCAGAGGTAGGGGAGGGGGCCGCACATGCTTAAAGGTCATCAGCTGACTGTCGGGGCACTGATTAGCACCTATCGGTTTCCTATCAGTTTAACTTGGGTGCTCACTTTTGTGGAAACGACTCTTACCGCTCTAGTGCCCCTATTTATTGGTTTCGCGATTGACGGTTTGCTGGCCCAGGAAGCAAGCGATTTGTATTGGCTCGCGGCTGTGTTGGCGGGTCTCGTTGCCGTGAGTGTTGCTCGACGGGTTTACGACACGCGAGTCTATGGGACCATCCGAGTTGATATCAGCCGTGAACTTGCCGAACGGACAGGTGAAATGCCTGTATCACGTCAGAACGCAAGACTAGGAATGAGTCGGGAGCTGGTCGACTTTTTGGAACAAGAGGCTCCCGCTCTGATGAGTTCTATCGTGCAGCTCCTCATATCGTTTTTTGTTCTCTTCATGTTTCACCCCATGCTGTCCCTTTCGGCGCTCGCCAGTGCCGTCTTTATGATTGCGCTATACGGTTGTTTTCATCTTCGTTTCTTTCGTTTGAACGCTGACCATAATCAGCAAACAGAACAACAAGTGCGTATATTGGCGAGTAGATCGCCCCAGGCAGTTTTGTCTCATTTGACCAGCCTGCGCAGCATAGAGGTCAAATTGTCCGACACAGAAGCCTATGTCTATGGCTCGATCTATTCCATCTTGTTGGTTTTTCTGATGTTCAATCTTTGGTTCGCGGCAAGCACGCTTACCATTACCGTCGGGACAATATTCTCGATCATTAGCTATTCTTGGGAATTCGTTGAGTCGTCCATTATGCTGCCGATAACGTTGCAAGGATGGTCTCGTCTTTCCGAAATTATGCACCGCATCAACGGGAACGATTACTCAAGCGCATTAGATAAGCTGGCAAAATAACCGCTCGGGTGTGGAACATGGAAAACTTAAGTGTCCTGACAGTTTGGCAGTGGGTGGGCGTAGCACTCGTCGCATGGGTGGTGTGGGACCTTGTGACCGGCAAGGTTTATTTTCACCGCGGTTTTGATAGAAGCGCAGAACCTTTGCCTTATTGGGCAACAATGTTCGTTTGGGCGGCTCTTGCTGCGTCTTGTTTATACTCGCCCTATATGAGTCTCTAAACTGGCTTTTGCCGTTTTGAAGGAGATCATTCGAGAGACTCAACCGGCGTCGCGAGAGTGGCCGTCCGGCCTTGGCCTCAAACAGACGCCTTTTGGTCGGCCTCGTTGTATTTCGGCAGAGGCGTCATTTGCTTTTCTAGCATCACTATCTCTGAACGAAGCGTTTCGGCGAGTGGTTGTTCCGCATAAGGAAGAAGATTGCATAATCCCGTATGCTTGACGCGAATCACGAAATCCGCATCGCCCAGGGCGCCCCGTGCCCACAAAATAGCTGTGCCGAACCAGCCGACCGTTAGCTGTGAGGCCAGAATGTGGGGATCAAACCGTGCCTCCAGCGCACCTTGATCCGATGCTCTGGTGAGAGCGGCCTCCGCCAGGCCGGCGCCAAATTCCATAAACTCCAAAGGTCGGCTGGGCGATCCCAAGGGACGGTCCTTATCACCGGCCCACATGGGGTGAATGAGGGCTTTGCGCTTGATGCATTTTTCCGCGGCAACCGTCATGATCGTCAGGACTTGCTCGATCGGATCCTGATCTTCGGGCAAAGCCGTCAGCTCCGCCTCCAGCGTCGAAAAGGCCCGGTCTTCCAGGACCGCCGCGATGGCTTCCTTTCCGCCGCCATATAGATTGTACAGCGTCTTCACGCTGAGCCCGACCTCCTGGGCCAGGGCGCGCATCGTAAAGGCGCTCAAGGAGTCGCGCTTAATCAAACGCTCAGCCGAATCCAAAATTCGCTGGCGTCTCGCTTCCATATTGATTGCGCGTTGATCCATCCTGACGATTTTCGATTCCATTGATTCCGCAAACCTTCGTCATCAAGCCATTGAGGCCTGCGATGGGCAAGTGTCAGATATATTCCACTTGACTACAACGTTGTTGTAACTTACAACGTCGTTATAGTCAAGATATTCCCGGAGACCGTAATGAGTCAGGCCGCCCTGAAACCGTCCGCACCGGAGCCGTTCGACCCCTATGGCATCGCGCTCGAAGACATCGACATGTCGAACCCGAATTACTTCTACAACCAACAGCATTGGGGCCTGTTCGAGCGGTTGCGCAAGGAAGACCCCGTGCACTTTTTCGAGCATGAGGAATTTGGCCGCTTCTGGTCCGTTACGCGCTATGCCGACATCATGGCGGTGGACACAAACCACCAAATGTTCTCGTCGGAACCTTCGATTTTCTTGGTCGACGGTCCGGACGGAGATGACGAAAATTTCGATCCCGAAACCTTTATCGCCATGGATCCGCCGAAGCATGATGTGCAGCGCAAAGCCGTGACGCCGGCGGTAGCCCCGCCGGCGCTCCGAGAACTGGAGCCGCTTATTCGCCAGCGGGTGGGCACGGTGCTCGACAGTCTGCCTGTCGGCGAGACATTCAATTGGGTGGATTTGGTCTCGATCGAAATCACCACTCAAATGTTGGCCACGCTTTTCGATTTCCCGTTTGAAGACCGGTACAAGCTTACCTTTTGGTCGGACCTCATCACCGCAAATCCCGAAGTATTGGAAACCATGGGCCTTACGGAAGAAGGCCGCCGCGAAGCGCTTTATGAGTGTTTGGAAGTCTTCGGCACGCTTTATGCCGAGCGTGCGGCCCTGCCGCCAGCGAATGATTTCATCTCCCTGATGGCACATAACAAGGACATGAAAAGCCTCGATCCCATGAACCTACTGGGGAACTTGATGTTGTTGATCGTCGGGGGCAATGACACCACCCGCAATTCCATGTCGGGCGGCGTACTGGCCTTGCATGAAAACCCGGATCAATTCGCGAAACTCAAGGCCGACCCGTCGATCATTCCCAATATGGTGTCAGAGATTATCCGTTGGCAGACGCCGCTTGCCTATATGCGCCGCACGGCCGTAGAAGACGTGGAATTGGGCGGTAAGCTGATCAAAAAGGGCGACCGCGTTTTGATGTGGTACATCTCCGGTAACCGCGATGAGCGCGAGATTGAGCGGCCAACCGAATTCCTGATCGACCGGGAAGGGGCGCGCCGCCATTTGTCCTTCGGATTTGGCATTCACCGTTGCATGGGCAACCGCGTGGGTGAAATGCAGGTGCGCATTCTCTGGGAAGAAATCCTAAAACGCTTCGATCAGGTGGAAGTAGTGGGCACGCCGGTGCGCACCTTCTCCAATTTCGTGATGGGCTTTACGGACCTGCCGGTGGTTGTGCATCCCAAAGCGCGTTAGGCCCACGCCCGACGCGTACTGACCACGCTTGGTCCGCACCGCCGGGCTATGTGGGAAGGCTGATTTTAATTCGTGCTGTCTATTGAGCGCTCGATGAGGTCAAAGCCATTGGGGGTCGCCGCGTTTGGTTCACGGCGCTGGGTTCGCGATGCGGTTTAGTCCTTTTGATCAGTATTATGAGTTTTTTTCTCCATAAGGATTTGGGCGGCTGCCGCTGCGCGTGCCATGTAGCGTTCTGAATCGTAATAGTTGAAGATCCGGTAATTGTTCCAAGCCAACTGCTTAAGTTTGAAGAAATCTCGCACGGCTTTTTCCAATGGATCGTATTCGTCCCGGTCCTTCAGCCAACTAATGCAGTCTGCCACGCGACTGAAATGCGCCAGTGTTTTTCGCCGAAGATCTGTGAGTTCGATATAAATTTCGTCGGCAATACTTTGCGTATCCAGTGATGCATGATCGGTTCTATAGGCAAAAGGCGAATCCAGGTCATAGACCTCATGGCCGTACTCTTCGAACCGCAGAAAGCTAAAGCAGTTTTTGAAGGTCTCCCGGATGATTTGGCGGTTAAGCCGCACACCTTTGACACTATCGCGCCCGCCGCCGGCTTCCCCAAAGACCCGGTTCATGAATTCATGAAGGTGAAGCACAAATTCGTCGGCGTTCGATCGGACGTATTCGGCCGTAAAATACCCAAGGCCGGCGAGCCTCAAAATGAAAGCCCGGTTTAACCCGCTGTTCCATTTGGCCGACGGGACACTGACTTGCCACAAAGTGTGCTGAACGACCGACTGCATGCGGTCCGCCACATCATCGATCGAAGACACGCGCTTCGTTTGATGAACTTCCCGGCCTGACATTTCATCCCGGGCAAGGGACGCCAGATCGTTTGCGCCAAAATAGACCGTGTATCCGGACTGAACGGCCAGCGCTCTGGGAAGCGACGACGATACGATGTACCGAGGACGAATGGAGGCGGCGTCTTCCTCTGCGTTCTCATTCTCTAACAGCCAGGTCAGCATTGGGTTCCGGCGTTGCGAATAGGCTCCTTCATCGATCGTGACATTCTTTTCACTCGCCAAATATCTTTTGACTTTCGGCGCCACCTCGCAAATGTCCGCCGCGAAGATCAAGAATTTTCGGGCGCTGTCCTTGAAGCACTTTACCTCGCCACGCTTCTCATAGATTTCGGTGAGTGTGCCGGAGATCAGTTCGCGAAGGCGTTCGGGCTGGTCACCTGCGGGCAGCGCCCGCACTTTGACCATCTCTTCCGACCATTTTTGCTCCAACCCGATAAGCCCGTTGCCGACAAACAGATCGGTCACAAGCACATCGGTCCAGCGAAGTGCATGGCGTATGCGGTCATTGTTGGACACGCTGCTACTCTCGCGTCCTGGGAAGCTCGCCCACTCGGTCGGTGCTAAGAAGAAAGTGTTTTCCGGCGACTTGCCACGGTCTTTTGTTTTTTCGATCAGCTCTCGGCGTTCGCTTTCCCGAGACCACAACCGCCGGCGCAGTTGGTTCCAGTCCTTTGGCCGATTCTCCCCGGACACGGTACTGAGGTTGGAGGCGTCGTCCGTTTCGCCGATCTGCAGGTTTATGCCGAGCCGCTTGTCAAAATTGCGAATGCCTGCGAAATGGGGAAGCTGACTGTCCCACCCCAACTCCGCCGGCATGTAAATCGTGGCGGCGTGCGGTTCCTCCCCCTTCAAAAAGAGATCGCTCATTTCGATCTCATCAGGCGATTTGTAGGATCCCATGCTCATACGCATCATGGAACTCTCTTCGCGATTAAAGACCATCCACCATTTGTTCAGGGCCAGGGCCAGGCTGTCGTGCCCCAGGGTGATGCGGTCTTGTTCGCGACGCAGGATGCCGAACCGGCTTGAGCTGAGTTCGCCGATGATTTTTCGGATATCGGCCTCGAGTGATTTGTTGGCGCCAAAAAAGTCGACGAGTTCGGTTACCAATTCGGATTCCAGCGGCCGCCGTGTCACCGCCCGCCCATCGGCTTCGACGCTGACCAAAACTTTTCGAAACGCCTGATGCCATTTCTCAACCACTTCGGATATGCGAAGCGACCACCGGGATGACTGCAGAACGACTTCCTCAAGCGATTGCGCCAAATATTCTTCGACTTGCGTTTCTATCTTTCCCAATCTGCGATAGTTCAGCATACGGATGCGCAGCGCCCGACCGGTGTTTTCCTCTTTGGTGGACCGAGCCTCTTCCGACTGGCGCCAGAGCTGCAGACAAGCGATCTGTAAGGCGGGAAGAATACCGCCGGCGGGCACCCGCTCGCTCAGCAAGTCGGACGCAAGGCGCTCGACGACATCGTCGTCGATGCGAAATCTGAACCGCTCGAAGGGGGAAGACTTGTCCGTGACATGTTTACGCTTCTTGACCTGCTCCCATTCCGCACCCTCCAGTGTCGGCCGCGTAATGGCGTGTTTGAGTCCCTCGTGCGTCAGCTCACTTAAATAGAAGCCACGCAGACCATCGCCGGGATGGCCATGAACCGATACTTGATCGTCAAATCGTCCTTTATATTCGGTCCGTAGTGAGACGATGATCCGGCTCTTTGCGCCCCTTTGGGCAACCTCATTTAGAAACCTAAAAAATGCGGCGGTCTCTATTTCCTGTTCGGCATCTTTTTCTTCTGCATTCGAGCTGTCGTCGTTGTCCAACCGCTCCCTTAGCGTGAACACCTCTTCGGCCTGATCGATCACGAAAACCGGTGCCGTTCTCATGGCTCCGGCCACGTCTACCAGAGCCTCGAAGGCCGCGTCGGAATCGGTCCCTATGAGCTCCCGTCTCTCTTCCGACGTGAACTTCTCTTTCAGCTCGCGCGCATCGACCGAACGCCTGAGGCGACCATAAGATGATTTTCCCGCGGCCAAGTCGTCCACGACCTCCAACAGCCGGGTGGCGAACTGCCGAAGGGGTTTATCGGTCGACCGGATGACCTGAAACCCGTCGGGATTTTCCTCAAAGGAAATCGGAAGGCGCGCGCGTGCAAGATAAGGTTTCACCCCGGCACGCAGAAAGCTCGACTTTCCGCACCC
>JANQMY010000390.1 GCA_028279895.1 Alphaproteobacteria bacterium
CCAAAAACCCGGCACCGCCGCGTTGGCGTTCCAAGTGGGTCCACCACCGCACCAGGCGGCTCTTTTGATTGGTCAGATGGGCAAGTTCCACTTGCAGTCGGCCTTCACGTGTGGCCGCGCGCGCGCCGAAAATCTCCAGAATGAGGCCGGTCCTGTCGATCACCTTGCAACCCAGAGCTTTTTCCAGATTTCGCTGCTGGATCGGCGATAAGGTCGCGTTGAGCACCACCAAGCCGATATGCTGTTCGGCGACTTGTTCCTTTAACGCCTCCGCCTGCCCTGACCGAATGAAGGTCGACGGTCGGATTTGGTTGAGATTGAGCGTCAGCGCACCGATCAAGTTGATGTCGATCGCCCGGGCAAGCCCCACGATTTCTTCCAGCTGCGCCTCGTCAGAGCGTGCGACATGGGCCGCCGACCCGCCAGGTGCCGTACGTACGGATAAGTGAACCACCAAACAACGCGTGGCTTCCTGTTTGGTGTCGAAATACTCGTGTTGACGTCGGCTCATGGTGCAAACCGCAGGCGGTCACTCTCTCCGCCGGCGCTACCCAGCCGGCCGCCGGTCATCACTCCGACGCGGCGGACTGTTCGACTTCCGGTTCAAACAGTTGCACCGGCGTGGACGGCATGACTGTCGAAATCGCGTGCTTGTAGACAAGCTGCGAATTCCCGTCCCGGCGCAACAGAACGCAAAAGTTGTCAAACCAAGTAATGACGCCCTGCAATTTAACGCCATTGATCAGAAAGACAGTGAGAGGTGTTTTGCTTTTTCTTACGCTATTTAAAAATGTGTCTTGCAGATTCTGAATTTTCTCAGATGACATGGGTGAACCCCATTTTATCGTTTGGCCCAAATTCGCGTTGGTGCTTGTGTTTTCATCGCTCACATAATTCCGGCAGAAAACGCAACGCGCCGTACGCTTCAAGAAAGATGATACACCCTTGGGCGTGCTGCAAGTGCGAAACGGAACGAATCGTTCTTTTTTTGTTTTTTTGTGACCGAAGTCACGATTACAGCGCGCCCGCGACTGCGGCATAATGTTCCTGAAGCCTACGCGTCACGGGACCCGGCTCTCCGTTACCGACAATCGTGTCGTTTATTTGAACCACCGGTGTTACCGGATTGTTGGCGCTGGTGATGAATGCTTCGTCCGCATGCTCCGCTTCCGTCACGGTGAAGGCACGTTCCTCGACGGAATATCCGTGCGCCTCAATCACACGCAGCAGATTACCGCGGGTCACACCATGAAGAATGTCGTTCGACAATGGACGCGTTATAATGCAACTCGTGCGCGAGACGATCCACGCTGTTGAGCTGGTGCCTTCCGTAACAAATCCGTCATCATCCACGAGCCAGGCCTCACGGCAGCCGGCATCTGCGGCCGCTTGTTTCGCCATAACATTCGCCAACAAATTGGTCGATTTGACGTCACGACGACGCCATCGATCGTCCGGCACCGTGAGCACCTTAACGCCCTTCTGCCACGCAAGAACGCTCTCCTGATCTATGCGTGACTTGCCTGTGACGACAATGCCCGGCCTAACGGCCGCGCTCGGAAATTTGTGGTTGCGCGGTGCAACGCCTCGCGTCACCTGCACATAGAGCAGTCCGTTGTGCACGTGATTGCGCCGCTGGATTTCTTTCATGATCAGCTTAAGAGCCGTCCGTGACCGAGGCTGAGCCATACGCAACTCGCGCAGGGATCTCTCTAAGCGCGATAAATGGTCGTCCAATTCAACCAAATGGCCGCGTCTCACCGCCACCACTTCGTAAACGCTATCGCCGAACTGAACAGCACGATCGTCTATGGAAAGCATCGCCTCGTCGTAGGCAACATAGTGTCCATTCACATAAGCAGTGCGTGGCATGGTTGACCTTGTCTACCCCTCAGTCTCGCCAATAGGCCAAGCTGAACAGACTCAGCAAGATCATAACTTCCAAGCGCCCGACAATCATGGCGATGGACAAAACATATTTGACTCCATTGTCGAACTCGGAGAACGGTGTATCCGGGGCAATTAGCGTGTAAAGAGGTCCGATGTTACTCAGAACACTGACGGCACCGAGCATCGCCGTTTCCAGAGGAAGACCATTTCCGGCAAGCAGAATACTCAACAAGGCAAAGGTCAGCAGAAAGCACACAAAAACGGCCCACACACCGAACATCATTTGATCACTGACGGTCCATCGACCGTAGTGAATCCCCACGACGCCGTGCGGGTGTGAAAGCCGACTAAGCTCGCTGAGACTTTGCCGCACCAACAATATCACCCGCATAACCCGGATGCCGCCGGCGGACGACACCGAACAGCCACCGATAAACGCGCCAAGGATGAGCACTATCAGCGGCGCTTGCTGGAGGACGGAAAGGTCCCCCACCCAAAATCCGGTGGTGGTCAGCAGCGACGCGGCGTTGAAAAGCGCGAATCCCAAATTCGCTATCGCTTGACTATTGTCCTGGTTTCCGGCCGACGCAAAAAAGAAATAGCCCGCCATAGCCGCGATGAACAACAGCAAAAAAGCAGGTTCCGGATCCCGTACATAGGTCATCGGCCGTCCGCGCAAAACGGTCCAATGGAGCAGAAAATTGACTGCGCCGTAGATCATCAGCAGGGTCAAAACGAACTCCGCGCCAGGGGCGTGCAGATCCTGCGTTCCCCCCGCTGAACAGGCAAACCCGCCGGTCGAAATAGCTGCCAGGCTGAGGCAAAAGGCGTTGAAGAAAGAAACACCCCCTGCCCACACACCAATAATGCCCACTAAAGTGACGGCCCCGTAAATCATGGCAACGGTTTGTGCGGTGAAAGCAAAGGTATCCGTAGAAGAGGCAAAACGGTTCGTGCCCGGTAATGGTCCGACCGCGTCGTCCCGCCCCCGCCCCAACACGGACAAGACAGAAATCGTCACCACGATCGCACGCAAACCGCCCAACCATTGGATGACCGATCGCCACAAAAGTACTGCCGACGACATACTCTCGACCGGCCCGA
>JANQMY010000407.1 GCA_028279895.1 Alphaproteobacteria bacterium
GCTGGTGACCCCAAGGCAGGGTGATATTTCACGCTACCAGGCCCTTCTTCATTTGGTGGGGGGGCAGGGGCTGCCCTCCGACCTGCCGAAGGCCAGAGCCGCCTTGAAAGTAGCCGAATTCATGGGCGATTCCGCTGCATCGGATTGGTTGGAAAAAACCGAAGCGATCAATCAGAACCCGGTGCAGCCTCAATAGGCGGTGGCCTGATGGCGTGATCGCAGGCGGGACAAAGGCCGGCGATTTCGCGGCGGGGTCACGGCGGTTTTGTCCGCTCACCGCCGTCGCACAACCGAAGAAAAGCTCCGTATACGTGGCGTCCAGCCCTTGGGCGCGCAGCATGTGGCCGAAGGCGTCTGCGTTGCCGAAATTCGTGCTGTAGGTGCCGATCATGGCAAAGTCTTGTGCCCCGCGCAGGAATAGCCGTTCCACTCACGGCGGCACGCCCTTCAAGTAGAGCAAACATAGCTGAAGGCGATGTATTTGCCGGAACACCGGTCAAAAACACCTTTGACAAATTCCGGGTCATAGATCGACGGCCAGGCACTGCCGGCCGTCTCGAAATTGGGGGAAGTCGGCGTTTGGGTCATGCCCCGTCAGCCTATCCGGTGCCCGGCGCTTCGAACAACGCGGCGCAATGCAGCGCCCCGTCTTGGCCGGAACGCCTTGCCATGCCATGGTGAGTTTAAGAAAGCACTTAGCCACACGAGAGGACGTCCCCATGGCCCAACCCACCGATTTCATCGTTGACAAGAACGATCTGCGCAACGGCAAATTTGTGCCCTCGCCGCTCGATCCCGACAAGCTCAAGCCCGGCCAAGCCTTGCTCAAGGTGGACAAGTTCGCCCTGACGGCCAACAACGTGACCTATGCGGTGGCGGGCGACAGCTTCAGCTATTGGGGGTTCTTCCCCGCGGCGGAAGGCTGGGGCCGGGTACCCGTCTGGGGCTATGGCGACGTGGTCGCCTCTGCCCATGACGACGTGAAAGTGGGGACGCGCGTCTATGGCTATTTCCCCATGTCGACCCATTTGCTGGTGGAACCGGAAAATGTGACCAACAACAGCTTCACGGATATCTCGGCCCATCGCCGCGAGATCCATGGCGGCGCTTACAATAACTACCAGTTCACCACCGCCGACCCCAACCATTCGCCGGCGAACGAACCGCAAATCATGTTGTTTCGCGGGCTGTTCATCACAGGCTTTGCTCTGGACGACTTCTTGGCCGATAACACGTTCTTCGGTGCGCAGGATGTGGTGATCATCAGCGCGTCCAGTAAGACGGGGTACAGCACGGCCCAAGTGATGAAACAAAACAAGCGTGAGGGCGTACGGATCATCGGCCTCACCTCGGCAGGCAATGTGGGCTTTGTGAAAGGTCTTGGCTGCTACGACCAGGTGGTCGCCTATGACGATATCGGCACGCTTGAGAAGCGTCCAGCCGTCACCGTGGACATGGCCGGCAACCCCAAGGTGCAAGTGGCGCTCAGAAATCATTATGCGGATAACCTGAAGTATTATTGCCAAGTGGGCGGCACCCATTGGGAAGCGTCCGGCGGCGATTTCGCCCAAGGCGGCGATGATGGGCTGCCGGGCGCTGCGCCCGAAATCTTTTTCGCCCCCGGCGTTATCGGCAAGCGCATTCAAGAATGGGGCGCCGCCGGGTTCCAGGCGCGTGTCAATGAAAGCTGGACCCAGTTCCTGCCCGCTGCCAAGGATTGGGTGCGCATCGAGCAGTTCAATGGCCCCCAAGCGGTGGAGAAGCTCTATCACGAGATGCTCGACGGCCAGGTCCGCCCCGATCAGGGGCCTATCCTCAGCCTCTGGGAAGATTGAGGCGTCGGTCGGTAGAGTCGCTTATGGATTGGAAAACGCTCAACGCCCAGGTAATCGCCGAGTTTCGCGCCAATCAAGGGAAAGTGGCGCAGTTCGGCGATTTGCCCGTGGTGATATTGCACACGCGCGGCGCCAAAACCGGCAGACTGCTGGAGGTGCCGCTGGTGCTGATCATCGAAGAAGACGGCACGTGGCGCTTATTCGGCTCGGCAGCGGGGTCGCAAAGCCATCCGGCTTGGGTGCATAATGTGCGCGCCCACCCGGAAATCGATATGGAATATGGCACGGAAACGTTCCGTGTTCGGATTACCGAAACGCCTGCCGACGAAGCCCGTCTGCTGGCGGCGCAAATGGCGCAACAATCGGAACAGTTTGCCGGCTACGTTAAGGCTGCGGCGCCGCGGGAAATCCCGACCTTTACGATCGAGCGGCTTTGACGTGGATTTCTTTTACCCTTTGATCAGCGCACCGAGCTTCTGCCAGGTGCCCGCCTCGGTCAAGTTCAGATTGGCCGTGCCGATGATGATTTGGTCGACGCCGTTCTCCCGCTGCAGGGCATAGCGCTCCAGGATCTTGTCCTGGTCGCCCCAAGCGATCAGCGCGTCGATAAAGCTGTCGCTGCCGCCATCGGCAAAATCCTCGTCGGCAAAGCCGCCTTCCCGCCAGGCCCGGTGATAGTTCTCGAGCGGCATGTAAATCGACACCGCCCGGCGAGCATGGGCCCGCGCGGCGTCCGGCTCGGTTTCAAAGACCGTGGGCTGCATCAAATGCAGCTTTTTGGCCCCCAGCCGGTCCTTAGACTGACGGGAATAGGCCACGGGCATCATGTAAATGTAAGCGCCATCGAGCCGCTGGCCTGCCAGTGCCATGAGCTTGGGGCCATGGGCCGCCAGATACATGGGCACCTCGGCCTTGTGATCGAACATGATCTCCGTGTCGGTATAGCGGTCCATGAAAGCGTTGACTTTCTTCACCGGCGGCAGCCAGGGCAGGCCGCGCTGGTCGTTACCCACCTTGTTCGAGACGCCGATGCCGAGTTCAAAGCGGTTGCCCGACACTTCCGCGAGGGAATAGGCGGCCGCCTTGATCGCCCGCTCGTCGCGGGCATAGATGTTGGTGATGGCCGTGCCCACATGAATGATCTTCGTGGCGTGGATAAGCGTGGCGCAGGTCACGAACGGGTCGCGGCCGAACATTTCCGACGTCCAAAGATTGTCAAAGCCGCATTCTTCTGCCCACTGAGCGATTTCGATGAGCTGGGGCGTGGAAAAAAAGTCGCCAGGGATCATCAGGCCGTAACTCATATGCGTTTCCTTATCTGTTGTCTTGCCGAAGATCATAGCCTGGGCCGCCCGCAGGAGGTAAGGCATCCGCCGTAGCGATTGCAGATTTGCGAAAAAAACACGATAGAAAGGGGAGGCCCGGCGTGCTTGTAAAACGTCGTCGGCCGATTGCGCAATTTATTTGGTGTGTATAACAAGATCGCCATCCCTTTCACGTCACCCCGAGCGAACGCATGGAATTGATCCTCATTCGGCATGGACTGCCCGAAAAAGTTGTTGCCCGCCCCGACGGTCCCGCCGATCCCGACCTGTCTCCCGACGGGCACGCACAAGCAGCGGCTACGGCCGCCTGGCTCAAGGACCGGCAGATTGACCGGCTATATTCCAGCCCCATGCGGCGCGCCGTCCAGACGGCGGAACCCCTGTCGCGGCATCTGGGCCTCGACATCGAAGTGCGCGAGGGCGTGGCGGAATTCGACCGCGATCACCACACCTATGTGCCGGTGGAGGAATTCACCCAAAGCGATTTCGAGCGCGTGCAAGAGCTGATGGACGGAAGCGGCGGCTTCCCGGCATTCGGTAAAACGGTCATCGCCGAGTTGACGGGCATTGTGGACGACAATGCGGGCAAGCGGGTGGCGGTCGCCTGTCATGGGGGCGTCGTCAATGTATGGGCGTCCCATGTGCTCGGCCTCGAGCCCCGGGTGTTCTTCATTCCCGATTATGCCAGTGTCAGCCGCTTCATGATTTCGCGCAGCGGCGTGAAGTCTTTGTTGTCGCTCAACGAAGCGGCGCCCGCGGGTTAGGCTCCGGCGTGCGACACTTATGTAGAAATCAATACAGGGAAAGGAATGCCATGCCGGGTGCCGCATATGATGCCGTGAAAAGATTTTGGGATGCGCAAAATTCGCGTGACTATGTGAGCTTGGTCGATCTGTTTACGGACGATGCGACCGCCGAAGACGAAGCCGTCGGGTCGTTCAAGGGCAAGGATCAGATCTTGGCCTTTATGAGCCAAATGGCGGAAGAATTACCCAAGCGCGGCCTGCATTTCGAAGCGCAGGAGATACAGGGCGACGATGAAATCGCCTGGGCTAAGTGGGTTGCCGTCTATGCGGATGGCCGCCGCTTCGAGGGCGTCGGTGTCTACAAAGTGCGGGACGGCAAGATCGCCTATTACCGGGATTATCATGCCCTGCCGCGGCAAGGGGCATAACGCCTCTTCGACCGAGGGGCTGGCCGCCACCCGCCGGTGTTCGATCAGACGAAATCGCTTTCGTGATACAGATAGGTGAGGTCCACGCCCGCTTCGGCCAGCCGGTCGATGGCTGACTTCTCGCGCAGCACCACCGTCACGACCGAGGACACCGACATGCCGGCGGCGCGCAACGTGTCGATCCCTTTCAGGATCGACCCGCCGGTGGTGGTCACGTCTTCCACAATCAGCGCCGACTTTCCGGCCAGGGTGGCGGCGTCGCGCACGCCTTCGATTTGGTTGCCCGTGCCGTGTTGTTTGGGTTTGTCGCGCACCACCAAGCCCGGCAAATCCCGTTCCGGCCAGGCGGCTTCCATCACCCGGGCCGCCAGCGGCAAACCGCCGATGGGAATGCCCACCAAATAGTCGAACGCCTGGCTGTGGATTGCATCCACCAGGCGTTGGGCGATCAAGTGGCCGCACTCCGCATGCATCACCGACACTTTCATGTCGAAGTAATGGGTGCTTTCACGCCCGGACGACAACACAAAGCGTTCGCCCTGGCGGAGGGAGAGTTGCGAGATCAGCTCGTGCAGGCGGTCGGACATGGAGCAGCTCCTGAGGCAGAGAGGGGCAGGCGGCGGGCCGCGCGGTCAAGGCGGGACCGGCCTGTTGTGCCAGCCCCGCTGCATAGGTGCAACCTGTTTGCGCTGGGACGTTGCGTCCCGTCTTAGGAGGCTACGGGACGCTCCGGTCCGGTGGCGGTTTGATCCGGCGCTCGGGCAAGAAACCGGTTCAGCACCACAAAGCCGGTGATCCCCGAGACGAACGAGCCCATCAGCACACCCAACCGCATCTGATTGAGATGCTCGATCGAGTCAAAGGCCAAGGTGCCGATGAACAGGCTCATGGTGAAGCCCACGCCGGTCAGGCAGGCGATGCCATAGATATGCCACCAATTCACGCCTTGGGGCAGACGGGCCAGACCCAGCTTCACCGCTGCCCAGGTGACGGAGAACACGCCCAGCTGCTTGCCGATGATGAGCCCCAAAGCCACGCCCATCGGGATGGGCTGGGTGATCGCTTCAAGCGACAATCCGGTCAGCGGCACGCCTGCATTGGCGAAGGCGAAAACCGGCAACACTAGAAACGCGATCCAAGGCTGCAGGCCGTGTTCCAGCCGGTGCAGGGGCGATTCTTTTTCGTCCTTTTCCACGCCCATAGGGATGGTCAAGGCCACCAGCACACCGGCCAACGTGGCATGCACGCCCGACTTCAGGAAACACACCCAAATGGCGATGCCGATCACCAGATAGGGGCCCAATTGCCGGACGCCGGAGCGGTTAAGCGCGATCAGCGCGGACAATCCGATGCCGCCCAGAATGAGCGAGGTGGTGGACAATTCGGCCGTATAGAACAGGGCGATGATCAGAATGGCGCCCAGATCGTCGATCACGGCCACGGAAAGCAAGAACACTTTCAAGGCGACGGGGACGCGGGACCCCAAGACCGCCAAAATGCCGAGCGCAAACGCAATGTCGGTGGCGGCCGGGATGGCCCAGCCGGTCAAGGCCACCGGATCGTTCCAGGTGAGGCTGGCATAAACGATGGCGGGAAAAGCCATGCCGCCGACGGCGGCCAACAGTGGCAGCAGGGCCTTGTCGAGTGACGACAATTCCCCTTCGACCACTTCGCGTTTGATCTCCAGGCCGACCAAAAAGAAGAACAGCGCCATCAGACCGTCATTGATCCACAGCAGCAGCGGCTTGGCGATCTCCAATGCGCCGATCTTCACTTCGACCGGTGTCGACAGCAAAGAGTCATAAAGCCAACTCATGGCTGAGTTTTCGATCAGAAGGGCCAATACGGCCGCGCCAAACAGCAAAATGCCCGGCGCTGTGTCGGTTTGCAGGAACGATCTTATTGGTTCGAAGGCTTTGTTCATTTCTGTATCCCCATGCCCGACACATGGCCACTGTATGATAGATGGCAATGCCGCATGAGCCTGCAACGTGATAGTTTTAACCAATTAATTCGGGATACGCGAAGAGGCGCTCGGCTATGATGACATATCCACCCCGGCCAAAGAAGACTGGGGTGGGCCCATGATGCGGCCGGGCCGGTAGACGGTTCATCTGTGTACAGGGGCACGGAGCCGGAGTGCCGTCGTTTCAGCGCCTTCGCCGATAGGTTTCGATGCTCAGAATGACGGGAAGGGCGATCGAAACCCGCCGGCACACCCATAGGCAAGACCGATTGAAAAACCGCTTTCGCAACCGTTTTCATATGGGCAAAACTCCTCATCTATAAAGGGTAGAGAGAAACGCACCATCTGGATGCATCATGAAAGTTCCAATTGTCAGCTCCCAGAGTAGTTATGGGGCCGTGCGCAGCGCGCCTGTCATAACACGCCGCGACGGAGACTTCTCGACTCCCCTGCCGCCGGTAGAAGCGGTTGAGAAAACGGAACCTGCCCAGAAACCGAATGATCGGGATTTGGGGCGTTATGTGGACATCACCGTCTAACGCGGGCGCCGCCTGCGCAAAGGAAACCCCATGAGATGTCCAAACTGCCATGACGCCCAAATGATGATCGCCGACCGGCAGGGTGTGGAAATCGACTTTTGTCCCGAATGCCGCGGTGTCTGGCTCGATCGCGGGGAACTCGACAAGCTTATCCGCCAGTCGGCCTCACCCATGGCGGGTGGCGCTGCGGCCCGGTCACGGAGACATGACGGGGCGGACCGTTCTTACCATCATGAGCGCCGCCGGCGCCCCGATGCGGAGTCGTTTTTGACGGATATTTTCGACCTTTGAGTCGACGGAGCGGGGCGTTGCAGAAAAGCGATTCATTTCACAAATTGGGGCACACGTCGGGGCACAAGGCAGGGCAAGAAAGGCAAATGGCCGGCCGGAGAGACCCTTTGCGCTGCAGGCCTCACGGTCTCGATCAGCGGCCGATGGCGTTACGCCACGCGGCGCATGCGTGCCATGTCGTCTTTCGTCAGCAGCTTCAACTTCTTCAATCGGCGGATCAGAGCATCATCCGGAAACGGCCGTTTCGTTTCTTCAACAACCCGGCTGCTGAGATAGGTGTGGTGCTGTTGCAATGCATGCAGATGATATTCGAGGCTTTCACGATTGCGGCGCATGAGGTCTCCGTTTCGAATGAACCATTTTCTTTTCCTTAGGTAAGGAAACACGGGCGCCATTTGAATATATAGCGAGAGTTGATTTCGATAGGTCTTTGCGATGCATCAGAAACCCGTCACCACACAGAATAAACAACCGGCCGGAGGGCGTGCCCTCACCCTTCGGCAGTTGCGTTATCTGCTCGCCATCGGGGAAACCCAGCACTTTCGCCGCGCGGCGGAACGGTGCCGCATTACTCAGCCGTCATTGAGCGCTCAATTGCAAACCATGGAACAATTATTAGGGGTGCAATTGGTGGAGCGCAGCCGGTCCGGTGTGGCGCTGACCCCGGTCGGGCGCGAAGTGGCGGACCGGGCGCGGGGTGTGTTGGATGAAGTCCAAGGTATCGTCGATTTTACCGCCGGGGCGCAGCGCGGGCTCCTGGGCACCATCCGGCTCGGCGCGAAATCCACTCTAGGGCCATACCTATTGCCGTATGTGGTGGCCAGGTTGCACCGTGAGCACCCCGATCTGAACCTTTACATCCGCGATGGCGCGCCCCGTGACTTGGAAAGCGAGCTCTTGGAAGGCGTGCACGACATCGTGCTCGCCCAGTTACCCATGGTCGGCACCGAAGTGGTGGTGGAACGTCTGTTTCGCGAACCGCTCTACCTGACGGTTGCGGCCGATCACGAGCTTGCCGGGGAAAGCCAAGTCTCCACCAAGCAGCTACAAGGCCTCAGAATCCTATCTCTCAGCCCGCGCTATCACCTGCACGATCAGATCCAAAGTCTGTGTACGGATTTCGGCGCCGACCTTGCCCGGGATTATGAAGGCACCAGCCTGGATGCGCTGCGTCAGATGGTCGGCATGGGCATGGGCGCTACGTTTTTGCCCGCGCTGTATGTGCGGTCTGAGATCCAGGCCCGAAGCGAGGTTGTGGTCAAGAAGATCAAGGGGCGCCAGATCACCCGGTCGGTTGGGCTGGTATGGCGCAAAAGTGGCGGGCGCACCTCGGCCTATGTGCAAATCGCCGACGCCATCCGCCACGTGGTCGGCACGCAGTTCGGCGATTTGATCGTAGACGGATAGAGCACTATAGCGTTTCCAGGTGAAGCATGTCCTCGGTCAGGCCCGAATGGACAACCTGTCGAAAGCTCACATCTAGCGGCCTGCTAGTAGAAAAATTTGGGGCCCGCCGCGGGGGAGACGCAACGGGCCCCGTTTGGCTGAGACGCGGCGGCTAAGCAGCGGTCAGCTTTTTGGGGGCAGGCCCTGATTTCAAGGCTGCCAATCTGTCGGACAAGGAACGGCTGCCGGCATCGCCTTCGGCACTGGCCAAGGCGCGGGCAATGTGCGGGTCGTCATCCAATTGGTCGGTGCGGAACAAATCCGCTTTTAGAA
>JANQMY010000618.1 GCA_028279895.1 Alphaproteobacteria bacterium
GACAAATAACTCCCGACAGGCCGGAAACGACCCCTCCGGCACCACCGATTTCGGCTTCGAAACCGTGGCGGTGTCGGAAAAGTCGGCGCGGGTTGCCGAGGTATTCCATAGTGTCGCGGGTCAATACGACCTGATGAACGATCTGATGTCCGGCGGCGTGCATCGTCTTTGGAAGGCGGCAATGATCGATTGGCTGGACCCCAGACCCGGTCAGAGCTTGGTGGATGTGGCCGGCGGAACAGGAGATATTGCGGTCCGCTTCGTGGACCGGGCCAATCAACGGGGCAGCGCAAGTGCCCGCGCGGTGTTGTGCGACATCAATCACAGCATGCTGGCGGAAGGGCGAACGCGCGACGATGCGCAACGTCTATCAAATCAGCTGAGCTGGGTTTGCGGGAATGCCGAGACGCTGCCGCTGCCGGACCGGTCGGCAGATGCCTACACCATCGCGTTCGGCATCCGAAACGTCACTCATATCGACAAAGCGCTGGCGGAAGCGAAGCGCGTTCTAAAACCAGGTGGCCGATTCTTGTGCCTGGAATTCAGCGATGTGCAGGTGCCTGTTTTAGATCGTCTTTATCAAAGCTATTCGTTTTCCGCGATCCCGGAGATCGGCCGGCTTGTTACGGGCGATGCCGACGCCTACCGCTATCTGGTCGAGAGCATTCGGCGTTTTCCAAGTCAAACCGTCTTTGCACGGATGATCGAAGATGCCGGCCTTTCCCGCGCTTCCTACCGCAATCTTAGCGGCGGCATCGCCGCGCTTCATTCCGCCTGGCGCACCTAGCCCCGCCGAAGGAGACGGTCACATGCTTCAACCCGTGCACAGCCTGGCGAGCCTGACCAAAGCGGCCCGCACCCTTGCGCGCTACGACGCGCTGTGGCCGACGGAGGTGCTGGGCGAAAAACCGAAACTGGCCGACTGGGTGGGCCGTGTGGCCCGCCTGCGGCTGCCGTGGCAGAAGCGGATTGCGGCAGCGGACGGTACGCCCATCGAGCGGCTGTCCCGCGCCCTGCAAGATCTGGGGCCGAGCTACATCAAGCTCGGCCAACTGTTGGCCACCCGTCCCGACATTGTGGGGGATGACGCCGCCGAGGACCTGCGCGCCTTGCAGGACCGCATGCCGCCCTTTCCCATGGCCGACGCCAGAGAAGCCATTGCCAAAGAGCTGGGCGCGCCGGTGGAAACGCTGTTCCAGGAATTCAGCGAGCCCATTGCCGCGGCCTCGATCGCCCAAGTGCACAAGGCGGTGCGCCGCCCGTTGCCAAGACCGGCCCATCTGGCAGATACCGAAGAGCCGGAGCCACCGGCCGCCCATAACGATAACAGTCGGAGCGCCGTTGCCGTCAAAGTGCTGCGGCCCGGGATAGAGCGGGCATTTCAAAAAGATCTGGACGCCTTCTTCTTCGCCGCCCATCAGGTGGAGCGGTGGAGCGTGCCGGCGCGCCGCCTGCGTCCGGTCGCCTTTGTGCAGACCTTAGCCGACAGCACCGCCCTTGAAATGGATCTGCGGATCGAGGCAGCGGCCGCGTCCGAGCTGGCTGAAAACACGTGGGACGATCCTCGTTTTCGCGTTCCCAAAGTGGATTGGGAGCGTACCAGCCAGCGCGTGCTGACCATGGAATGGGTCGACGGCATTCCCATCAACGATTTGGAACGCCTGCGCGCCGCCAAACTTGACCTGCCGGATCTGGCCAATCGAGTCATTCAGTGCTTCCTGCGCCAGGCCCTGCGCGACGGCTTTTTTCACGCGGACATGCATCAAGGCAATCTGCTGGTCGACGAAGACGGCGCGCTGATCGCCATTGATTTCGGCATTATGGGGCGGCTCGATCAGGCGTCGCGCAGATTTATGGCGGAAACCCTGTTCGGGTTCCTGATGCGCGACTACAAGCGCGTGGCCGACGTGCATTTTGAAGCGGGCTTTGTCCCCCGCACCCATGCCCGGGATGCGTTCGCCCAAGCCTTGCGCGCCATCGGCGAGCCGATCTTTGACCGCGGCGCCGAAGAAATCTCCATGGCCAAGCTGCTCACTCAGCTGTTTCAAACCACCGACACGTTCGACATGCGTATGCAGCCGCAATTGGTGCTGCTGCAGAAGACCATGGTGGTGGTGGAAGGCGTCGCCCGCAATCTGGACCCGCGCCACAATATTTGGGAAGCGGCCCGGCCGGTGCTGGAAGAATGGATGACCAGCGAGTTAGGGCCGGAAGCCCGCCTGTCCCAAGCCGCTGAAGACGCCGTGGCCCTGGGGCGGGTGCTGCGCTCGCTGCCCGGGTTTCTCGGAAAAGCGGAGGTGGCGGCACAAAGTCTGACCGATCAGGGACTGCGCCTGGATCCGGAAACCGCTCGTTTGATTGGCGAAACCGAAGCCCGTGCTACGCGTAGCGGCCGGATCGCGCTGTGGCTCATCGCGGCATCCTTGGCCGCCATCGCCATATCGCTGGCGCTCTAACCAAGTATAGAACAGTGTTCTAATCGGCTATTTAGAGCAGTGATCAGCCCGCCATGCACAAAGCCGCGGGCATTGGTATGTTGC
This sequence comes from Alphaproteobacteria bacterium, assembly GCA_028279895.1. GTDB lineage: Bacteria > Pseudomonadota > Alphaproteobacteria > JANQMY01 > JANQMY01 > JANQMY01. The sequence goes on from JANQMY010000618.1 coordinate 2,541, forward strand.
GGCCCGGCCCATAAACCGAGCACGACACCCTGCTCCGTCTGCTTCGAATATAGCGGTTCTCATGGATCGGTCAGTGGGATCGGTCAGTGGGATCGGTCAGTGGGCTTTTGCGAAAGTGGGGGACAAAGCCCTCGAGTGGACCCGTCATACCAGGCATCCGCGTCGCACCAAAACCGAGCTAGCGGCAGAATAAAATTCTAGAGCGCGATCAGGTTAACTGGATTCCATCCCGGATCAGGTCCGGGACAGGCTTTAATCTGATCGCACTCTAGGTCTCGCCGAAGATCAAAATAGACTGATTGATCTATTTGACGGGTCGAGTTTTGCCATCTCACCAGAGAGTGTTGGGATAGAATTGGCTTCGACGATGTTGTTGCATTTTATGATGATCAGTCTACATAATCTCGAAAGCGACTCAAGAAAGATCTCATTCGGAAGGCGTCACATGGCACAGCCCCGTAAACATCGAAAAGCGCTCATCTGGGCCGCCGCCAAACTGTTCCGCCGGCACGGCTATGCGGGCACGGGCCTTATGGAAATCCTCCAGGAAAGCGGTGCACCCAGGGGGTCGCTCTACTACTATTTCCCGGGCGGTAAAGAGGAAATTGCCGCCGCCGCGGTCGAGGCTGCCGGCGACATGGTCAGCCAAACGCTCGAGAAACTAGCGGACGAAACCGATACGGCCGCTGCCTTTCTCGCCCGCTACGTCGAAATGCTCGCGGGCTGGATGGCGGCCTCCAAGTTTAAGGACGGCTGCCCCATCGCGACCACGCTGCTCGAAACCACCCCGGCGTCGGCGCGCCTCACCAGCGCGGGCCAGCAGGTGTTCGATCGATGGCGCAGCATTATCGCCGATGTCTTACGCCGGGAGGGCTGGACACCGGCAGAAGCACAACCGCTTGCGGATCACATCATGGCAACGGTGGAAGGCGCCCTGCTGATGGCCCGGATCCAGCAAGATGTCCAACCCATCGAAAATGCCGGTAAGAACCTGACGCGCCTGGCCGCACGGCATTAGGCAGTCTCCGGCGGGTCCTTCGGCAACCCCACATATGCCCAGATTGCCGCCGCCAGCGTCGAGGAAAAAGCGAGGATCATGCCGACCCCATAGGCCCGATTGAAGGCCACTTCAATAACGGAGCGTGCGGCGGCGCCGGGCGGCGGAAGATCCCCCATATGCACTTTGGCGCCAAAGAACGCGCCATCGCCCAGCCCCACCAACGCCAATTCCTGGACGAAAACATAGTTCGCTATCGTGCCTACCACCACGATGCCGAGCAATCCGGCAAGCCGGCTGGCCGCGTTATTCACGCCGGAGGCTGCACCCGCATATATTTCGGGCGCGGCGTTCATGACGGCAGTGGTCAGCGGAGACACCACAAGCCCCATACCCACCGCCATCAAGACGATAGGAGCCACAAGACCGCCCCAGAACGCCTCCCAATTGACCGTCAACCAGAGCACCGCCAGGCTGACGAGGAATGCGCCCAAGGCGACCGGCATCCGCGGTCCCGCCCGATCGGCCCAGCGCCCTGCGGGCCGCGACAACAGACCGATGATCACGCCCATGGGCAGAATAGCCAGGCCGACCAGCGACGCACCGAGCTGGCGGCGGTCGATCAGCTCGAACGGCAGCAGGAAGAGCACCACGGCCAAGGCCCCATAGAGCAAGACAGTGATGCCGTTCGCTGCCACAAAAAGGCGGTTCTCAAACAAGACCGCAGGAATGAGCGGCTTTTCCGACCGTCTCTGCAGCCGCCAAAAAAGCAAAAGGGCACCCAAGCCAGCGCCCGCGACCAGCAGGGTCATGAGCGCCCCCCCGTTTTCCGCACCCAAGCTCAAAGCCAGTGTGAGCCCGCCTATCCCCACCACGGCCAAGAGCGCGCCGCCCCAATCCATCTTATGGGGACGCGCGTGGGGGGCTTCTTCCGGGATGAAGCGATGACTGACGTAGAGAATGGCCATGCAGATGGGAAAGTTGATCCAAAATACCGAGGGCCACCCCAACAAGTCGATCAACACGCCGCCCAGGGGCGGACCCAATGCCGTGGCCATGGCCGATGCGCCGGCCCACAACCCAATCGCCCGCCCGCGGGTTTCTTGAGGGAAGTGAGCCGCGATCAGGGCCAGGCTCTGCGGCACCATCAGCGCCGCCCCCACGCCTTGCAGGGCGCGGGCGGCAATCAGCCAATTGGCATTTGGCGCCGCCGCACAGAGGACCGAGGCAAGCGCAAACAAGTTCACACCGATCAAAAACACACGGCGCCGTCCGAAGGCGTCACCGGCCACGCCGCCGAACAGGATCAACGCGCCGAGGCAAAGGGCATAGGCGCTGACCACCCATTGCACATGTGTGAAACTCGCCGCCAGGTCCTTTTGCAGCGCCGGCAACGCCAAATTGACCACCATGCCGTCGATGAACGCCATGGAAGACGCAACAATCGTTACCCCCAAGACGAATGGCCGCGTACTGCTTTGACCGGTCGCCGCGGCACCGGACGCTACGCGCTCAGCAGATTTCCCTTCCGGACAGAGGGGCCGATGGAGGCCTTCATACCTGCCGGAAGACTCCGAGGGGAGCGCTGCCATTGCTTTGCCCATGTGTACGGATCATAGGGTGCCCCCGGTGTAGCACAACTTGCCGCGCCAGGAAGTTTTTGATGTGGTAAACAAATACATAAAGCGACTCACCGAGGGCGGGGAAACACCAATGGACAAAAACAGGCGGGCCTTTGCGACTTCTCTCCTGGCCACTTTATGTCTGACGGTCTTCGCGTTCCTCGGCAGCAATGCGACGGGCGCCACGGCCGGCGACGGCATTGCACCGCTGTCGGAGGCCCTCACACTGGCCCGCATCGACAAAGACGGACAAATTCACACGCTCGCCATTGTGGATGTGACGGAAGAAAAAGTGGCCGCCCTCGACCTGAGTTCCGCGCTCGGGCGCTATCCGGACCTGCCCCTCGACATTCTGGAATGGAAAGAATTGGACGAAATCGCCAACCTGATCGAGACATCACCGGAGAATATGTTGTCGGTGGACAAGCGCGACCTGTTGCCCGTGGCCACACGCCGCCAAAACATCGCCGCCGGCACCAACTATGTGGAGCATGGCGAGGAAGCCTCCATCGATACCCCCTTCCTGTTTCCCAAAATAGCGGCCCCGACGCCTTTTGATAGCCCGCTGGCTGCGGACCCGGATTGGCTGTTGGACTATGAAGTGGAATTGGCGGTCGTATTCGACCGGGATATTCAGACGGCGAACGATATTAGATTTGCGCGCGCCGGCTTCTTTCTCGTGAACGACTTTACGGAACGGGCCACGCTTCTCCGGGAAGCCGATCTGTCCGATCCAAGCGCCGGTCACGGTTTCGCCAATGCCAAAGGCAAGGAAGGGTTCATGCCCACCGGCCCCTGGATGGTCGTGCCGCGCGGCGATTGGCGCGAGGCCTATAAATCCATGCGTATTGAATTGTCCGTCAACGGAGAAGAACGGCAAAACGAAACCGGCGACGCCATGATTTGGGACATCGACACCATCGTCACCCAAGTGTTCAAGACGAATGGGGAAGGCCCGTGGCAACACGAAGGAACACCGGT
>JANQMY010000547.1 GCA_028279895.1 Alphaproteobacteria bacterium
GAAAGGGAAATGGTCGGGGCGGCGTGATTCGAACACGCGACCCTCTGGTCCCAAACCAGATGCGCTACCAGGCTGCGCTACGCCCCGACATGTTCGCGAGAGCCGGGACCATAAGCAGTCTTCGTGGTTGCGGCAAGATGTGTGGTCAAAAAAGTGAGGCGACTGTGCGTCAATTCCTCAGTCCCGCCGCGCGCGCCGCCGCATCACCTTGAAAACGCCATTGGCTTTCATGATCGTGCGATGACCGACTGACAATGCACCTCGCACATAGACCACGGATTTAGCCACTTTGGTCACGTCTGCGCGCCCCTCCACCCAATCATTCGGGCGGCCAATTGCGACAAAATCGGAGTTCATACGAAGGGTCAGAATAGAGCCCCCCACCTTTTCCCATACGGCATGAGCCAAGACGCCATCCATAAACGCCATCATCATGCCGCCGTGCAAAATGCCGTGACCGTTGCAGTGGCGTTTCAAGACACGAAAGCCATGAACCCGTCCGTCCGCCGTGTCCTTATTGTACAACGGTCCATTATAGCTCGAAAACGGTCCGCGATCGCTGCGCTGAAACCCCTCGGGCACCGTTTCTTCTGAGCTGGGTTCAATAATGGTCATAAGGGATCCGCGGTCTGGGCGTCCATGTTCTTAAAAAAAGGATGTTTGACCACATCACCGATTGTGATGTTCAGATCTTCCGTGACGCCCGCATTGACCTCCAGCGCGCCGATCGCCGGAAAATGCGACGATATGGGATCCAGCGAAAACGGCGTCGTGTGCCGAGCCACATGAACGATAGAGCCCGCTCGGTCAATGAAGATGATATCGAGCGGCAGGGGGGTGTCCTTCATCCAAAACCCCAGCCGCCTTTCGCGTGGAAAGAGAAAGAGCATGCCTGCATCTCGCGGTAGCTCTTCTCTAAACATCAGGCCACGTTTTCGTTTTTGCTGATTATCAGCAACTTCGACCGAGAAAACATGCGTTTGTCCTGCACTTGTTTCAATCCTAACCGTCTCACTGACAATTGGCGCTTTGCCCATGGCCATCAAGCCAATGCACAAAATCAGAGCGACAGTTTTGATTGGTTGAAAAACAGTCAGCATGGTGTGAGACAGGATCGGCCCGGAGGAAGCGTAAAACGCATTACACAAAAATGAAAAGACCACTTCCTGATGTTCAACTCAAGAAGTGGTCCCCATCTTTTTAGAAATATTGACGTTTTCCTATTGGCTCTCCGCATCATCCCGTATTTCGGCAACCATCAGCCCTTTGGGACCGGAGCCGAACCGAACATGTACTTGCTGCCCCGGGCGCAGTTCGCGCACATTGTTTCGGCGCAGGGTTTCCATGTGGACGAATATATCTGCAGTACCGCTGCCGCGGGTCACAAAGCCATATCCCCTTGCGCGGTTGAACCATTTCACCGTCGCAATCTCAAAATCCCCTAAGGGGATAACCGGGCGCTGGCTGGGGAGCGTTTCGCCTTCTTCGCGCGTCCGTGGCGCAACGGCTGTGCTTTCGTCGATTTCAATGATGCGCAAACACTGCAATCCCCGAGCCCGCCGAACCGCTTCGCAAACAATGGTCTCACCTTCCAGCGCCGTGTCCTTCCCGAACTGACGCAGACAAGACATATGAAGGAGGATATCTCCGGAGACGCCATTGATGGGGATTATGAAGCCATATCCCTTTTTCGCATCAAACCATTTTACGGTGCCGCTGACCTGAAAACTCTCTTGGGCAGAGGCGCCAGCAATCTCTACTTGTTGCTGTTCCATCCCTAATACACGCATCTCATTAAAGACGAAGTTAAGGTTAACACAGTGGAGACGTAGGGGAAGCGAAAACAGTTCTAAAATAGGCAAATTGTTGCAGAAGTGTGGGTGAATAGTCACGCCTTTGTTAACAATCTCATTAACACATCTTAACTTCCGAAATTTTCCAACTCTTCTTGACACCGCCCCTGTGGACAATTTTTATGGGGTTGCCATGTGGCGTTTTCTTTGACGCTGACGGGCGACGGGGTCAGCTGGCATTACTGCCGGCAAATGAATAATTGCGTGTACGGACTGCGTAGGTCGGTAAGAATCACTTTTTGGAGCGTCTTTTAAGGAAGCGCGGCGCGCGCTGCTTCCCAAAACGGAGTAATTTTTGAATGGTCCGTGCACTGGCACTTGGTGTGGGGTTGGCTTTGCTGTGGCTGGGGCTCTCGGGGCATTACACCCCTCTTATCTTGGGCTTCGGATTGTTCTCCGTCGTTTTCATCGTCCTTATCGTCATGCGCATGGGCATTCTTGACAAAGAAGGAATGCCCTTGGAATTGGGCCTGCGCTTTGTTCTCTATTGGGTGTGGCTAGGCGGAGAGATCGTCAAATCGAATCTCCACATTTCGCGGGTGATTTTGTCTCCCAAAATGCCCATCAATCCGCAGATCGTGCACTTTAAGTCCACCCAGAAGTCCGACCTCGGACAGGTAATCTTCGGCAACTCCATTACGCTCACGCCTGGAACCACCACCATCGAGATCGGTGACGGGTCGGTGTTGGTTCATGCCCTGACAGACCAAACCGCCGATTTGAAAGCGGGGGCGGCAATGGATGAGCGCGTAACCGGGCTCGAAAAAATGACGGGAGCTGCTTGAGATGTTTGGGGCAGTCGCGGCCGCCATTCTCGTCACCATGTTACTGGCAATCATCCGCCTAGCTCTGGGTCCGGTTCTCTACGACCGGGTTCTGGCGGCGAACACTTTTGGGACGGCAACGGTCCTGCTCATCGCTGTGCTGGGCTACATGAATGGGCGCCCGGACTTTCTTGATATCGCCCTGCTGTATGCGCTGGTGAACTTTGTCGGCACCTTGGCCATTCTCAAATTCTCCCGCTACGGACGGTTAGGGGACGATGTGCCCGAGTCCGATCAAGAGTTACGAGGGGAGAAGGATTGATGGATGCCCTGCTCCCCATTGTGAACATTATCAGTTGGACCTTTCTTGCCACCGGCGCCGTGTTCCTGTTGATCGGCGGGATCGGCCTGCTGCGATTGCCGGACTTTTACGCACGGACCCATGCGGCCGGTATCATCGACACGTTAGGCACGGGACTCATTCTTCTGGGGCTGATGATGCAGGAGGAAATCGGTCTCAACACATTTAAACTGATTTTGATCGGCTTCTTTCTCTTTTTCACCAGCCCCACCTCTTCCTACGCCGTGGCCCATGCGGCCTGGGTGGCTGGACAGAAGCCATGGACCAATACCGAGTCCGGCAAGAACAACACCAAAGAGGACGGAGACACATGACCGAAGAATCCATCCTCGGAACCGTCGTTATCGACATCATCCTCTTCGGCCTACTGGCGATCACCGCTGTCGAAATCGCGCGTTTGCGCAATCTGTTCGGTGTGGTTGCCCTGTCCGGGGTGTTTAGCCTTCTATCCGCCGGTTTGTTCGTGACGTTGGATGCGGTCGATGTGGCGTTTACGGAAGCTGCGGTTGGTGCCGGTGTTTCAACCGTGCTGATGCTGGGTGGCCTATCACTGACCACGCAACGGGAACGCATTCCCGGCCACACACCGTTACTGCCGTTCTTCGTCGTGGTGGTCACCGGCGCCGTGCTGGTTTACGGCACCCTTGATGTCCCTGCCTTCGGCGATCCGAAAGCACCGGTCCATACCCATGTGGCGCCCGAATACATCGAAGGATCTGCGGACATCATTGACGTGCCCAATGTGGTGACGTCGGTGCTGGCAAGCTATCGCGGTTTCGACACGCTGGGCGAGACAGTGGTGATCTTTACGGCTGGCGTTGCAGTGATCGCCTTGCTGGGTAGCGGCCTGCGACGCCGGAGAAATGGGCAAGGCAAATGAAGCACCATCTCATCCTCCGCGTGATCACAAAGATTCTCATCCCGCCGATCCTGTTATTCGCGCTTTATGTCCAATTCCACGGCGACTTTGGGCCCGGTGGCGGATTTCAGGCTGGGGTGATTTTTTCCAGCGCCTTTGTTCTGTATGCGCTGGTTTTCGGCTTGGAAGAAGTTCAGAAAGTCGCCTCGCCGGGTCTGGTTTTGGCGTGCGCGGCAATGGGCGTGCTGTTGTACGGGGGCGTCGGCTTTGCCTCCTTCCTCTTCGGCGGCAATTTTTTGAACTACTCCGTGTTCTTCGACCCCCATCATCCGCACGAAGGGCAGCACCTGGGCATTTTGCTGGTTGAGCTGGGTGTGTTGATCACCGTTGCGTCGGTAATGATCGCGATCTTCTATGCCTTCGCGGGACACGAGCCCGAACCCGAAGACGAGGACTGGTAATGGATACGGACTTTATCATCGGGCACTACAACTATTGGCTGGTCATCTTGCTGATGATGACGGGGCTTTACACGGTGGTGAGCCGCGGCAATTACATCAAAAAGATTGTGGGGCTGAACGTCTTCCAAACTTCGGTCTTCATGCTTTACATCAGCATGGGGAAAGTAAGCGGGGGCACGGCGCCCATTCTGGATTCCGGAATTACGCTCTATTCCAACCCCCTACCCCATGTGTTGATCCTCACGGCGATTGTTGTGGGCGTGGCAACCACCGCCGTCGGGCTTTCGATCGTGGTTCGAATCCACCAGGCCTACGGCACCATCGAAGAGGACGAAGTCAACGACGCCGACCATCGCATGGAATTCGGTAAGGAGGATCTCCCCTGACCGAACCAACCGCATTCCAAGTCGTCGACCATCTTCCCGTCCTGCAGGTTGTCGTGCCCTTGGCGGCCGCGCCGCTATGCCTGTTTCTAGGCCGGGGCATCCTGCCGTGGATTTTCGCCACCGCCGTGAGCTGGGTCGCGTTCGCCATCGCTATTATCCTGTCGCTGCAGCTGTCGGATGGCGGTGTCATCACGTATCAATTGGGCGGATGGGCGCCACCGCTTGGTATCGAATACCGGTTGGATGCGTTGAGCGCGATGGCACTTCTGATCGTGACGGGGGCAGGCGCTGCGGTATCGACCTACTCGCGCCCGAGCGTGTTGAGAGAGATCGAACCGTCAAATCACGGCCTGTTCTACACGCTCTTTCTGCTGTGCATCACGGGCCTGTCGGGCGTCGTCGCCACAGGCGATGCGTTCAACGTGTTCGTCTTCCTGGAAGTAGCATCGCTGTCTACCTACGCACTGGTCGCATTGGGCGGACGAAAGGACCGGCGGGCGCTTAGCGCTGCGTATACCTATTTGGTGATGGGCACGATCGGGGCCACCTTCTTCGTGATCGGCGTCGGCCTTGCTTACATGGTGACCGGCACGCTGAATATGGTGGACCTGGCGCAACGCCTGCCGCCGATCGAAGACAACCGCACGGTGGCCGCCGCTTTCACGTTTATTGCCGTGGGCATGGGCATGAAACTGGCCCTGTTCCCACTACACTTGTGGCTCCCCAACGCCTATACCTTCGCCCCCTCGGCCGTGTCGGCCTTCCTTGCCGGGACGTCGACCAAAGTAGGCGTTTATGTCCTGATCCGTTTCCTGTTCACGGTCTTCGGGCTAGAGTTCGACTTTGAACAGATCGCCCTGACCGCTGTCTTCCTGCCTTTGGGCATCGCCGCCATGTTTGTGGCTTCTATCGTGGCGATCTTCCAGGAAGACGTGAAACGCATGCTGGCTTATTCGAGCGTCGCGCAAATCGGATACATGATTTTAGGGATAAGCCTGGCCACCACCACGGGGGTCGCTGGCGCGATTCTCCACATGGGCAATCATGCGATCATGAAAGTGGCTTTGTTCATGACCATGGGTGCCATGATGTATCGGATGGGCACGACGCACATTAATCAAATGGCGGGTCTGGGCCGGGACATGCCGTGGACCATGGCAGCCTTCGTCATCGGAGGGTTAAGTCTCATCGGCGTGCCGCTCACCGTCGGGTTCATCAGCAAATGGTATTTGATCCAAGCGGCTTTGGAATTGGGGTGGTGGCCGATTGCGATGTTCATTGTACTGAGCTCGTTGCTGGCCGTCATCTATGTGTGGCGGGTCGTTGAAATGGCGTATCTTCATCCCTCGCCGCCGGACCGGAAAGTCTCGCACGCACCGCCGCTCATGCTGGTGCCGATGTGGATTCTTGTCCTGGCCAATATTTACTTCGGCATTGACGCAACTTTCCCGACGAACCTTGCCACCCAGGCGGCGTCGCTGCTGCTGGGGGTACAGCCATGACCGGTCTCTTGGCGGATCCCGGAAGTCTTATTCTCGCGACACTGATATTGCCGGCTATCAGTGCCGTACTGATCGGTTTGACGAGCCGGTGGCCCAATTTACGCGAAGCCATCAGCCTGCTGACCGGTGTCGGGCTGGTCGCCTTGGTGCTGTCCTTGTTGCAGCATGTATTGGACGGTGGATCGGCGAGCGTGTCGGTTCTAGAAGTGATGCCGGGAATTCCCCTCGCCTTCGAGGTGGAACGCCTGGGCCTTCTGTTCGCCATCGTGGCCAGCGGGCTGTGGACCGTAAATACGGTCTATGGCATCGGCTATATGCGGGGAAACAACGAAGACAATCACACCCGCTTTTTTGTCTGCTTCGCCGTCGCCATTGCCAGCACTATGGGCATTGCGTTTGCCGGCAATCTGTTCACGCTGTTCGTCTTCTACGAAATTCTCACGCTGTCCACCTATCCGCTGGTCACCCACAAAGGCACCCCCGAAGCGCAGGCCGGTGGCCGGCGCTATATGGGGCTTCTCATGGGAACCTCCATCGGCTTCCTATTGGTGGCAATCGTGTGGACATGGGCCCTAACCGGTACGCTGGACTTCCGGCTGGGCGGTATCCTGGCCGGATCGGTCGACGAAGGCATCGTGCCCATTTTGTTGGCCTTGTACATGTTCGGTATCGGCAAGGCCGCCTTAATGCCGTTTCATTTCTGGCTGCCGGCCGCCATGGTGGCGCCGACGCCGGTCAGTGCTTTCCTTCACGCCGTAGCCGTCGTGAAGGCCGGCGTGTTCTCTGTCCTTAAGGTCATTGTCTATGTCTTCGGCATCGATTTTTTGGCGGTCACGGGGGCCAATACCTGGCTGATTTGGGTTGCTTCCGCGACGATCCTCCTCGCTTCCATCGTCGCTATGACGAAAGACAATCTCAAAGCGCGGCTTGCCTATTCCACGGTCGGCCAGTTGGCCTATGTGGTCCTCGGTGCGGCCATGGCCTCCTCGCTGGGCATCATCGGGGGCAGCATCCAAATCGCCATGCATGCCATGGGCAAAATCACGCTCTTTATGTGCGCAGGCGCCATCTATGTTGCCGCCCATAAGACACTGGTCAGCGAGCTCGATGGGTTGGGCCGCAAGATGCCCTTTACGTTTGCCGCATTCTTTATCGGCTCAATCAGCATCATCGGATTGCCGCCAACAGGAGGCGCATGGAGTAAGTGGTTTCTGATGCAGGGTAGCGTGCAATCAGGCGACATCGTTCTTTTGTTCGTGCTGATGGTCAGCTCGATCCTCAACGTCGCCTATCTGATCCCGATTGCTATTCGCGGCTTCTTTGCCGGCACCGAATTTTCCGGCGCACAAGCAGCGCCCGTCGGGGCGGCTGTATCACCCGACGCAAAACGCGGTGGCTTTTGGAGCAATATCGAAGAAGCACCGCTTCTCTGCGTGCTGCCCTTATGTCTCACCGCGTTGGGCTGCTTTGCCCTGTTCTTCTTTGTGGATCCCATTGCCGCCTATCTCGGAGACATGCTGGCACCGCCCGAAACGCTGCTGACACCAAATGGCGGCTCCGCCAGCCCTTAGGGACGACGACACCATGGCACATAAATCCGACGAAAAACCAAAGCTTTGGCTCGCCCGCCGCCTGATGTGGGCTGACAACCCCAATACGCCGGATCGCATCTTCTATGTGTTGTGTGTCTTATGCGTGGCGCTCGTGGCGGCAGACGTCATTCACCACCGGCATGCTTATTCCGACCTTGAAGCCACATGGGCGTTCTATTGCATGTACGGGTTTATCGCCTTCGCATTTGTGGTGCAGGCGGGGCGCGTGCTGCGCATGATCCTGAAACGGGACGAGGACTATTATGATCGATAGTCTCGTCAACGGATCGATCCCACCGGCCATCATTTTTATCGTCGGTGGTTTTTTGGTGCCATTCCTACCCCAGGCATTGCGTGGCGTATTTATGTTGGCGCTGCCGCTGCTCGGCGCATTCATTTTATTCAGTGTACCGAATGGTGAATACCTTCAGTTCGAACTGTTTGGCCTTACACTTACCGCTTTCCGGCTTGACCCGCTTTCGAAAATTTTCGGCATCATTTTCCACCTATCGATCTTCCTCAGCGTGCTTTATGCGCTTCACGTTAAAGACGTGGTGCAGCAGGTGGCCGGGCTGGTTTATCCCGGGGCCGCGATTGGCGGCTTGTTTGCCGGCGACCTGATTACTCTGTTCGTGTTTTGGGAAATCATGGCCATTTCGTCGGTGTTCCTGATCTGGGCCAGCCGGAATGAAGCCGCCTACCGTGCCGGCTTGCGCTATCTCATCATACACATCACGTCGGGCGTGATTTTACTGGGCGGCGTGATCATTCATTACGCGGAGACCGGATCGATCGCGTTCGACAAGCTCGGACTGGTGAGCTTCGGCACGCTACTCATTTTCATCGCCTTCGGGATCAAATGTGCCTTTCCACTGTTGCACAACTGGCTGCAGGACGCCTATCCGCACGGCACCGTGACGAGCACATTGATCCTCTCGGTCTTCACCACCAAGTTGGCCGTTTATGGTTTGGCCAGGGCCTTTCCGGGCACCGAATATCTGATCTATATCGGCGCGACGATGACGGCTTTCCCGGTCTTCTTCGCGGTGATCGAGAACGATTTGCGCAAAGTTCTCTGCTACAGCTTGAACAACCAGGTCGGCTTCATGGTGGCGGCGATCGGCATCGGCACGCCTTTAGCGCTTAACGGCGCGGTCGGCTATGCCTTCGTCAATATCATCTTCGAAGGCCTGCTGTTCATGGCCATGGGGGCCGTCCTGCTGCGGGCGGGCACCACGAAGGCGTCGGAATTGGGGGGGCTTTACAAATCCATGCCCTACTCCACCGTCTTTTGCATTGTCGGCGCCATGTCGATTTCAGCCTTCCCCTTGTTCAGCGGATTCATTTTCAAAGGCATGATCCTGCAGGAAGCGGCGCATTACCATTTTTGGGCCTGGCTAGTCCTGCTGTTTGCCTCGGCCGGCGTTTTGGAGCATTCGGGCATCAAGATCCCGTTCTTCGGCTTCTTCGGTCTTCACGACAGCGGCAAGCGCGTGGATGAAGCCCCGCTCAACATGCTTATCGCCATGGCCATATGTGCCTTTTTGTCAATCTATATTGGCGTTCAGCCCGATTTCATGTACGCGATCTTGCCTTACGAGGCCGAATACACCGCCTACACATTCGATCACGTGATCACGCAACTCCAGTTGCTGGTCTTCGCGATCTTTGCCTTTGTAGTGTTGATGCGTAGCAATCTTTACCCGCCGGAAGTCCGTGCCATCAACCTCGACACAGACTGGATCTACCGCCGCCTGGCACCCGCCATTGTCAAACGCATCGGCGCGGTCGTTGCTGCGGTGCAAACAAACATTCTGGATGTGGTGGAACGGCAAACTCAACAGATCGTGACCACCGTATACCGCCACCATGGCCCCCAAGGCGCGCTCGCCCGCACTTGGCCAGCAGGGTCGACCGTCCTTTGGGTCGCGATTCTGCTAGGCGCGATGCTCATCGTGCTCTATTTTTTCAGGCTATGACCCTTGTAGAGAATTGGCAGTACTATCCCGTTATTACGTTCCTGATTGCGTCCATCCTCTATCTTTGTGTGGTCGGCGTATACTATTTGGTGAATGGCCATGACCGCTTCATGGAAGTGCGCGGCGCTTTCTGGCAGATCTATCAGGTCACGATGGTCTTCGTCGTAGGATTTTCCTTTGTGGTTGTCGCAGGCAATTTTATCCGATGGGCGCCTCTCAACTGACACTCGAACAAACATTCAAATACCAACAATAGGCACTTTACTTATGGAAATGAGCGGCGAATACCGTATCCCAGCGTCGCGGGAGCAAGTGTGGGCAGCACTCAACGATCCGGAAAAGCTGAAGGAAGCCATTCCCGGCTGCGAGTCCATCGAAAAAATCAGCGACACGGAAATGGAAGCGGTGGCGCTGGCCAAAGTCGGTCCGGTCAAGGCGAAATTCAAGGGCAAAGTGAACCTTGAAGACTTGGATCCGCCCAACGGCTATACGATCCGCGGGGAAGGCTCCGGCGGCGCCGCCGGTTTCGCCAAGGGCCTTGCAAAAGTCACCCTAACGGAAGATGGCGATGCAACCTTGCTGGCCTATCAGGTGGATGCCACCGTCGGGGGAAAGCTCGCGCAAGTCGGGCAGCGCTTGGTGGATTCGGCAGCCAAAAAAATGTCGGACGATTTCTTCTCGGCCTTCAGCGGCCTGATGGGCGGCGTATCGACAGCCCCGCCCCCGCCGGCACCGGCCGAAGGGTTGAAAGGCCTCGACGGACTGCCCGCCGGTGTTTGGGCCGCGGGGCTTATCGTTCTGACCATTGTTCTGCTGGCCATTTTCGGTACAGGATGAACCCAACACACATTCAATACGCTCTATCGCAAGTACAGGAGACTTCCGCATGACCACTGTCTCGATGACCGTAAACGGCAAAGCCGTATCCGAAGACGTGGAAGACCGCACGCTGCTCGTTCACTACATCCGCGATCATCTACGGCTGACCGGAACGCATGTAGGGTGTGATACCAGCCAATGCGGCGCTTGCGTCGTCCATGTGAACGGTCAGGCCATCAAATCCTGCACCATGCTGGCGGCCCAGGCGGAAGGCTCCGACGTGAAAACCATTGAAGGGCTTGCCGAGGGCGACACATTGCATCCGGTCCAAGCCGCTTTCAAGGAACACCACGGCTTGCAATGCGGCTTTTGCACGCCGGGCATGATCATGTGCGCCGTCGACATGATCCGCCGCATTCCGGACCTAGACGAAAAAACCATCCGCGAGGAACTCGAGGGCAATCTCTGCCGCTGCACGGGCTACCAGAACATTGTCAAAGCGATTAAAGCGGCGTCGGAAGAAATGAGGGCGTAACGGCAATGAGCGGCACTGGGATCGGGCAACCCGTTCGCCGGAAAGAAGACCGGCGATTCATCACCGGAAATGGTCGTTATACGGATGACCTCAATCTGGAAGGTCAAGCCTATGGCTATTTTGTCCGGTCGCCTCACGCCCACGCGAAGATCAAGTCGATCGACAGCAGGACGGCCTTGGCTGAAGACGGCGTGATCGCCGTTCTCACCGGTCAAGATCTCGCCACCGATGAGCTGGGCGGGCTGATCTGCGGCTGGATGGTGCATTCTAAAGACGGAACGGAGATGAAGGCGGGGCCGCACCCCGCCTTGGCTGTCGAGACAGTACGGTACACCGGCGACCATGTGGCCATTGTCATCGCCGAAAGCCTCGCCCAAGCGAAGGACGCCGCAGAGCTGGTATCAGTCGATTACGAGATGCTGCCCGCTGTCAGCACAGGACGTAAAGCGCTCGAAGCCGGCGCCCCCCAGGTGCACGACGAAGCACCGGGTAATTTGTGCTTCGATTGGGAATTGGGTGAAAAAACCGCCACCGAAACCGCCTTCGGTCAAGCGGCACACATCACCAAGCTGAGCTTCACCAACAATCGCCTGGTCCCCAACGCCATGGAGCCGCGTGCCGCGATCGGCGCCTATGAA
>JANQMY010000564.1 GCA_028279895.1 Alphaproteobacteria bacterium
CGATAGAGCGAGACGTTCGGGTCGAGGGTGACGGCAAACTCAAGGTCCTGACGCCCTGCGGTCTCGTCTCCCGCGCGAATCTTCGTCAAGCCCAAGCCAAAGCGGGGCAGGGGGTCAAAGCTGTCCATGGCAATGGACGCGTCGAAACGTTGTTTGGCCTCGTCAAGGTCGATGCGTTTCAGGGCCATGAAGCCCAACAAGGCGTGGGCACGCGGGGCAGTGGACGGGTCTGCAAGCGCTTCCGCGGCCGGTGCAGCGGCCCCCTTCACGTCGCCGCCAATCAGCCGGAGTTCGGCCAGGCGCAGATTGGTGGCGGCGTCGGGGGCGTTCGATGTGGCAAACGCCTCAAGGACAGCCAGGGCTTGTTCCACCTGTCCCGTCGCCTGAAGGGCATAAGTTTGAACAAGGATGATGGAATTGGATGCTGGATAGCGTGCCGCAGCTTCGTTCGTGCGATCGAGGTTCCGGCGCCGGGCTTGCGCGTCGCGTGCTTTGACGATGTCGATCAGGAGGTTCAAGGCGACTGTCTCATCGCTTTCCGGCAGGTTGCCCAAACGATCTCGCAGAGCAGCCAGGTCGCCGGCGCGGAGCAACTCGGTCAGCTCGGTCGTGTGCACGCCGATTTGCGGATAGAATAGCGTCCATTGAATGCCATCGACCGGATCTACGAGGCCACGCCAGAGGGCCGCATCGGCCGCGTTGTCTGCCGAAAGTTTTCTGACCGTGGTATTGGCCTGCGCAATGACCGTTTCTCCGGTGTTCACGGAGAGCTGACCGGCGGCGCCTATACTCTTTGCACTGACAATACCCTCGAAGACCTGAATGAACGAACGCTGCGCCTCAAGGTCCGCGTAAAGAAGGAACTCGGTGCCCTCTATACCCCCGTTTACGTGGGGGGTCTTTACGTCCAATTGCTTGGGCGTGCGGCTGAAAAGGTAGGCAGCGCCGCGCAGCAGGTCCATCAGCGTTCGGGCGTCAGGCCGTTTCCCTAGGGTCACCGCCGACGAAATATCCAGGCGGACCATGGTCTGTTCCGAGATAAGCCAAATGGCGGCTTGCCCATCGCGGCCGGTTCTTACCGAGTTTCCGGCGCATAACGATGTGCCGGCCGCCGCCTCGACCCAGCCGGTTCCGGGGCTGGACGCTGATTCGACGCGCCCTTTCGCCGATACGATGGTTCCGATCGGTACCGCGCATTCCTGTTTGTTTTTTGTCGCGCCGGCTGCCCCGTCCAGCCAGCTAAGCCAAATCAGGAGTACGGCCACCGGCAGGAGTTCCGCCCGCATGCATCCCTCTGTTGCGCATTATCCCTGCGCTGCCCAAGTCCTTACTATCGGTGTATCGAAGATATGTTGCGCTGCCAAGTTGCTTACTGCGCCAGATCAAACCAATGAAGGTTAATTCTGGCCGTCCGTGGCATATATGCGCCAGGATTTGGGGCTATTCCCCAGGTTTTCGGTAGGCTGACCGTTAAGGACGCAGTGCAATAACGGCGACGGGGCCGATTTGCCCGCGCAGTTCATGGGCGCCCATCTCCTTGAAGGGAATGTTCCCCAGATATCCGGCCAGCGAAGCCGGTGCCAAAATACGGGTTCCCAGGTCCTTGTTCAGTGTTTCCAGGCGTGCGGCCAGGTTGACAATATGACCTTGCAGATTCAGCGTGTAGTGGCCCTCGGTGCCCATGCCGCCTACGGAAAAAGCGCCATGTGCGAATCCGATTCGGTTCCGCCTGACTGCCTCGTGTCCGCCTTCTTCTACCAGCAGAGCGAGATTGGAGAGCTGTATGATGCAATCCAGGACTTCCGGCCAACGTTCCGGTTCGTCCAACCGGAGCGGCCATTCCGCTAGGAAGCTGTCATCGCCCTTAATGTAGATGGCGCCACCGCTTTCGCTGATCATATCGGCGGCCGCACTCAGATAAACATCGATCCCCCGGTGCAGCGCCAATCCGGTGACTTGGTTGGCCGCGCCTGAATAGTCTTCGACGTCGCTGCGCAGGCAGATACCGACCACTTCCCGCGGCTTTGCCTCAGTATCCGTCGTCGTCAAGACATCTGGCTGCATCGTTTTGGGTACCCAACGATCGGTCCATTTTTTCAGTCGATCGGCTTGAGCTGCAGTGCCCACGGGGATGGCAACAAGGGCCATGGCATAAAGCGTAAAGGTGGGGGCCCAGATCTGTTCTTCTGCGAACAGGAACAAAGCGCCGGCTGTGTAGACCAGTAACGTGAGGCCGAGCAGCGGTATGCTGAGCATTCGATGCAACCCTGCGGCGATAGCGGCGAAAACAAATCCGGCCAACACAATGATAAGCAACGTGATTAGCGCGCCGATGGGTTTGAGTGTTTCGTTGTGAAGCAGGTTGAGATAGGCGGTAGCGGCTATCTCGACGCCGGCAAGGTCGATCCCGTTGGCTTGAGAATAGACCGTCAAGAAACTATCCGACTGCTGATAGGTGTCCAAATGGACTTGACCGAGAAAGACTGTCTTGTCGGACAGGTCGAGAGGTGGCTGCGCGCCTAAAAACTGCGCTCCATCAACAACGTTTACCGAGCCCGGGGGGCCATAGAAGTTGAGATAGTGGCTGTTCTGACGTTTCATCAACGCGACGGTTTCGGCAGGCAGGGCGCCGTGGCCGGATAGTTGGGCGCTCGCAGATGGCGGGCTTGCGTGCGCCAAATAATCTCCGATGATCTCTTCGACCGGGCTTGCGTGCTCAAGGGTCGCAAGGTGCTCTTTCAAGGGCGCGAATAACGCAAGGGTGGGCAGCGTGGGCAGATCGCCCACGGGCACGATATATGTCCAGAATTGATTGACCCGGCTTGGCCGCTTGGGAAGCGGGAAGGGGCCCCAAGCAAACGCTGCGGCACCAATCTCGGGATGTAGCGGTCGTAATTGTTCGAAAACCAGATCCGACGAGCGGTCTAAGCGGCTTTGCATTCGGCGCAAGAGGATGACGTTTCCCGCATCCGCGATCACATCGGCCAGCAATCGGTCTTCTTCCGGGTCCCCCAGGCGTTCGAACGAAATATCGAGCACGATCGCCCGTGGGTTTGCGGCTGAAAGCCGCTCAATTAGGATAGCGTAGGCGCATCGGGGCAACGGCCCTGCGAATGTCCGTACACGGCCGTCGGGAACCAGGGTGCACTCGAATCCTCGGATCGTCATCGTCCTTGGGGCCGAATCCATATCAGCAAGGTCGTCGAGGTCGACGACGGTAGCATCAGGCGGCACGACCGTTTCCCCCCGCAGGTGAAACAACAGCGGCAGCCCCAGCCATTCTTCTACATCGATTGGAAGCGCAAAGCAGATCAACAGCCCGACAATGCCGATGATCGTTCCGCCAAAAAAGGTGTTCTGCATGCTCATCTGCCGACGTTAGAAATCATTCTTTGTGATTGGAATGTGCCGGTCTTGGCGCGATACACGGCTAAGCCATTTGCGAATGTTGTCATACGGAGAAAGGTCAAACCCTCCTTCATCTGCGACATGAGTGTAGGCGTACAATGCGATATCGGCGATCGAATAGGTATCGCCTACGAAAAACCGGTTTTCGGACAGGTGCGTTTCCATAACGCGGAGCGCGGCATGGCCGTTTTCCCTCAATCCCGACAGCTCTTCATGGCGCGGATCGCCCGGGGCGCTGAATTCGCAGATGAACCGCGCCACGGCGACGAAACGTTCGTGGGAATACTGTTCGAAAAACATCCACTGCATGATCTGGGCAGCCAGGTAAGGATCTCGCGGCAGAAGGGGTGTGCCTTGCGCGAGGTAGTAAAGGATGGCGTTCGATTCAGCGAGCAAACGGCCATCGTCAAGCTCAAGCAGCGGGATGCGTCCGTTTGGGTTTTTCGCGAGAAATGCGGGCGCACGGGTCGCGCCATCTAGAATGTCGACATTGACCCACGTAAATGGTGTCTCCGTTTGATGAAGAATCAAGCGAACCTTGTATCCGTTGCCGGACGGCAAAAAATCGTAAAGACGCATAGATTGATTTTCCTTCCGCCCAAACGCTCAATGCGAGAAATTCCTTCCGCTTCATTGGCTTAGGTGAACCAAGAAGCACGTTCCTCCGTAGTGACAGCCAACGGATAGTTTGCCCGCTGGTCATTTCTGCAAAGTCGAGATGCCCCGTAGGCTAATGCAATAGGCGGCTCATGAAAATCGATGCGTTTGAGCAGGGGCAGCCAAAGCTGCTCATTGAAGAGTTCTTTGAAGGCGAGACCGAAGCCTGGGGCATGTTTGTCGACCGCTTTGGCGGCTTGCGCCGTCAATTCAAAGTCGACATTGAGGGTCGGTGGGACGGCAATAACCTGACCCTTTCTGAAGAGTTTTACTACACCGATGGAGAAAGCCAGCGGCGGATGTGGCACATCACTAAGACCGCAAGCGGTCTCTACGAAGGTCGTGCCGAAGATGTATTTGGCGTCGCTCAGGGACGGATCGCGGGGAACGCGTTCAACTGGTCCTATGACCTGAGC
Source organism: Alphaproteobacteria bacterium (assembly GCA_028279895.1). Classification (GTDB taxonomy): domain Bacteria; phylum Pseudomonadota; class Alphaproteobacteria; order JANQMY01; family JANQMY01; genus JANQMY01. The sequence continues at coordinate 4,482 of JANQMY010000564.1, forward strand.
TTACGCATGTTTGGGCGGGATGTCCGGGTACATGTGGACGACTGGATGTTCCTCCAGCACGGCGGCGTATTGATCAACCGCGCCAAAATGTCGAAGTTTGGGCTGGATTTAGGGTCGTTGGAAATCTTCTTCCGCAAAAAAAATGCGACCACGGTCTCAGCCGTCGAGTTAAGTGCCCGATTTGCGGCTTAGGGGCCGGCAAGGCGGTATAGACAGCACTCAGATCGGGTTACCGTCGTTGAGTTGCAGCAAGTTGAAGAATTCTCGCCGGGTTTTCGGACCATAGGTGGCAAAGCTTGGGTCCGGATCTTCCAGATAGGCGTGCTTTTCGCGGCCCACGCGATCCGTCGCCGATGCCCGCTTGCGGATTTCATCTTTCGATAGCTTGTACGGCACGACCGCATTGAGCCCAAATACCTTTTGCCGGATGGCAGGGGTTATCTTCGGATAACCGTATTTTTGCTGAAACTCTTCTGAGATTTGGAAGGTACGGAAGGCTTGGATCTGATCTTGCGGGCTGCCGTACCAGATCGAATCCGTTCCCCACAACACGCGGTCTTCACCGACATATTTGAGCAGCTTGCCCATAAGGTGCGCCGCCTGGGTCGGGTCTTTCATCACATTGCGCCAGGTGCTGCCGAGTTCTGCATAGACGTTGCTGTTTGGCGGGATGTCGTTGTCCTGAAGGGATTTGACCAGTTCGTCGACGCCGATCATTTCGTCCGCATTCGGATTGTAGGGCCCTTCCATGTGGTCGGGCTCATATCCGGAATGGTAGACAATGAAAGTGACATCCGGAAACATTTTGGCGACCACGCCGATATCGGTCGGGCGCGCATACTTAGTGTAACGGCCACCGAACAAAATGCCGGGCAGTGGCAGCCCTTTATGCGCGCAAATGATGTTCACCCCAAGTTCGCGCGCGCGCTCTATCATGGGAATGCCGTATTCCTCGTCATAGAGCCAAAACCCGCGGCCGTTCGGGCCCCACTGGGTGTAGGTCTTCCAGGCAGAGATTTTGAAGTCTTCCACTTGAGTTTGCATGTTTTCGATGGCGCCGGGAAGTTGCGGATGAACCAACCCATGAATCATCAGGCGGTGATCCCCTTCCATGGCGTCCACCATAGCGCGGGTGGCGGCAGCTTCCTCTGTAGACAGAGGGTTGTCGTTCGGTGCGGCGGGTACTGCCGACAGGACGCAAAGGTCGGTATCGCTGTCGAGGAAAATCTCCCGAATGAAGTTTTCCGCCGAGAAACAAGCGATAGAGTCTTCTTCCGTTTTGCAGCTTGCCTGCGGGAAGAAGCGCAATCCGACCTTCCATTGGTTCACCATTTGGTCGCGCCATTTTCCGTGCGGGTTCACGTGATGGCCTTGGACATCGAAAATGAACTCATTGCCTTCGACCGTCGCGGCGGCGACGTCGGGTTCGAATGCCGCGTCCGCGCTGACCTCGAAATACCCGCCGGTGCGGCCGGCTTCGGCGAAGGCGTGGTTCATGGCCAACAATGTGCCCGCGGCACCGCAGCTTGAGGTAAGGAAGTGACGGCGCGTCTTTCCCAGTTTTTTGGCGATCTGGCCGACCCAGT
>JANQMY010000565.1 GCA_028279895.1 Alphaproteobacteria bacterium
AAGGGGCCGTCAGGCAGCGGCTTCGCGGCCATGTCCCGGGCTTCGTCGAAGGCGCGATAAACAATGGCATTCAGTTTGTCGTTGTGGCGCTCTGCGCGCTCGATCGCGGCGTCCACCAGCTCCAGCGGGGTTACGTCTTTTTTCCGCACCAGCTCGGCCAGCCCGACCGCGTCATAGGTTGAGAATTCGGCAAATGTCATGAGGCCACATCCTTCGGGATATCTTAGAGAATGATAGGGCGGGGCGGAGGGCCATGCCAGCCGAAATACCGGATTTGCCTCGTTCGATCCGATCGGAAACAATATGCAGATCGATTCGGGGAGAAAAACATGGCTCAAAATCTCGACGTGGTGCCGACTGCAACCGGTGCGTTCTCCAGGACATTCGAAAACCTGGGCTTGATCGTTCAGCTCGGCGTTGCTCCTTTTGGCGCGCTTTTTATTTGGTTGGTTTTGCTTTCCTTTGTCGGCGGCATCTTTGCCGCCTTTCTCGGGCAACTTGGGATCGGTGTGGCAACGGCGATGCTGGCGGCGCCACTGTTCCGATATTATCTCCTGAAGGAGACACCGAAGACGGACACGTTTTCCCTTAACTTCGGGGACCGGGAACGCAATCTGACCATCGTTTTTGTGGGCTATGCCATTGCCGGTCTGATCCCGGGCTGGATCGCTCTCTATGTGTCGTCCATTCTCGGGTTTCTTTTGAGCCTTGCCCTGATATTCGCCTTTATTCGGCTGGCCTTGCTGCCGGCACTCACGGCGCTTGATAATCCCATAGATCTCGGCAAGGCGTTCGAGAAGACGGAAGGTAATTTTTGGCGCATTCTTCTCGCCGGATTGCTGGTCGGGATTGTGATGGCCGTAATCTTTGCGATCCTCGGTGCGATCGGGCTTGTGGGCTCGTTTGTCGACGGCGGGCTTGCCTCCAATCCGGTCCAAGCCCTTTTTGCAGCGATCGTTCAGCTCTTCGTGGCATCGGTGTCGATCGGCTTCATTTCGGGTGTTTATGAAGCGTTGGTGCCCGGTACAGAAAATACGACTGCCGCAATCAATCCGCCGGAGGCACCTCCCGGTAACACACCGCCGCCTTCCGGTTCTTCAGATAGCTGAATTTACGAACGTTCGTCATCGTGAGGCGAACTCGGGTGGGCGTTAGGCCGCGGAACCGGCGGTAGAAACTTGGTTGCTCACGCGCCGGCGCGTGCACGGGGCGCGCGCTTGGCCTTGGGGGCGGTCCGCGACCGAGACGCTTTCTTCTTCGGCGAAGCCGCGCCGTTTGTCTTGGCTCGGCCATTGGTCTTTTTCGAAGGGGCCTTCTTGGCGACGGGACGTCTTGTCGGGCGTCTGGCGAAGATCTCTTTGAGGAAGCGGCCAGTATGACTGCGTTTGGCAGAGGCAACGTCTTCCGGCGTGCCGGCAGCCACAATCTCTCCGCCGCCATCGCCGCCTTCGGGGCCCAGATCCAAAATCCAATCGGCGGTTTTGATGACCTCCATATTGTGCTCGATCACGACCACGGTGTTGCCTTGATCGACCAGCTCGTGGAGCACTTCTAGAAGCTTGCGCACATCTTCAAAGTGGAGGCCGGTGGTCGGCTCGTCCAGAATGTACAGGGTGCGTCCGGTCGCCCGCCGTGACAGTTCCTTGGCAAGCTTAACGCGCTGGGCCTCGCCGCCGGAAAGGGTGGTGGCCTGCTGCCCGACTTTGATATAGCCGAGCCCAACACGCTTCAGCGTGTCGAGCTTCTCACGAACCGCGGGCACCGCTTTGAAGAACTCGGCGCCGTCTTCGACGGTCATGTCGAGCACGTCGGCAATGGATTGATCTTTGAATTTGATTTCCAACGTTTCGCGGTTGTAGCGCTTGCCCTTGCACTGGTCGCATTGGACGTAGACGTCCGGCAAAAAATGCATCTCGATCTTGATGACGCCGTCGCCTTGGCACGCCTCGCAGCGGCCGCCTTTGACGTTGAAGGAAAAGCGGCCGGGTTTATAGCCGCGCGCTTTGGCTTCCGGCAGACCCGCAAACCATTCGCGGATCGGTGTGAACGCGCCCGTATAGGTGGCCGGATTCGACCGGGGCGTCCGCCCTATGGGCGATTGGTCGATATCAATGACCTTGTCGAGAAATTCCAGACCTTGAATGTCATCATGCGCGCCCGGATGCTCGCGCGCACCGTTCAAGCGCCTCGCGGTTGCTTTGTACAGAGTCTCGATAATCAAGGTGGACTTCCCGCCACCGGACACGCCGGTAACGCAAGTGAACGTACCGAGAGGAACTTCAGCGGTGACATCTTTGAGATTGTTTTCCGTTGCACCGACAACTTTCAAACAGCGCTCGGTCGATATCGGGCGGCGTTCGTCTGGCAGGGGCACTTGCTTGAAACCCGTCAGGTACTGACCGGTCAGGCTGCGCGAATTCTGCATGACCTTTTTGGGCGTGCCCTCGGCGACCACTTCGCCGCCATGGACGCCGGCGCCGGGACCCATATCGACCACATGATCCGCGCACAGAATTGCTTCTTCGTCGTGCTCTACCACGACCACGGTATTGCCCAGATCGCGAAGGCGTTTAAGGGTTTCAAGAAGCCGTTCATTGTCTCGTTGATGCAGGCCGATGGACGGTTCGTCCAGCACGTACAGCACGCCGGTCAGGCCGGATCCGATTTGCGACGCCAAACGGATCCGTTGGGATTCGCCGCCCGACAGCGTGCCCGAGTTTCGTGACAGCGACAGATATTCCAGGCCCACATTATTCAGGAAGAAAAGTCGCTCGCGGATTTCCTTTAGAATGCGTCCGGCAATTTCGTTCTGTTTGGCGGTCAGATGCTTCGGCAAGTCGTCGAACCAGGCACCTGCCTGTTTGATCGACATTTGCGACACTTGGCCGATATGCAGCTCGTTGATCTTTACCGCCAGGGCTTCGGGCTTCAGACGAAAACCGCCGCAGGCTTCGCAACTGGTGATTCCTTGGAAGCGTTCGATTTCTTCACGTACCCAAGAGGAGTCGGTCTCGCGCCAACGCCGTTCTAGATTAGGGATCACCCCTTCGAATGGTTTTTTGGTTTCGTATCGTCGCAACCCGTCGTCGTATACAAAGGTGACTTCTTGTTTCCCCGATCCGTATAAAACGATGTCCTGATTTGTATCGGACAGTTCGCTCCACGACTTGGTCATACCGAAGCGGAACTTGCGGGCCAGGCTCTCCAGCGTTTGTTGGTAATAGGGAGAGGTGGTTTTCGACCAAGGCGCAATAGCACCGTCGCGCAAGCTCAACCGGTCGTCCGGCACGATCAATTCCGGATCGAAATAATGCTGGCTGCCCAACCCGTCGCAGGTCGGGCAGGCACCGAAAGGATTGTTGAACGAGAATAGGCGCGGTTCGATTTCCTCGATGGTGAAACCGGAGACCGGGCAGGCGAACTTCGCCGAAAAAATAATGCGCCGCGCTTCCGCTTCACCGTCGGCAAGATCCGCAAACTCGGCCACAGCGATGCCATCGGCCAATTGCAGGGCGGTTTCGATTGAGTCCGCCAAGCGGTTGCCTAGACCATCGCGCACGACCACCCGATCCACCACCACGTCGATATCGTGTTTGACCTTTTTGTTGAGTGCCGGCACCGCGTCGATTTCATGGAACGCGCCATCCACTTTAACGCGCTGGAAGCCGCGCTTCATGAGATCCGCGAATTCTTTTCGGTATTCGCCTTTGCGGCCGCGGATAATCGGCGCCAGCAAGTAAAGACGCGTGCCCTCGGGCAGATCCATCACCCGGTCCACCATCTGGCTCACGGTTTGGCTCTCAATCGGCAGGCCCGTGGCCGGCGAATAGGGAATGCCGACGCGCGCAAATAGCAGCCGCATGTAATCGTAAATCTCGGTTACCGTTCCCACGGTGGAGCGCGGATTGCGCGAAGTGGTCTTTTGTTCGATGGAGATCGCCGGGCTCAACCCGTCGATCTGATCCACGTCCGGCTTTTGCATCAGTTCTAGGAACTGCCGGGCATAGGCCGACAAGCTTTCCACATAGCGCCGCTGCCCTTCGGCGTAGATCGTATCGAACGCCAGGGACGATTTGCCCGAGCCGGAAAGCCCGGTGATCACTACCAGCTTGTCGCGGGGAATCGCCACATCGACGTTTTTGAGATTATGTTCTCGAGCACCTTGAACGTGAATAGTTTTTGCGGTCACTGTGAGGCCTTGGAAACGGGCTTTATTTTGCGATAAAGGTCGGAAGAACGGAGAGATGGCGCTTGGCCGCTCTCCCATTGATACATAGGCTCCGCCTCCCGGAAGCAAAGCACTAATTGACCGACGCGGTTTAGATCGACAAAGTGCGGCCTTCTGGGAATCGAGTCAATCGAACCGTGACAGATTCTGGCAGGAGAGATGCGCAAGGCGAATGCGCGGCCAAAAAGGAGGCGTCAAAATGGCTGGCAGTGTGAATAAGGTGATCCTGGTGGGCAATTTGGGCGCAGATCCGGAAGTGCGCCATACCCAAGACGGACGGCCGATTGTGAATCTGAGGTTGGCCACGTCGGAGTCGTGGCGCGACCGGAATACGGGAGAACGGCGCGAAAAAACCGAGTGGCACCGGGTGGTGATCTTCTCGGAGGGGCTTGCCAAAGTGGCCGAGCAATATTTGAGGAAAGGCTCAAAAGTATACATTGAAGGCCAATTACAGACACGTAAATGGCAGGACCAATCGGGTCAGGACCGCTATTCGACCGAGGTGGTGCTTCAGGGCTTTAACAGCACGCTCACCATGCTTGATTCGCGCAACAGCGGGGGCGGCGGTATGGGTGAGTCGTCCAGCAATTTCGATGCGGGCAACCCCTCGTCTGGCGGTAATTTTTCTCAAGACTTGGACGACGAAATCCCGTTCTAGGGGTGCCGCCAGCGACGACCACGCAGTCGAAACCCGGGTCTCCGGCAGGCTTTTTTGAGGTCTGCGGCCCGGGTTTTCTGTGTCTTGCGCAACATAGCGGCCAAACTTTTTTGGTGTGCGCAAAAAATCAATAAATACAAAGGGTTACAGTGTGTTTTCCCAGTGGTTCGGTTTGCCCGCGCCGGGGAAAGATGATAATTTTGCGACAGATTCCTACGGAAAGTTGCGGGGCATTGACAGAGTGGCCGAAAAGGCGCTGCGGCTCCCGCATTGTCCCTAACGTTAACCACTCAACTCAAGCGCACGCCCTTGTCTGACACATCAAATCCACCGCCCCCCGACGGGGAAGGCGGACCGCCCGAAACGCCTAAATTCGACATTTCGCCCATCTCCATCGAAGACGAGATGCAACGGTCCTATCTGGACTATTCGATGAGTGTCATTGTCAGCCGGGCACTGCCGGACGTGCGCGACGGGCTGAAGCCGGTGCACCGGCGCATCCTGTTTTCGATGCATGAAAACGGCTATGACTGGAACAAGCCGTACCGGAAGTCGGCGCGCGTGGTCGGCGATGTTATCGGTAAATATCATCCGCATGGGGATCAATCGATTTACGACGCGCTGGTGCGTATGGCGCAGGACTTTTCCATGCGTCTGCCGCTGCTGGACGGGCAGGGCAATTTCGGGTCCGTCGACGGTGATCCGCCTGCTGCCATGCGTTACACGGAAGTGCGCATGGGCAAGCCCGCCCATGCCCTGCTTGAAGACATCGACAAAGATACTGTCGATTTTCAGGACAATTACGACAATTCGGAGCAGGAACCGACGGTTTTACCGGCGCGTTTTCCCAATCTGCTGGTCAATGGCGCCGGTGGTATCGCTGTGGGTATGGCGACGAACATCCCGCCGCACAATTTGGGCGAGGTGATCGATGGCTGTCTGGCCTGTCTGAACGACCCGGAAGTTTCGCTGGAAAAGCTGATGGAGATTATTCCGGGGCCGGACTTTCCGACCGGTGGCCTTATCATGGGGCGCGCGGGCATTCGCGCCGCTTATGTTAAGGGCCGTGGGTCCGTCGTCATGCGCGGCCGGGTGAAGATCGAAGAAATTCGTAAAGACCGCGAAGCGATCATCATCACTGAAATTCCCTATCAGGTGAACAAGGCTGCGATGATCGAAAAGATCGCGGAGCTGGTGCGCGACAAGCGGATCGAAGGCATCGGCGAACTGCGCGATGAATCCGACCGGGACGGCATGCGGGTGGTCATCGAGTTACGTCGGGACGCCGTGCCGGACGTGGTGCTCAACCAGCTTTACCGCTATTCGCCCCTGCAGTCGTCCTTTGGGATGAACATGCTTGCCTTGAACGGCCGCCGCCCGGAATTGATGGGGCTGAAAGACCTGATCCAGGCTTTCCTGACGTTCCGTGAAGAAGTCATCACCCGGCGCACCAAATTCGAACTCAACAAAGCGCGCGACCGGGCACATATTCTGGTGGGCTTGGTGATCGCCGTTGCCAATGTAGACGAGGTAGTGCGCTTGATCCGCGCGGCACCCGATCCGGCCACCGCCCGCCGGCAATTGATGGAGCGCCATTGGGAGGCCAAAGACATTGCGCCGCTGATCGCTCTGATCGCAGATCCGCGGCACCGCTTGCGGGACGACGGCACAATTCAGCTCAGCGAGGAACAGGCCCGTGCCATTCTGGACTTACGCTTGCAGCGTTTGACGGCCTTAGGCCGTGATGAGATCGGCGACGAGTTAAAGAAACTCGGCGAGGCCATCGAAGATTATCTCGATATCCTGCGCAGCCGCGATCGGCTGCTTGGCATTATCCGCGGCGAGCTTCAGCAGGTTCGCGAGGAATTTGCCGACCCAAGACGTTCCGAAATCGTCGAGCAGGAGTTCGAAGTCGACGATGAAGACCTGATCCAAAGCGAGGACATGGTCGTCACCGTCACCCATAACGGTTACATCAAGCGGGTGCCTCTGGCAGCCTATCGCGCGCAGCGGCGCGGCGGACGTGGCCGCGCCGGGATGGCGACGCGCGAGGAAGATTTCGTCACTCGGGTCTTTGTGGCCAATACGCATGCGCCGGTCCTGTTCTTCTCCTCCACCGGCATGGCCTACAAAATGAAAGTTTGGCGTTTGCCTCTGGCAACGCCTCAGGCCCGCGGCAAAGCGATGGTCAACATTCTGCCGTTGTCGGAGGGTGAAACCATCACCTCGCTGATGCCTTTGCCGGAGGATGAGGCCAGTTGGTCCAAGCTCCAGGTCATGTTCGCGACCAGCCGTGGCACTGTGCGCCGAAACGAACTGTCCGACTTCGTCAATGTCATGGCCAATGGCAAGATCGCCATGAAGCTCGAAGAAAACGGCGGCGGGACCGACAAGATTATCGGCGTGGCGATTTGCACCGAGGAGGACGACGATGTCCTTCTGACCACCTATCGTGGGAAATCCATCCGGTTTGCCGTGCCCGACGTGCGTGTCTTCAAGGGACGGGCGTCGGTGGGCGTACGCGGTATTAAACTTGCGGGCGACGATTGGGTGATCGGCATGACCATCCTGCGCCATGTAGAGGTGGAGCCCGACGAAGTCAGGGCCTATCTGAAGCAATCCAATGCCGCCCGTCGCGCGGCAACCGGAGAGGACAGCGCGGACGAGCCGGCCGAAGAGGAGAACGGTGCCGAAGCCACAATTTCCGCCGAACGCTATGCGGAATTGGGCGCGTATGAGCAATTTGTGCTGACAGTCACGGAAAACGGCTACGGCAAACGTACGTCAGCCTACGAATACCGCCAAACCAATCGCGGCGGTCAGGGCATCATCGCAATCACGACATCCGCCCGGAACGGCAATGTGGTGGCCTCGTTCCCCATTGAAGAATCCGATCAAATTATGCTGGTGACCGATCAAGGTCAGATGATCCGCTGTCCGGTTAATGATGTGCGTGTCGCGGGGCGCAATACCCAGGGCGTTACACTGTTTAAAACCGCCCAAGACGAGAATGTGGTTTCCGTGGAACGGGTCGTGGAAAGCTCCGAAAACGAAGAAGGTGAGGGCGTAGAAGACCCCGCGTAGCCTGCCATTTTGCCCTAGCTCTGGAGCTTGGGCCCGAGACACGCTAAAACAGCCCCGGTTTGTTCGGGCATTGGCGAGAAAGTAGGACGGCATGGAGAGAGTTGGCCTTTATCCGGGGACATTCGATCCCATCACAAAAGGGCATTTGGACATCATCCGGCGTGCCTTGAAATTGGTGGATCATCTGGTGATCGGCGTGGCCATCAACGAGGACAAGGGGCCGCTGTTCAACCTGGAAGAACGGGTGGACATGGTCCACCGGGAAACCAAGGGGTTTCTGGAAGGCACATCCGCACGCATTTCGGTCGAACCCTTCGATATTTTGCTCATGCACTTCTGTGAAAAGGTTGGCGCGCAGATCATTATCCGGGGCCTCCGGGCCGTCTCGGATTTTGAGTATGAATTTCAGATGGTGGGTATGAACGCCAAGCTGAACCCCAATGTGGAGACGGTGTTTCTTATGGCGGAAGCGAGCCATCAGGCGATTGCCTCCAAATTGGTGAAAGAAATCGCGCGCCTTGACGGCGACATTTCCGCCTTTACGACGCCTTATGTGCGTGAACAGCTCGTCACGAAACTCAAAGCCAAAAAACTGGTATCCGTGAGTTAGGAGAACTCCATGTCGTTTTTTGATTCTGTGTATAACAACGTGTCGACAGCGCTTGGAATGGTCATGGCCGTTTTCTTGGCCCTAAGCAGTAGTGCCGCGCTCGCAGCCGCTCCGGAGCCGGACCCGGAGAACACCATTTATCTCGACCTTAAAGACGGCCGCGTGATCATCCAACTGTTTCCGGATGTCGCGCCGGGGCATGTGGAGCGGATCAAAACGCTTGCCCGCCAAGGGTTTTATGACGGTATCGTGTTTCACCGGGTGATCCCCGGATTCATGGCGCAAACCGGCGACCCGACGGGCACAGGCCGGGGCAGTTCAAAGCTGCCCGATCTCAAAGCGGAATTCAGCCGTAAGTGTCACTTACGGGGTGTTTTGTCCATGGCCCGCGGTACCCCCGAAGACAGTGCGAACAGTCAGTTTTTCATTATGCTGAACGATAATGACAGCTTGAACGGACGCTATTCGGTTTGGGGTGAAGTGATCAGTGGCATTCAGCATGTAGATAAGATCAAAAAAGGCGATCCGGACCGGGACGGTGTCATTAAAGGCGACCCCGATCGGATTTTAAAGATGCGCGTCGCCGCCGATGTGGATGGGGGCGCCAGCCTCAAATCCGATAAAGTTTACAGGGCGATGGCATTGGACTGCCACGTCAACTAATACGCTCGCGCATGCGCGCGGCTCTTCAGAAAGGGGAATACCATGGCCGAGGGCGGTAACATCATCATGCAGCTCACCGGTGGTGAGGTAACCATCAAATTGCGGCCCGACTTGGCGCCCAATCACGTGGCCCGCATCTCACAATTGGTCAGCGACGGTTTTTATGACGGCATCGTTTTTCACCGCGTGATTGACGGCTTTATGGCGCAGACCGGCGACCCAACAGGCACGGGCATGGGGGGCTCTGGACAGAAGCTCGCCGCAGAGTTTAGCCGTGAGCCACATAAGCGCGGTACGGTTTCCATGGCGCGCGCGGCGGACCCGGACAGTGCCGACAGCCAGTTCTTCATCTGTTTCGACGATGCAGGCTATCTGGACGGTCAGTATACGGTTTGGGGCGAAGTGACCAACGGCATGGAGCATGTGGACAAGATCAAGCGGGGCGAACCGGTTGTCGACCCTGACCACATCATCAGCATGAAGCTCTCAGACGGGTAGCCCGCGCTCATCTCCTGAATGAAGACAAGCGATTTCGATTTCCATCTGCCCTCGGACCGAATCGCTCTTGAACCGGCCGAACCGCGGGAATCCGCGCGATTGCTCTGTGTTTCGCACGGGGCATATTCGGACCGTGTCGTCGCGGAATTGCCGCAGATCCTGCGTGCCGGCGACGTGTTGGTGATGAACGATACCAAAGTCATTCCGGCCCGCCTCACCGGTCGGCGCCCGCCACGGGATGAAACCGGGCAGGGTGCTACCGTCGAGTTTACCCTCCATCGGAGTCACGGGGCTCTTGAATGGGCGGCCTTTGCCAAGCCGGCGAAGCGTTTGGCCGTCGGAGACCTGGTCAGCTTTTCCGACCGCTTGACCGCGACGGTGATAGACAAAGGGGATGAGGGCGAGTGCCGCTTGCAGTTCGATGGGGAAGCGGCGAGCTTCATGGAGCGGCTCAGCGCGGTGGGAACGATGCCCTTGCCCCCTTACATTGCATCAAAGCGGGCGCCCAGTGCCCGCGATCTGAGTGATTATCAAACCACCTATGCCCGGGTCGACGGCGCCGTCGCCGCGCCCACCGCCGGCCTTCACCTGAGCGACGCACTGCTCGACGGGTTGCGGGCGGCGGGCATAGAATTCGCTTTCCTAACGCTGCATGTGGGGGCGGGCACCTTTTTGCCGGTTAAGGCGGAACGGGTAAAAGACCACCGCATGCACAGCGAGTGGGGCGACATCTCAACCGACACGGCCGACCAGCTTAATCTTGCGCGCGAAGAAGGGCGGCGCATCGTGGCGGTGGGCACTACCAGTCTGCGCTTGCTGGAAACCGCGGTTCAACCCGATAGATCATTTAAAGCTTTTCAAGGCGAAACCGACATTTTCATTACGCCTGGCGATCAAATTCTGTCAGCAGACCTTCTGATGACGAATTTCCACCTGCCGAAGTCGACCCTCTTGATGCTGATTTATGCCTTTGGTGGCACAGAGATAATGAAGCGCGCTTATGCCCATGCCATCGAGGCGAAGTACCGCTTCTACTCCTATGGCGATGCGTGTCTGATTGAAAGGGCCGCTGCGTGAGTGCGCACCTGACCATTGCGGCGACGGATGGAGCCGCCCGCACGGGCATTCTTTCTACACGGAAGGGCGATATTCGCACGCCGGCATTTATGCCCGTGGGCACGGCCGGCACCGTGAAAGCTATGTACACGGATCAAGTGAGGGAGACCGGGGCAGATATCATCCTGGGGAATACCTATCATTTGATGCTTCGACCGGGCGCCGAGCGCATCGCCCGCCTTGGCGGGTTACACCGGTTTATGAATTGGCAGCGACCGATTCTAACGGATTCGGGCGGCTTTCAGGTCATGTCATTGGCCCAGCTTCGGAAGATGACCGAAGAGGGCGTTGCCTTCCAATCCCATATCGACGGGTCGAAACACCTGCTAACGCCAGAACGGTCCATGGAAATCCAGAATTTCTTGGGCTCCGACATCGTCATGGTGTTGGATGAATGCACGCCCCATCCGGCGACGCACGATGAAGCACGCCAGTCGATGGAGCTGTCTATGCGTTGGGCGCGGCGCTCCAGAGACCATCACCGCAACTTACCGAACCACGGTGCCCTTTTCGGTATCGTGCAGGGCAGCGTGTATGCCGATGTGCGCCAGAGGTCGGTGGCAACGCTGGAAGAGACCGGTTTCGACGGCTATGCGGTGGGCGGACTGGCGGTTGGAGAAGGTCAGGAGATCATGTTTCGGGTGCTGGAGGAAACCGTGCCTCACATGACATCCGAAAAAGCGCGTTACTTGATGGGGGTCGGCAAACCCGACGACATTGTCGGAGCAGTTGCACGCGGTATCGACATGTTCGATTGCGTATTGCCCACCCGGTCCGGGCGGACCGGTCAAGCATTCACCCGTTACGGTCCGGTCAACATTCGTAACGCGCGGCATGCGGAAGATCCCCGGCCATTGGACGAAAACAGTGATTGTCCGGCCTCACGCGATTATTCGCGAGCCTATCTGCACCATCTGGTCAAGTCGAATGAGATCCTTGGGGCCATGCTGATGACATGGCACAACTTGCATTACTATCAGCAGCTCATGGCCGACATTCGTGGGGCCATTGCGGAGGGGCGGTTTACGGCGTTTCAAAAACGCTTTGCCGAGGATCAAACCCGTGGGGACATCGATCCCCTCTAGCGCAAAGAGGTTATTGAGAAAGCCCAAGCATCTCGCGTAACCAGCGAAGAAACCGCCTGGAAATCGTATCGACCGGCGGGGGTGATGGATGTGCGCAAGTAAATTGCCGGTAGCTTTCGACGATTGCGGGAGAAAGCACCGTTCCTGTGACATTGACCGACGCAAGCTCCCGGCAGGCGCCCTGGTAGTCGGTATGTTCGGAATACACAATTCGGCTCGGCAGCTTGGTGTCCGCCAAAACGATCGATCGATATGGCAAGGCCCAATGAAAGTCGATCCGATCCATGGCACGGCGCTCGCGAGCGGTCATGAACGCGCGGGCCTGCTGATACGGAATGAATATTGGGGTGTTGGCCGTTTCGGACGGTGTGACGGCCTTAGCCAGGCCGCGTTGGGCATAAGACCAATCCCGCAAAAAGGCGGCGGCGCTGCCGGTGGTCACAGCCAAAGCGACCGCTAGAGCGCAAAACACCGTAAACCTATTGGTATGAAAGGATCGAGATGCCGGCTCCGCGCTGTGTAAGAGCGATGCGGCGAATACCGCGGTCAGCAAGAACATGAAGCCACCGACAACCGTGCGCGTGGAATCGTAGCGGCCTTGTTCGAAATCGAGAGTCGTTGCGGTGGATTGCAGGACCAGTGGCAGCAAGGCAGCCGCGATGATCAACACCGGCACCACCCATCGCGGGCCGGCGGGGCGTCCGATGCGATGTACCGTTAGGGCCGTGGCGGCCGTCAGTGCGAAGACGAGCCACATGCTCGGATTATTCAGCACCCGCCGGGGGTCGAAAACATAGATAATGTTGCTGCTGGATCCGGCGGCTCCGCCGAATACTTGTATCAGGATGAATGTCCCGAACGCGCCGCCGAGAAAAAGCGACATGATGACGAATTTCGGGGTGTAGATCGTTTTACCCCCGCCCTCATACAACTTCGTCAATGCGAGCCCGGCAGTTATCAAAGCGGCGGGCAGGGCGAGTTCGTGGCAAAAGACGAGGGCTGCGAAAGCCGCCGCAAACCATACGGACCAAACCCTATTTGTCAGTACCAAGAATAGAGCGATCCACAAGAAGCCCGGGGCGAGCAATATTTCGGAAGGAAAGCCGTATCCGAGACTGGTCGAGAGCGCATATTGCACCACCGGAAAGACAAGATATTCCGGATGCGATCGCCAAACGATGGCAGCGGCAACGGCATATTGCAAAGCCGGTACGGCGTAGAAGATAAAGCCGTTCAACTTGGCGATGTCCAGCGGGCTGAGGTCGGCGGCCTGACTGATCCAGTAGGTCGGCAACACCGTGAATAGATATATTGATGCGCGGGCGGAAATATCCCGCCATTTCAGCGCCCAGGCATCTTCCAGTGCCAGCGCAAATACAAAATAGGCGCCGTCGCCATGCAGCATCACATTGGTCAAGACCGCGGCAATGCTGCCGGCGATGTGCAAGGCGATGACCGCCAGGATCAAGCTGCGGAAAAGATCTCCATTGCCCGAGAGCATACCCCATGCTGTAGACGACGTGGCCGTCATCGTCGCTTGGGCCGCTCGATTTAATCTATGCAGCATTGATTTCTACTCTGCTTGACCGCCGTTTTGCCATCAGCCACGTCGCTGCCATGTGAAGATCGACGTAATGGCATAATTCCAGACCACGCCCACAAGAATGCCGGCAATGGCCGACGCCAGCCAGAATGTGTCGTACGCCTGATAAAGGTAGACGGCGACGCCCACATTAGCGACAGCGCCGACCGATGAGGCAGCGCAAAAGCTCATCCAGCCCCAAAGCAATCCCCAGCCGCCTAAACGACGGTCGTAATGGGTGAAGACGTTGTTCAGGAAGAAATTGAATGTCATTGCCGTGCCCGTAGCCAAGATCTGGGCTGTTGCGAAGCTCATCGTGAGGATCTGAAAACAGAATGCCAGCACGGCAATGTGAACGATCACGCCGGTCGAGCCGACAAGTCCGAACATGACAAATTTGGCGGGGATACCATAGCGCCCGACTGATTTGTCCAGCAGTAACTCGAGGAATTCGAGTGCAACGCGAGAGTCGAGTTTACTTTGTCCCTGTGTCCGGCTGCGAAATGTGTACGGAATTTCTGCATGTTTGAGGGGCCCGGGTGCCGAGGCAAAGATGTCCAGCAAAATTTTGAAACCGACGCCCGACAAACGCGGCGCGAGCTGCCTTAAAACGTCGGTGCGGATCATAAAGAAGCCGCTGAGGGGATCGGTCAGTTCCACACGCGTTGCATAGCGGCTTATTCGGGTTGCAAGTTGAGATGCGCGCAGACGTGTTTCGTCCCATTGATCTGTTCCACCCCCGTGCGCGTAGCGAGATCCAACCACAATCTCCAGATTTTGTTCGCGCAGCGTTGCAAGCATTTTCGGCAATAACCGTTCATCGTGTTGCAAGTCGCCGTCGATAATGGCTGCGCAAGGTGCGGACGTGGCCATAAGGCCTTCGATGCAGGCGCTGGATAGGCCTCTGCGGCCGATACGCTCCAAGCATCGTATGCGCGGATCTGAAATGGCTAATTGGCGAACTCGGTCGGCCGTGCCGTCCGGGCTGTTATCGTCAACGACAATGATCTCAAAGCGTAATGCGCGCAATACATCCCTCAGCCGATTGATCAGCGTTAAGACGTTTTCAGCCTCTTTATATGTCGGCACGATGACCGCAAGTTCGAGCGCTTGCGTATCCTCCGCCATCGTCCGCGCGGCCGATATGGTCGCTGCGGGCTGGTCCATCGCTTCTCGCTCCACGCCAGTTTATACCCCCGCCGCGGCCGAAAGGCGCCCGGCCGCGATTGCCGCCTTGCGGCAAGCCTCTCTGTCATAACGGTTTTTTGACGCCGTCGCAATTTTGCAATCAAGTCGCGATAGCGTCTGCACATGCACCGTCTGATACAAATTTCCGATACCCATTTGAGTGCCCAACACGGGTTCTTTTTCGATAATTTTCAACGCGTGGCCACGGCAATCAATGCCGCGCCGCCCGATATTGTGGTGTCCAGCGGTGACCTGTCGGTGAATGGACCCGAAACCGAAGAGGATTTGGATTTCGCCCTCTGGGCTCATCATCTGATCGAGGCCCCCGTTCGGTTCCTGCCCGGTAACCATGATGTGGGGGAAGAACCGGGCGGTGAACATTTGGATCAGCCGATCACACACCACCGCCTGGCCGTGTATCAGGAGCGATTTGGGCCTTGCCGTTGGCGCGAGCGATTGGGCGACTGGCTTCTCCTGGGGATTAACAGCCAGTTGTTTAACACGGGCTTTAGCGATGAAGACGATCAGTGGCAGTGGCTTGATGCGGAACTAAGCGCCCATCGCGGGCCCGTGGGGTTGTTCTTACACAAACCATTGTTTGCCGAGGGGCCGGGGGAAGCGCCTCAACCGGCAACGACGGTATCGCCGCGCGTCCAGGGCCGATTGCACGATTTGCTGCTGGAATCGGGTGCCCGGTTTGTCGCCTGCGGGCATGTGCATCAGCGTCAAACGTTTAGTGTTGATGGCATCGCGCATCATTGGTGTCCGTCAACGGCGTTTCAGCCGGCGGCACCCCGGGACGGATGCGATCCGGCCTTAGGCTTTCTGGAATACAAGTTTGAGGGCAATCAGTATACGGTGGAGTTCCGGTCTGTACGCGGCCTCGACGCATGGGTGCTGGAACATATCAAAGAGAACGGCAAATATGCTTTTCTGAAGGATGTGCCGCCCCAGCCGGTAACGGTGGATTGGCGGCGGCCTCAAAACGGCGTTTAAGGGGTGTCGCCGCCATTGGGAGCGGCTGTCCCGCCTTCCATCAGCGCTTCATATGCAGCCCTCTCCGCTACGATATCCGGCAGCATTTCCCGTCCGAAGTAATTGGCGAAATAGGACATTGCAACCGCCGTTCCGATGATGAGAACCCATTGAAAAAAGCCGGCAACCGGAGAGTCGGTGCCGGGTTGGGGCGCGCCGCCCAGACCGAAAATGGAGAGCGCCGACAGCAAAGCGATAACTAAGGCGCCGGGCGCGACCCACCAGACAGGTCCGCCGATGGCGCCCGAATATACTTCCAACAACACCACGCAATAGGCCGTGGCCGCCGCCAACATTCGAATGCCGATCATGACGTCCCCCTGAGCTCGCCGACTCCCTGGCTGCAGTTTACCAGGTCGAAGGGCACGGCGCGAGGAGGAGTTTTTCCGCAGGATCAGCGGATGACGCCGCTCACCCGTTGTGGCTGAATGCGAATGATCACCCGCTCCTGATCGCTGAGCCATTGCTCCAAATCGGCCGGTTCGTCGAACCCCATATCCTTGATGTTGGCGAAGACGGCGCGGGTGGGGCCAACCAGATCCTCGGTCTCAATATCCGCGGTTCCTTCGACCGACACATAATTGAAGGGCGCCGCATCGTTGGAGATCAAGAGCGTGACCCGAGGGTCGCGCGCCAGCGAGCGCCGTTTGAAGGTACGCCCCGGGGTGCTCACCACCAGCGTGTCACCCTGGCGGGCATAGGCCACCCAAGAGCTGACGGGATGTCCGTCTTTGCGGAGCGATGTGAGGACCGCCCAACGATTTTCGGAAATGAAGTTTTCAAAGGCTGGATTGTCGCTGATCATTTCATCGTCGCTTCTCAGAAGAATCTGTACGCGGTTATGGAAGATGGGCTTTTGAATCCCTATCGTCACGGTACCAAATTAGGCGAGGCGAAGGACACGAAAAGTCGGCGCGTATTACGCCAATCGACGCAGATGCAGACGCTGTCGAGAGGGAAACTTTGACGTGTTTTGTATAATAATACACCAAAAAATAGATTTAGAACATAATCCATGTTATTATCATAGATTAATCCAAAATTAGGTCTAGCTGAGCAATCATCTCTACACAAACTGAGTTGCGACTGGGGGACTGGGGTCATTTCGCGGCTGCGAAATGATTGGATTTCCAAGTTCAGAAAGCATTTCATCCGAGGGGAAGGGGTGCCTGGCCGTAGCTTCATCGTTTCCTGGAAACGAATGACGGGGGCTGAGTATGGACGATCTTCTGCAAGAATTCCTGGCTGAAACAAACGAAAGCCTCGAAATATTGGACGGTCAGCTTGTTCGGCTGGAGCAAGACCCGGATGATCCGGACCTTCTCTCTCATATATTCCGTATGCTTCATACTATAAAGGGGACTTGCGGATTCCTGGGGTTGCCTCGGTTGGGCAAAGTTGCTCATGCGGGCGAAAACGTGCTGGACCAATTCCGGGACGGTAAGGTGAAGGTGACGCCTGCGGCGATGACGCCCATATTAGAGGCGATAGATTGTATTCGCTCGCTGGTCGTCGAAATAGAGAACAATGGCGAAGAGCCTTCGGGAGATGATGAGAGCCTGATCGAGCGCCTCAATCAGATTGCCCAGGGCACCGTCATTGAGGTTGAGAACACTGCTGGACAAGATGCTCCAGACATCAATATTTACGAGGAAATCGGCGGTCTTGCGACAATCGATGTGGTCGTGGACCTGGTAAATGAGCGGGCCGCGAAAGATGAAGACCTCGTGGCTCATCTTCAGGGGATCGAGATAGAGTATCTGGAAGCGGCGCAACGGTGCGTCTTGGCTTGGGCTCTCGGTGCACCGGAGACGCCGGATCTGGCGCCCGCAAAAGAAATCCTCTCTTCTATTTTTGAGCATGTTGCGTCGGAACGAAATGTCGACCTCATGTTGGAGTTTTTGGCCGATGCTTTGAATGAATTGTCCGTAGATCCTGCGTTGATCTCACAGATTGTCGGTCGTGTTGAAAAGGTACGCAAATTGTTGCCGGGAGCTCCGGTAACCGAAGAGACGCCCCCGACGGAGGCCGAAATTAGTCAGGTAGCGGACCAAAATGAGGCGCCTGACACCAAAAAGAGTAAAGGCAGCATACGGGTCAATGTGGACGTGTTGGAGTCGCTGATGACGGTGGTCAGCGAACTTGTCCTGACGCGCAATCAGCTTTTGCAGATCTTGCGTGATGAAACCGAAAGCGAATTTAAAGCACCACTGCAGCGTTTGAATCAGGTCACATCCGAACTTCAGGAAAGCGTGATGCTGACGCGGATGCAACCGATCGGGAAGGCGTGGGCAAAGCTGCCGCGCATTGTCCGGGATTTATCCAATGATTTGGATAAAAAGATCGAGTTGCAGATGGACGGCGCTGAGACAGAACTCGACCGCCAAGTACTGGATGAAATCAAGGATCCTTTGACTCACATGGTGCGCAACGCGGCCGATCATGGGTTGGAAGAAACCGACGCGCGGATTCGCGCCGGTAAACCTGAAATCGGCATGATTTTGTTGAATGCCCGTCACGAAGGGGGACACATTATTCTTGAAATTGCCGACGACGGCGCGGGTTTGGATGCGGCGAAGATTAAGGCTAAGGCCATTTCATCCGGGTTGGCGACCGAGGCTGAATTCGAGGGGCTGTCCGAGCAACAAATCCATCAGTTTATATTTAAGCCGGGTTTTTCGACAGCGACGTCGGTAACAAGCGTTTCCGGCCGCGGGGTTGGTATGGACGTTGTCGCGACGAACATCTCGAAGATCGGCGGCACGATCGAACTCGAGTCCACAAAGGGGCAGGGGACGCGATTTACCATCAAAATTCCACTGACCTTGGCGATTATCTCGGCACTTATCGTGGAATGCGGCCAGCAGCGGTTTGCGCTGCCACAAAACAGCGTTGTGGAACTCGTTCGGGTGACGCCGAAGTCCAAGAGTCAAATCGAGTCGATTAAGAACACGCCAGTCTTGCGGTTGCGTGACCACCTGCTGCCATTGGTGGCGATGAGGTCCCTTCTAGAGCTGGGGGATGATTACGACGGGGACGAAATCTACGTCATTGTCTCGCGCGTCGGCTCCTATCATTTCGGCATCGTCGTCGACCGTGTTTTCGATACCGAAGAGATCGTCGTCAAACCGGTTTCGAGAGTGCTGCGGAACACCCCGATCTACGCCGGAAACACGATCCTCGGCGACGGCAGTGTGATCATGATTTTGGATCCCAACGGAATTGCGAAACAGAGCGGCGAAGTCAACATTTCAAACGATGAGACGTTTGATGCTCAGTCCGGCCCCCAACACCCAGGAGAGTCGACGTCGATGTTGGTGTTTAAGGCTGGGTCGGAAACACCAAAAGCTGTGCCGCTTGGGCTCGTCTCCCGGATCGAGGAAATCAAACCGGACCAGATCGAGATGGCCGGAGGCAGTATCTCTATTCAGTACAGAGAGAGCCTAATGCCTTTGATCTTGTTCTCCGACCAGCAGGATTACCAGAACAAAGCGGACATACCGGTCCTCGTTTTCACGGAAAAGGACCGCGCTGTCGGTCTGGTGGCCGACGAAATCGTGGATATTGTGGACTCGGAAATCAATGTGGAAATCGCCAGCGATCACCCTGGGGTCTTAGGAACCGCCATTATCGCCGGGAAGGCCACGGAATTGATCGACGCGTCGCAGCATTGTGAGAAGGCCCACCAGAATTGGTTCGATGTAACGACTGAAAAAAGTTTCGGAGAAGGTGGGCCACGCCAACTCTTGCTGGTGGACGACAGTTCTTTCTTCCGCACACTGCTGACTCCCATTCTGGAGACGGCCGGTTACACGGTCACCGAGGCGCGGGACGGTGCCCAGGGGCTCGAAATCTGCGGCGATCGAGATGATTTCGACATTGTGATCTCTGATTTGGAGATGCCGAATATCAACGGTTTCGAGTTCGCTTCCGGGCTGCGCAAGCTGCCGGCTTATGCGGAAAAGCCGGTGATCGCGCTGTCGGCACATGCAAGCCCGCAAGACGTTCAGCGCTGCTTGAATGCGGGCTTCACCGGGCACGTGGAAAAGCTTAACCGGGACAAGCTGATTTCGATGCTGAAAAGCACGGTAGAGCCCATGGAAAATGTTGCGTGAAGACATAGAGGGGGAGCGGGATATGACATTTGATCTGTCGGACAATCAGCCGGTTGGTGGGAAAGAGTTCTTGTCCTTCTTCGTGGGGGGGCAACTGTTCGGGATTCCGGTGCTTCAGGTGCAAGATGTGATCTCGTCAGAGCCAGTCGCTCCCATCCCGCTATCGCCACAGGAGATCTTAGGTTCGATTAACCTCCGTGGACGGATTGTGACCGTGGTCGATCTTCATTTTGTTTTGAGCCTCGAGCGTCCCGATACTGTGGGCGACCAACACAATGTCGTCGTCGAATGTGGGGACGAAGCCTACAGCCTGCAGGTCGACGATGTAGGCGAGGTTTTAATGTTGAATGACGCCGATTTTGAAGCCTGCCCGTCGACGCTCGACAAAGAGTGGCGGCGGGTGTCCAGCGGGCTCTATCGGATCAAAGAGGGATTATTGATCGTTCTCGACGTTCCGATGATCGTCGAGCGGTCCTATGAAGCGGCTGCATAACGAACCGTACACAGAGTGAGAACCGAAACCAGGAATTTAGTAAAATCTATTTACGGAGCCTAAAATGCTTGAGTCATTGGAAAACGAACTGCGCGAGATCAACGAGAACACCGATTCCAAGCCGGTAAATGGCAAGGACTCCCATAACGGGGATGTAAGCAGCGAGCAGATTGAAGACCGCCTTGCGTCGTTGGAGCGTATGGTTGATGACATGCCCATCAACATCATGACCTGCGATATCACCGACTTTAAGATCAATTATGCGAATTCCGCAACGGTGGAAACACTTCGCAAAGTGGAGCATCTACTCCCGATCAAGGCTGATGAAATAATCGGCCAATCGATCGATATTTTCCATAAGAAGCCGCAACATCAGCGCGGCATACTTTCCGATCCGCGAAACCTGCCTCACAATGCGCGGATCGAATTGGATGATGAAATCTTAGATCTGTACATCTCGGCCGTCTATAACGCGAGCGGTAAATACATTGCCGCAATGGTGACATGGAACATTGTGACGGACAGCGTTCGGGCTGAGGTTGAGAGCCAGCGCCTTCATGAGATGGTTCAAAACATGCCCATCAATGTCATGATGTGCGATACGGAAGATTTCAAAATCAATTTTTTGAATAAGACCAGCATCGAAACGCTGCGGCCATTGGAGAACTTGCTTCCGGTTAAAGCGGATCAGCTGCTTGGCCAGTCGATCGACATCTTCCACAAGAACCCTGCTCATCAGCGGCGTATGTTGGCGGATCCGAGCAATCTGCCGCATAGTACGCTGATTAGTCTGGGTGACGAAACGTTAGCCCTTAATGTCGCGGCCATTAAGGACAAAGATGGGAACTATTTGGGCCCGCTGTTATCTTGGAACGTCGTCACCAATCAGGTGCATATGGCGGATCGAGTGAAAGAGGTCATGAAATCCGCAACGGAACAATTGTCGACGACATCGGCATCCATGATTTCCACGTCGGAGCAGACCAGCGAACAGGCGAGCAATGTCAGTGCGGCCGCCGAAGAGGCATCGGCGAATGTGCAGGCCGTGGCATCGGCGGCCGAGGAGCTTGCATCCTCCACGCAGGAAATCTCTCGCCAGGTATCAGAATGCGCGGGGATTGCGAAGAGTGCTGTCAGTGAAGCCGAAAAAACCAACGAAGGCATCAAGGGGCTTGCCCAAGCTGCCGAGTCGATTGGAGAGATTATCGATCTGATCAACGACATTGCCAGCCAAACCAAACTTCTCGCGCTCAACGCGACGATTGAAGCGGCCCGCGCGGGTGATGCCGGCAAGGGGTTCGCGGTTGTTGCGTCGGAGGTTAAGAACCTGGCGGACCAGACGGCCAAGGCCACTAAAGAGATCGCCGGTCAAATCGGTGGGATCCAAGGGGCAACGCGGCAAGCCGTTGACGCGATTGGTCAGATTGGCACGACCATCGAGCGTATGGATCAGAACACAACGGCCATCGCCTCCGCCGTTGAAGAGCAAAGCGCAGCCACACAGGAGATCTCCCGCAACGCCCAGGAAGCTTCCCAAGGTACAAACGATGTCACGCGGAACATCACCAACGTTTCGACGTCGGCTTCCGAGTCTGGTGAAACAGCAAAGCAAGTCTCGGAGTACTCAAGTGAGATCGGTCAGACGTCCGACGAGCTGTGTGCGGAGCTCGATGAATTCATCTCGAAGCTTGCGGGTTAAAAGGTCGATTGTAACACGAGCCAAGGCGGCCCGTTTGGAGTAATCAGTACATGCGTAGCTTTGGGCCGCCAATTGTGGTGCACAGGGAACTTCTGAGAGGCATTTACTTTTGCCTCGGTGCGGTGTCCATGTGTCTGGGTATCATCGGCGCGTTTTTGCCACTGATGCCGACCACAATATTTATTCTGATAGCGGCGTGGTGTTTCTCAAAAAGCTCACCCCGTGTGGAAGCTTGGCTTGTCCATCGTTCGCCGTTCCGCCACGTTATCCACGATTGGCGCACATACAAGATCATTCCATTGCCGGCGAAATATTTGGCTGGCCTGTCTCTGATCATTTGCCTTTGTGTCTTGTATTTCGTGCTTGATGGATATGGGCTGGTGTATCTTCTCGTCAGCGTGAGCCTTGTTGGGCTCTATGCCTACATGCTGTCATTTCCGCACGCGCCGCCTCCGGAGTCCGACAGAGATTTGCAGCGGACGGAGTTTGGAAGTTTGCCCCATGGCTGATGCGCTGCTCAAACCGTCGGTGTCTTCGGATGACCGGTACAGGGTTCTTTTGGTTGACGATTCTGCCGTTGCCAGGGGGTTCATCCGGAAATTCGTCGATCAAAGCGATGCCGCGCGAGTTGTGGCAACAGCAAACAATGGCGAACATGCGCTTAGCGCCCTCGATAAGAATGACGTCGACATAGTGATCTTGGATCTGGAAATGCCGGTAATGGACGGCTTGACCGCACTGCCTCTCATTCTGGAGAAGAAGCCGTCTGTCCAAGTGATCGTGACGTCTGCTTTGTCCTTGCGAAATGCCGAAATCGGTTTAGCAGCCTTGGAAAAAGGAGCCGCCGACTTTCTCGCAAAGCCCGAGACGTCCGCAAATATGGTTGGCGAATACGCTCGGCAGCTTATTGATAAAATTACTCATCTTGGAGAAGCCAGGCACAAGCTCAAGAAGGCACCACGCCAAACGTCGACTACCCGCAAATCGGCCGCCCCGCCGCCTTCCGTCGCGGCCCATTCTCTGTCGTTACGGGAAATGCCAACAGAGGCGCCTGAAGCGATTGCCATCGGCAGTTCCACGGGTGGCCCAAACGCGCTTCGTGAGCTGCTGCCGCAGCTTTCCCCAAAAATACACCAGCCGATCTTTATCACGCAGCATATGCCGGCAAAGTTCACGCAGCTGCTCGCAGACAGTTTGGATGCTCTTTCGGGCCGTCCCACCCAAGAAGCAACGGACGGAATGCCTGTGCGTTCCGGCAATGCTTATGTGGCCCCGGGTGGCTTTCACTTATGCATCCGTCATAGCAATGCGGGACCGGTGTTGCAGACGGTGGACACCCCCCCGGAGAATTTCTGCAAACCCGCCGTCGATCCCATGTTGCGAAGCTTGATTGACGTGTACGGACGGAGATTATTCGTCATTATACTGACAGGTATGGGGTCCGACGGTCTCATTGGCGGGCGCCAAGTCGTGGAAAACGGCGGTGCGTTGATCGCTCAGGATCAAGACTCCAGTGTCGTGTGGGGAATGCCGGGGGCCGTTGCGGAAGCAGGACTTTGTTCTTTCGTTGGTCCGTTGGACGAGTTGGCCGTCACAATTAATCGTATTGCTCTTGGTTCGAGGTAGGACTCATGGATGCCGAAAAGTTCAATCTGTTTTGCCATATGGTGCGTCAAAGGTCGGGTATTTCTCTGACGCCAGAGAAGGCATATTTGGCCCAGACCCGGCTCAAGCCGCTTATGGCGGAAGCGGGATATGACGACATTATCGCTTTCTTCGAGTATCTGGCATCGGCATCGGACGAACGCATGCTCGAAAAAGTCGTCGATGCGATGACCACGAATGAGTCCTTCTTCTTTCGCGATGGAACGCCATTCGAAGGATTTGAGAAGCGGATCGTGCCGGAACTGAACAAAAATCGCGCGCCGTCTCAGAGAATACGAATTTGGTGCGCTGCCTGAACAAGCGGGCAGGAGCCTTATTCGCTTGCGATGATCATGGATGAAAA
>JANQMY010000591.1 GCA_028279895.1 Alphaproteobacteria bacterium
TTGGCCAAAACCTGCCTCCTCTTCACACGAATCGGCAAACAGGGAATCAGCCCACGCTCAAAACAGAAACATGTTAAATTAATTGGTACAGAGTAATAGGTGTTGCCCCTCATCCTTGCGCCATATTTGGGGTATATGAAGTGCCGAATCGCCTCATTAGAAGGATCATGTCGATGCGCCTGTTGCCGCTTGCCCTGGGGATTACATTTTTGTCGACCGCCGCGATGGCGGATGACCGCAGCGAGAAGTTTCTCACCTGCCTGGCCGGCATCAAGCAGGCCGCAACCGCGGCGGGCATTAGCCCCTCCATCACCGAGCTTGCCCTGAAAGACGTGAAAGAGCCCGCGGAACGCGTGCTCAAACTGTCGGAAGTGCAGCCGGAAACCAAATTCCACATCTGGGATTATATGGGGTTCCTGGTTGACGATCAGCGCATCGAAGACGGCACAGCCATGATGGCTCAGCACGACGCCACTTTGCGGGCAGTGGAACAGCGCTACGGTGTCAACCGCCATGTGGTGGCGGCGGTGTGGGGCGTCGAGACCGATTACGGACGGACCACAGGGCGTAACTTCCTGCCCCATGCGCTGACCACCATGGTCTGCAAGAACGATCACCGTACGGAATTCTGGCGCAAGCAATTGATTGCCGCGCTTCAATTGGTGGAACGGGGTGACCTGCAGTTGGAGAAGCTCTATGGCTCGTGGGCCGGCGCGTTCGGACAAACCCAGTTCATTCCGACCACCTATGAACATTTCGCGGTGGATTTTGACGGCGACGGCAAACGCGACCTGGTGGACAGTGTGCCGGATGCGCTGGGCTCCACGGCGAATTATTTGGTGGGCAATGGCTGGCGGCCGGGCGAAAGCTGGCTGATCGAGGTCAAGCTGCCCGACAACTACACCGATCCGACCGGCCGCAAGAACAAAGCCTCGCTGGCCACCTGGCGCGACCGCGGCATCACCCGTTGGGACGGCTCGGCCCTCAAGGGTCAAGGCCAGGCTGGCCTGTTGCTGCCTGCGGGCAAGGAAGGGCCCGCTTTTTTAACGTTCAAGAATTTCGATGCCATCTGGACCTATAACCGGGCGGAATCCTACGCGCTGGCGATCTCGCATTTGGCGGACCGCTTGGCGGGGTACCCGGCCTTCCGCACGGCCTGGCCGACCGACGATCCCGGCCTGTCGCGGGCCGAGCGCTTGGAACTGCAGAAACGCCTCATCGCCGCGGGCTACGACATCGGCGAGGCCGACGGTAAGATCGGTTCGCGCTCCCAAGCGGCCATTCGCGCCCATGAAGAGAAGCTGGGGTGGGACCCCACCGGCCGGGCCGGCCGCAAGATCTTCGACGCGCTGGGAGAGTGAGTGGGTCTTTGTTGATTGGCCTAGCCAACGATCAAGCCGACGCCTCGAACACCGGCCAGCGGTCGACGATGGCGCCGTCATCAAACACCGCGATATCGCCGAATTGCAAGAACACTGCTTCGCTTTGCTGCGGCCGGAGGAATACGAAACCGTCGGGCGCAATGTCGAGCTGCGCCCCGCCGTTCAACATCTCCTGATTGGACGACCGGCCAAACGTCGGATTGTAGGCCAGGCCCGGCGGGTCCACCGGATCGGCCAGCCAATGCCCGCCATAAATGAAAACCGTGCGCTGCGTGTTGGGGTCCCAAAACCGCTTGATGCCGTCCAAGAACTCAAGCCCGGGCATTTGCGTCGGTGACGCCTTGATCACCGGCGTGGCGATGAAACTCGCCGGCACATGCGGCTCCAGCAGTTCCGTATCGAAATGCGCCGGCTTCACCAGACAAGACCCGGCGGCAATTTCATTGGCAATCTCAGTATCTTGGTAATAGCGATAGGTGGGGCTGCCGGCCGCATTGCGGGTGAGGCCCGGAACCCTCTCCACCCCTTCGGCATCGGCCGCAAGCCGGAGGCATTGGCGATAGATCTCCCACGCCTTTTGTTTGGCAGCGGCCCGCCAACCGAAGGCCGTGGGCAGGGATGGCAGGTGCGGCTCGTAGCCCATGAAACCGGCCAATTTGAGATGGCGACTGTCCGCAATGGTCCGCAGCGCCGCCGCCAGATCGGGGCCGGGCACAAAGCCGCCCCGGTGCAATCCCACGTCAATTTCAATATTGACCTGGAACGGGCGGCCGACGGCTTTGGAAAGATCGGCATACTGTGCAAGACGCGTCGGCGTATCGATCAGCCATTGCACCTGATCCGAGGCCGCCACGTTTTGCGGAGACAAGAGCCGGAAATAAGTTTTTGCCGCGACCACCGGCAGGGGCTTGCCCACCAGTTGGCTCGCATCCGGCATGTGGGCGCTGAGCGTATTCAGCATGGGCTGGTTGAACGTCATCAAGCGGTCCGTACCCGCCCGGTCACGGATATGGGCGATGAGATCGAGAGACGGCAGAGATTTCGCCACAATCCGGTAGCCCATGCCCGGCGGCAAATGACCCATTAGCGTGTCAATGTTGGCATTCAGGCGCGCCCGGTCGATGACCAGAGTGGGTGTTGCGATGCCTGCATCCGTCAATGCCTTCTGTAGGCTGACGAAATAAGGGTCGCGCGGACCGCTTTTATCGCTGGGCCGGTTCGCCAAAACCGCGAGACCGGCAAGGCCGGCCCCACCGGCAATCATATGACGGCGGGAAAGCTTAAGCATTGAGCGTCTCCCCAAACACTCTGGCGAGATGGGGGTTGAGGAATTTTCCGGTGGGATCGAGTTCGTTCCTCAATTCGAGAAATCGTTCGAACTTCGGATAGAGTCCCTTGAGCCGGCCCGCGCCAAGGGAATGCAATTTACCCCAATGGGGGCGCCCGCCCCGCGCCACATATTCGGGCTCGAATTCGGAAAAGAAGTAGTCGTAGTGCTCTTCCGGAGACGCGTGAATGGC
>JANQMY010000596.1 GCA_028279895.1 Alphaproteobacteria bacterium
CAGAAGCGAAAGGACAGCGGAGCGGGCGGGCGATCCTCCGCACCAGGATCGAAAAAACAGCGGTCGCGGAAAAAAGCCGGCGCACAGAACGCCGGCGGCAAGCGGCCCCGCGTGACGTCCGCAGGACCTCGTAAACCGAAGAATGAAATTGATCCGGCCAGTCCCTTCGCTGCGCTTGCTGCGCTGCGCGATGGCGGCAAGGCGGAAAAGTAACGGCCTGCGCATGGACGGCCTGCCGCCTCAAGAAAACATCCCGTCGATCCGAGTGGACAAATGGTTGTGGTATGCGCGTTTCCTGAAGACGCGTTCCCTTGCGTCCAAATTCGTGGACGGCGGAAAGATTCGGCGGCGCCGAGATCCGTCGCCGGATGATGAGGCCGTACGCTTGACCAAAGCGAACCAAACAGTCAATCCCGGCGATATACTCACATTCGTCTTAGGAGCACGGGTTCGTGTTGTGAAAGTGCTTGAGATCGGTCAACGCCGCGGTCCTGCCGCGGAGGCCCGGTTGCTTTACGAAGATCTCAGCCCGCCGCCCCCGCCGCGGGACACGCCGCAAGAGGGCGCGGCGCAAACCGGACCAAGCGCCGGGCGCCGGCCCACCAAGAAAGAACGCCGCGCGCTCACCAAACTGAAGGAAGAACAGCCTTGACGCATCCCGTCTGCAAGCTGACATATGGTTGGCAGATTGCCGTGCCAACGCAACAAACAGGACCCGCGCTCGAATGCTTAATCGGATAAAGGATCTCTTCTCCGCCTTCGAACGGGGAGAAACTGCAACAAAGGACCACACCTTTGAAGAACATCAGCTTGCAGCCGCTAGCTTGTTGGTGGAAGCGGGATGCTTAGATGGCGGGTTCGGCGAGGCTGAGAAACAAACCGTGCAAAGCCTGCTGACGGACCGGTTCGACCTGAATGCCGAGGAGGTAACGGGCCTGATGGACGAAGCCGAGGCGGCGCAAGACAGTTCCAGCCAACTCTTTCGCTTTACGCACGCCGTAAAAGACACGTTCACAGAAGAAGAACGCATACATTTGATTGAAATGTTGTGGGAGGTGGTCTATGCCGATGGCGTCCTCCACGATTACGAGGCGAACTTGTTGCGCCGGGTCGGGGGACTTATCCACGTCTCTGATCGAGACCGCGGCGACGCGCTGCGCCGGGTAAAACAGAAGCTGGGTATTGAAGACTAGAACAAGGCCAACTAAGAAAGACCTGGTGGCGGCGGTCATTGGAGTGGAAATATGACTTACATCGTTGTCGATGCCTGCATTAAGTGCAAATTCATGGATTGTGTCGAAGTCTGCCCCGTAGACTGCTTCTACGAAGGGGAAAACATGCTCGTCATTCATCCTGACGAATGCATCGACTGCGGCGTGTGCGAACCGGAATGCCCCGTGGAAGCCATCAAGCCGGATACGGAAGATGGCTTGGAAAAATGGCTGGAAGTTAACCGGGAATAC
This sequence comes from Alphaproteobacteria bacterium, assembly GCA_028279895.1. Classification (GTDB taxonomy): domain Bacteria; phylum Pseudomonadota; class Alphaproteobacteria; order JANQMY01; family JANQMY01; genus JANQMY01. Next base: position 1,464 of record JANQMY010000596.1, read on the forward strand.
TCCGAGAAGTGGCCGAACATCACGGTCAAAGGCGATCCGCCTGCCGACAGCAAGGATTTCGAGACCGAAGAAGGTAAATTCGAGAAGTATTTCAGTGCCAATCCCGGCCAAGGGTCGTAATCGGAAAAAGCTTTCCCCCAAATGGTGGTTAATCACTGGTTTCCCCAGCGTTGGAGCCAGAATAAAGTCGTCCGCAGGCGGAAATGACCGCGCTTTTTTTTAGCCACAATTTGTGTTATAATATTCGCTCATTGTGGAGATGAATGGGCTTTAGGGGCGCCGCTGGTCGATACGACCATGGGCGTCTTTTTTGGTGCCAGGCTTGTCTCATGAGGGGCGCCGACCATATGGAACGGTGCAGCAGCTTGAGAGCAAAAACGTCGGCAGGCCGCACACAATGAACCGCCGATGGAGATGGAGCCATCTCGTCATCGGACAGATATATGAGCTGCTTGGCAACGGGGTGGGCTTACAGACCTGCAAGACGATATGCCTGGGCCGTCTTCCGACAGAAGGGGCGCGAACGACCGCGAATGGTCTGACGGGGTGGTCCGGTGAGCAGCAGACGCTTTCTAAACTGGGATGAAAGAGCAAAAAATGGCAAAAAAAACCACGAAAAAGACAACCAAGAAGCTTGATTTCCGGGCCAACGACTTTGTCGTGTATCCGGCTCACGGCGTTGGCAAGATTGTCGATGTAGAAGAACAGGAAGTTGCCGGCACGAGATTGGAACTGTTTGTTGTCGATTTCGAGAAAGAAAAGATGACCCTGCGCGTGCCCACGGCGAAGGCCAAAAGTGTCGGGATGCGCCGTTTGTCGAGCCCCGATATCGTTGAAAATGCGCTGAAAACGCCCAAGGGACGTGCCCGGATTAAGCGCACAATGTGGAGCCGCCGGGCCCAGGAATACGAAGCCAAGATCAATTCCGGCGACTTGCAATCCATCGCGGAAGTTGTTCGCGATCTGCATCGGGCGGGCGGCCAGCCGGAGCAATCCTATAGCGAGCGCCAGCTCTATGAAGCGGCCCTGGACCGGATGGCCCGCGAAGTAGCGGCCGTCGAGAAAATCGACGAGGATGCTGCCATCCGCCGGGTCGAAACCGCCTTGGAAAAGGAAGCGGCTTAAGGGCAAATCCGAGCTGCGGAAGCGGTTCTCGGGTCGAGCAGCCGCTTTTTCGTTCACAAACACGTGATCGAAACTACTTTGGCGGGTTTTAGAGTGATCCAAAAAGTCTAGCCACACGTAAATCCACTTGTATGGCGGGGAAATGTGCCTCCCCCCAATTGCAAGAGGTTTTACATGGCCCATATCGACACGCCCGAAACCCAGAAAGCGAACCGCCGTTTCATTCAGCAGGCGATGAAGAAGCCGCTTCTTGAAGCCGATCACGAAGTGGAACTTGCCCGGGCGTGGCGCGAAAAAGGGGACCAGAAGGCGCTCCATCAGCTGACCTTGGCCTATATGCGCTTGGTGATTGCCGTTGCCGGCAAATTCCGGAATTACGGGCTGCCGATGGCCGACCTGGTCCAGGAAGGCAATGTGGGTCTTATGCAGGCCGCCGCGCGCTTCGATCCGGAACGCGGTGTTCGGTTTTCCACATATGCCACGTGGTGGATCCGGTCCTGCATTCAGGACTATATCCTGCGCAATTGGTCGATCGTGCGCACCGGCACGACCGCGTCTCAAAAGTCTTTGTTTTTCAAGCTGCGCCGGTTGCGGGCCTTGCTGGAAGAAGACACCAGCTCGAACCTGTCGGCTGAGAACCGGCAGGTGATCGCAGACCGGCTGTCCGTCGATGTGCGCGACGTCGAATCTATGGAAAGCCGACTGACCCATGGCGACCGTTCGCTTAATGCGGTAATGGGCGAAGACGGCACGGCCGAGTGGTTGGACACGCTGGCCGATGATCGTCCGCTGCCTGAAGACGAAGTGATGGAAACCAACGACACCGAGCAGCATAAGCGCTGGATCGATCAGGCGCTTGAGGGTTTGAACGAGCGCGAACTGATGATCATCCGAGAACGCCGTTTGCAAGAAGATACGGTGACACTCGAATCGCTTGGCCAACGTCTGGGCGTCTCGAAAGAGCGGGTGCGCCAAATCGAGTTCCAAGCCCTCAACAAGCTAAAAAAGTCGTTGGTCCAGATCGTCGGCGACCCGAAAGCGGTCGGTCTGATCGGTGTCTAATCTCTAAGCGGATTATCCCGACTTCTGCGACTGGCCGCGTTGGCGAATGGCCTCGCGGCGTTGCTCCACGTCATCCGACGACACACTTTTATTTGCCGCATTAGACACGCGATGCTCGGTCTTCATGGCATCACCGAAGGCTTCGGCGAACCCTTCATCGATGAGCGCCTTATAACCGCTTAGACATTGCGGCACGACCGACAACATATCTTCCGCAAGCGTGCGGCAGGTGGGCAGCAGGTCGTCCGGCGCGACGACCCGGTTGACCAATCCCCACTCGGCAGCTTGATCGGCACTGAGAAAATTGCCCGTGAGAGACAATTCCTTGGCGCGATAGATACCTATTGCGCGGCTCAGTTTCTGGCTGAGGCCCCAGCCGGGCAGGATACCGACGCGCGCGTGGGTGTCCGCAAACCGCGCTTCCGTGGACGCGATCAAGACATCGCAGGCCAGCGCCAATTCAAATCCGCCGGTGATGGCCACGCCATTGATGGCGCCGATAACCGGACCGGAGAAGCGCCCCAATGACCGCACCGGGTCACGATCCTGGATGGTGGTGTTAAGCGCGGAGGACTGATTGGCGCCCAATTCCTTGAGGTCGAGGCCGGCGCAAAACGCCCGTCCCGCTCCGGTCAGAATGAGCACCCGGACATCCGGGTCCTCTTCCAGCGCATCCACAGCCTCGGCGATCGCCGTGCGCAGTTCGGTCGACAACGCGTTCATCGCGTTCGGACGGTTAAGCGTTACGGTCGCAATGCCGCCTTCTTTGGCGACGTCCAGCACATTCGACATTCCGGTCACTCCGTTACGATTTTGTAGAGCTGTCCTGCGACAACACCCTCGCCGTCGTCAAGGGAATTGATGAATCGAAACTGATCTTCCTTAAAACGGCGAAATGCCATGCGGTTTGCCAGGCTTTGTACGGTGTCGCTTGGTCCGGCGGCGACCACTTTCAAGCGCAGGGGTTTCAGCAGGCCGGCCTCAAATGTCGAAAGCTTGCGGAAGCTCATCGCCGTTTCACGGAACAGCGGTTCATATTTTTGTGTGACAGAAGGGGACGAGATAAACGTAAACAGATAAGCCTGGCTGCCGGAATACTGAAGCGCCACAAAGCGCAGATTGCGCGTCCCGCTGTTGGACTGGACGCGGTAGGTGCCCGTGGCGCCCGGCATGCCTGATTTCGTTCGAAATGTCTGAATGTCTTGAATGCGGATATTGCGCCGCGCACCGTACTCGTTGCGCAGATACGCGCCGATACTATCGCTCGACCGGATTCGGTCGGCCGTCAGCCTCATTGCTGTGCTGTCGGGGCCGTTTGCATAGACGGCGGTGGTTGTGTTCGTCAGGTAGAACCTTTCCGGCACTGTAAAGGTCAACCGCAGCGTGGGGTGGGAAAATGTGCGTCCACGGATGAAGCCTTGTGCCGGGTCGTCACCGTAAAGAATACCGTCGATCCGGTTCAGATAGGCATCGCGTTTCCGTGGGTGTGTGCTGGGACCCGATGCCGACCGCCCGGCTTCTTCAATGGCGCGTTTTACCCGCTTGCCCGTATTCGGATGCGTGGAAAAAAAATCGCCCCGGTTGGGATCGAAAGGGGTGCCGGTGATCTTGGCGACAAGCTCACGTTCCTTGGCCAGACTGTCCAGGAAGTCTGCCTGGGCATAAGGATCGTAGCCCGCATCGGCTAGGGCGCGCACGCCCACCAGATCCGCTTCATATTCTTGTTCGCGGGAGAAGCTGCGAATGAGCGCGCTGCCCGAGCGTTGCAATACTTCTGTGACCAGGTCGCTGCCGCCGACCGCGCCCACCACGGCCCCGATAATCCCAACGCCGATTTCGCGGTCGAAGCGCTTGGCCATGTGCCGTTCGGTGACATGGCCGATCTCGTGGCCGAGCACGCCGGCGATTTCCGCTTCGGAATTGGCAATGGCCAGGGTGCCGCGCGACAGATAGACATAGCCACCCGGCAGGGCGAAGGCATTGACGATGGGCGAGTTGACGACCGTAAAGGTGTATCCCACATCGGGATCGTTGGAAAAATTAGCGATCATGGCCCCGAGCTGGGCCACATAAGCATCGACGCCCGACCCGGTGTAGGCGCCGCCGAATTCCTCCAGCACCTTCGGGTGCAGGTCGCGGCCCATCTGCTTCTCGCGCTCTTTCGAAATGAAGATCTGCGCAAGCGCATTGTCACTCTGGAACGCAATGCACGCCACCGTCAGCACTGCCGCCGCGACTATGCGTTTCAGCCATAAGCCGCGGTCAGCCACGCCCCTGTCGCCGGTTGCGCCCAACATCATGGTATCCCCCAAAATATAAACGCCCCACACTACCCCCCTAACAGTCTACCTCACTGGCTGCATAAGCCAATCAAAACGGCCAAATTGAAGCGGCTTCCGGTGTTATTTCGATCTGATCCGGATGGGAGGCTTCAATGAACGGGCCATTGTAGTCTTCCACCCAACCGCGAACACGCACTTTCTTGCCCTCATATGTGTGCGGATCCACTTCCTTCTCAAACTTGCGGGCATAATCCGGTGAGATGGTGATGGTGAAGTCTTCTCGCCAATCCTGGCCGAAATTCAGGAAATAACGGCTCCGGCGTTTGGCCACGTCCTGCACCACTCCTTCAACGATCTGAAAAGTCCCCACATCCTCGTCTGCCTTGTCATGGGATCGAATACGATAGAAGGGCAGGGACCAGATGCCCCGGCGCTCTTGTCGTGCGGCTTTTTCCCGCGCCAGTAGCGGCGCGACGCACACCCGATTGTCCACCAACACGTAGACCCGCGCCATGCCGCGCCGAACCATTTCACCCTGCAGCCAGATGGTTGGTGCGCCGTTTTCGTCTTCTAAGAAAACATGAGCTAAGGCGCGGCCATACCGATCGGTATCCGTCGGGCCGAAAAACAGTTGAACGCTTTGATCTTGGGTTAGGTTTTCCAGCAAGGAGCGCGCTTCGGTCGACAGAGGCCAGGGTTTGAAGCCGGGCCGGCCCAGTGGCAGCTTCGGTGCTTGGGTGCCCATCATGCGGACTTCAGGGCCCGTATCGAGGCGGATGGTGTCGCCATCGATCACCTGCACCACCCGACCGGTATGGGAATGGGTTTGGCTTTTGGGCTGAAGCTCGGACCGGCAATCTTCTGCGGTTGCCGTGGAAATATGCGCTGCCACTAAAGTCGCGGCGGCTATGGCGAAACACGCCTTCACCGGTCGTACAATCCTTGAATGGCACGGGTTGCCGTTCGTCCTGCACATATGGTCGCGCGAAGCTGGGGAAGGGTCAAGCGTGCCCTGGCCGTGTACTCTAGGCGGTCAGCGTTTGTATTTGACGAACGGGGTCAGAGTTGCGACGTGATCGTAAAGACGGCGCGCCCGTGTATTGTGGTCTTGGGTAAGCCAGTAAGTTTGGTCCGCCCCGTGTTTGTCCGCGGCGGCATAGACCGCTTCGATCAAGTGCTTTCCCACGCCACCCCCGCGCACGTTCGGATCGACAAACAGGTCTTCCAGATAGCAGCGATCGGAAATGGACCAAGTCACCGGGTGAAACAGGTAATGGACAATTCCCATCAGCTTGCCCTTCGGATCGACGGCGCAGAATCCATGGGGTTGTTCGTCGGATGAAATCAGCCGCCGCCATGTTTCTCGCGTGACGTTGTCTGTTACCTCCGCTTCGTAGAAGGTCAGGTAACCCTGCCACAAGGGCAGCCATTGCTCGAAATCGGCTTCTTCGAGGGGGCGAATGGTAGGCGTCATATTTTGGTCCTGGGCTGAATATGGCAGGGCGTCGGCGATTGGCGCACCCCTCCTCACATCGGGCGAGACCTGCAGGATGTCAACATGTGTCGCCGTTCACATGGTGCGCGCATCTGCGTCTCGTTGTGGTTAACGGAAGGTTATCCGCTGCGGAAATATTTGGTCTTTATTAGCATTCATCCTGTTTCCTGAGAGAAATTGATATAACGAATTTCTGAGTGGGAACAGTGTCGCAAAAGGCCCGACTATCGCGTCTCTTACGGTACGATGCAGCCTTTGGCTGGATCGATCGTTGGGTCGACGTGGACCCGGCGACAGACCACGAATTGGCACTAAAGTTTCGTATGCTGATCATGCTCGCATGCGTCAGCATTGTGGTTGTGGCCGTCGTATTGATCTCGGCCTTTAGTCTGTCCACAGCCGTAACCGCGCCCAAGATCGTCGGCCTGATTATGCTCGCCACGTTCATTGCGGTGCCTGTCATTGCGATCCGCACAAAAAAACTTGCGCTCGCCGCCTTTCTCTACATTGTACTGGCGCTGGCAGGCATCATTGCCGGTTGTGCCCTCAATGGCGGACTAGCGTCTCAGTTCCTTGTTTTGCTGCCGCTTGTCCCGGTGCTCGCAGGATGGCTGGTGGGTGCGCGTACGGGGTTGGCGACGGGTGCTGTAGCGATTGCAGCTATGGTTTTAATGGGCTCGGAAATCGGGGCTGCCTGGGTTCAGCCCTCGGCGTTCACCGAACAAGAGCTGTCGTTCATGCGGATCGTAACGGCAATTGTCGCCACGGTGGCGGCTATTGTTGTGGCGCATTGTTTTCAGCGCATATCGGCGAGTGCCCTCTCACAGGTGCGCGATTCTCGCGATGCGGTCGCGCTTGCCAATCGCGCGAAAAGTGAATTTCTCGCCAATATGAGCCACGAAGTCCGGACACCGCTGAATGGCGTCATCGCGGTCGCCGGCGCCCTGGACCGTACGTCTCTTAACGCGACCCAACACGACATGGTGCAATTGATCATCTCGTCGGGCCGGACGTTAGAACGGTTGGTCGGCGACGTGCTGGATGTGTCGAAGGTCGAGTCCGGTAAGTTGGAGATTGAACGGGTTCCATTCAATCTGCGAGAAACGGTTGCCAGTTCAGCCGATCTTTTTCGGCCCCTGGCGAATGAAAAGGGCGTTCAGCTGAGCGCCTCGTTCGGCTCCGGCGCCAACGGCACGTTTCTTGGCGATCCTACACGCATTAAGCAGGTCGTCTCCAATTTGTTGTCAAACGCCGTGAAATTTACGGCTGAAGGGGCAATTACCTTACGAGTCGATGTGGACACGTCCCCGTCCGGAGAGGCCGCGGTGACGATCGATGTGCAAGATACCGGCATTGGTTTTGACACGGATCAATTTACGGCGCTGTTCGATCCCTTCGCCCAGCAGGACAGTTCGATCAACCGGCAATATGGCGGGTCTGGGCTCGGCCTGTACATCTGCAAGTCGATCGTCCAAGCCATGGGCGGAGAAATATCGGCCGCGTCGTCGCCGGGCAAGGGCGCCCGGTTTATCGCCACTTTCGAGCTTGGCCGTGCCGCAGCGAAGCCGGAGCGGACAGAACAGAAAATCCCGAACGTTGCCGGGTTTGCGCAGGGCGACAATGATTTGTCCGGTCCCATCTCTGTGCTGCTCGCAGAAGATCATCCAACCAACCGCCAGATTGTCGAACTCATTTTGACTCCCCTCGACGTCAAGCTGACAGCGGTTGAAAATGGGGCGGAAGCGGTGAAAGCCTTCAAAGACAACCGCTTCGATTTCATACTGATGGATATGCAGATGCCGGTGATGGACGGCTTGTCGGCGACACGCGAGATACGCCGGCTGGAAGACGACGAACAGCGCGGTCACACGCCGCTTGCCATGCTGACTGCAAATGCCATGTCGGATCATGTGGCGGATGCGCTTGCGGCTGGCGCCGACAAACACATTGCAAAACCGGTCACACCCGACAGCCTGATCGCCGATATCGGCGATCTGCTGCGCGACTGTGGTCATCCGCGCGGATTGGCGGCGTAGGTACGCCCCGTTCAAGTCGATTGCCAACGGTGACGCTACGTCAAGCATGAGAGGACTTGGCGCCGGCTCCATAATGGGTCACAAAGACCGCCAATAATTGTCCCTCTTCGTTTACGCCCATGTCGCTGCCCGCAGATCTCCAAGACCTTTCCGTACACGGCCCCCAATGGTTTCAAGACGCCCTCTCCGTCCCCCGCAGAGAAGGCGTCGTGGAATCGGATGGATGCCCGATCCACTATTTTGAGTGGGGCGATCCGGGAAAGCGCGGTGTGTTGTTGGGGCATGGGTTTCTGGCGCATGCCCGCTGCTTCGCTTTTATCGCGCCGCTTCTGGCGGATGATTTTCATTTGGTCGCCTATGATCTGTCGGGCATGGGAGAGTCGGGCGCACGCACTGAATACACGCGCCCAACCCGTGTTCGCGAGATGCTGGCCGTTGCCGAACACACGGGCCTGACCCAACACGCCGCCCGGCCCTTTGTGGCGACCCATTCCTATGGCAGCTCCGTTGCGATTGAGGCGTGTACGGAGCACCCGGATTTCTTCGGCGGGCTTGTGGTTTGCGATTTCATGATGCTTCGGCCCCACATCATGCGCGACTATATGGGCGGTACCCAACGCGGGCGCCGTATGCCGCCGGGCGGCAAACCGAACAAGGTCTACCCCGATCTTGAAACGGCATTGGGCCGGTACCGGCTTGCGCCACTTCAGCCCTGCGCAAATGACTTCTTGCTGCATTACATGGCCTACCATTCTCTGAAACAGGTAGATGGCGGTTGGAGCTGGAAGTTTGACCCGGGCATCCTCGGAGCCGACAGTCACGACGTGGATTGGTGGGCCGAGCAACCGCCTAGATTTGCCGCGTTGCCGGGCCGGAAAGCCATTATCCACGGTGATGACAGCATTCTCTTCACGTCGGATTCCGCGGATTATATCCGCGAACTGTGCGACGAGCCGGTCCCGATCGTATCGATCCCGCATGCGCAGCATCATCTCATGTTGGATCAGCCGATCGCCTTTGCGTCGGCCCTCAAAGCTGTGTTGACGGTTTGGGATCAGAGCTGACGGTGCGCCCGCTCAACCGGTCAAGACGCCATCTGCCGCACATTGGCCCAGTGATCGACCTTCTCGAAGAATTCGTCGAATTCAATGGGCTTGGCGAGGTAATCGTTCATACCGGCCCGCAAATACTGCTCTCGGTCGCCCGTCATCGTATTTGCGGTGATCGCGATGATCGGGATGTCGGATTGAGGGCCGCCTTCGTTTCGAATTTTGTGCGCGGCTTCGACACCGCTCATCTCGGGCATTTGCCCGTCCATCAGCACGAGGGTGTAGTTTTGTTGCCGAACGGCTTTGATGGCATCGAAACCGTTGGTGACAATATCCACCGTGTAGCCGGCTTTAACCAACAGCGTCTTAAACAAAAGCTGATTACTGGCATTGTCTTCAGCCAGAAGAATGCGGCCTTTCGTTTCAGCGGGAGACGCGGCTTCAAGCGTGGTGCAGCGTACCTGTGCGCATTGCGTATCTATGGACCGCATCGCATTGCGGACCATGTCCGGACCGATGGGGGCGGTCACAAACTTGTCGATCAAACCGTCTTGATGAGAGGGCTGCCCGCATACGGCAGGCGTTACTTCAATAAGGGTGAAAGCCCCATCTTGCTTTTCAGCAAGGAGTGTCTCGAGCATGCTCGGCGTGGGCGCAAGTAAGAACACGGTCGTCGCGTCGGATAGTTCGTTGCACAAATCAGCCGCAGAATCGCTTACCCGATGGTCGACTCCCAGGGCCTGCAATTGGCGTTCGACCATATTGCGGCCGACACTCGGTGGACCCAGCACGAGCACCTGCTGATCATCCATCGCTGCGCTATCGACGGGCTCTTCACTTGTTTTCCCGGATACCAGGGTGAATTGAGCCGTAAACCAAAAAACGCTTCCCCGCCCTTGAACGGACTGGACGCCGATTTTTCCGCCCATAAGGTCGATGAGATCTTTGCAGATCGCCAAGCCCAGTCCGGTACCGCCATGGCGGCGTGTCGGCGATGCATCCGCTTGAGTGAAACGGTCGAACAAATGTGGAATTTTGTCTTCGGGGACACCGATGCCGGTATCGACGACATCGATACGTAATGTCTGTCGATCGTCTTGCACGGCACTGCAGGTCACGTTTACGACCACGCCCCCCTGATCGGTGAATTTGATGGCATTGGCCAGAAGATTGATCACCACTTGGCGCAACCGGCCCGGGTCGCCCCACAAGGCATCCGGCACGTCGGGGTCGACGACTGCCCCCAAATACAGGCCTTTGTCGCCCGATGCCTGGCTGTTCAGCACCAGCGCTTCGTTGACGACGTCGCGGATCGAAAACTCGACCTCTTCGAAGGTGATGGCGCCGGCCTCCAGCTTGGAGACGTCGAGAATGTCGTTGACGATGCCGAGCAGAGTTTCGCCTGAGGACTTGATGGTCCCCACCCATGCACGTTCGTCTTTGTTTAGATCGCTAGCCAGGCTGAGCTTCGAGAATCCGATAATGCTGTTGATGGGTGTGCGGATTTCATGGCTCATATTGGCTAAGAATGTGGTCTTGGCCTCCGATGCCGCCTCGGCATTGGTAATGGCCGTTTGGAGGTCGCGCAGGGTGACCTGAAAGAGCCAGACAAAACACATGGCAATTATGTAGCCGGATGTGGACGCGGCCAGACAGTTGAAGAAATACCGAACATGCTCCATCGGCGGTATCGCCGCGACGCTGGCCGGCGGCCACCACAGCAAATTCAGAAGTGCTGCGGTGAAGGCCAACGTCGTCACGCCATATGTCATCGTGGCGCCGCGGCGGGATACCAGCACGGCGCCCAGCACAGGCAGCAAAACGGTGATCATGGCCTCTGCTTCGTAGAAACCCCGATCGATGACGATTTCCGGCAGTAACGCGCCGAGGCAAGCGGCAAGTGTGATGCCGCCGGCGATCCTGATCGATTTGGTGGCGTACAAAATCAGGGGCGACATCAGCAATACCGCAGACGCGGTGGCCGACGTGAAGACGATGGCGGATTTAGCTTCAGGGCTTTGCACGTACAGCGCTACTAAAATGCCGCCGAATAAGCCGAAAAGCGGTACACAGAAGAATAATAGGCGTGCACGGATCAGGGTGATCCGGTCGAGGGGGTCAATCTCAATCCCAATCAATCGGTCAGAAGCCCGTACAAGGCGCTGCAGCACTCAGCCAACTCCCGGTCGCCCGCGTCGAACGGGAATTTTGAAGGGAATTGCTTAAGAAATGATCAGTTGGTGGTGGCGACGGAGCGCCGTTAACGAACTGCTAAGCATGTTCTAAGGTGGGGCCGGTGCTTAAAGCCAATGTTCGGCTGATATGGGCCAGCGGACGTCCGCTTTCCTCTGCCCATGCATTAAAAGCCGTCTGGACTTTAGCCAGTGCGGCCTTCGATTTTGGTTCCTTATCGACAATACCTTGGGCGATCAAGGCTGCCACCACATCTCGTGAAAAGACAAATGTGTCCTTCCCCATTTGGCGCAGCAGAAACTGCGCGGAGGACCCGCTGAGCCGTTTGCCGTGTTTCTTCAGATAGTCATAGAGGCCGACAATGTCGTTGGCCGGCCAGTCGGCAAAAAACCTGGCCGCGCTGCCATGCTCTGCGGCCAGGTCGCACAACATACGCGCATTGTGGGGGGCTGCTTTGATCTTCGCAAAGTTGCGGATGATGGCATCATTCTTCATGAGCGCTTCCAGTTCTTCGTCATGCATGGCCGCGACCCGTGCCGGGTGAAAGCCATGGAAGGCGTCTTCGAAGGCCGGCCACTTGTTCTCCACCACCTTCCACACAAAACCGGCCTGAAAAATGACTTTGGTCATGGCAGACAGCCACCGGTCGTCGGAAATTTTCCTAAGAGCGGCCGCAGATTTGGTTTTGGGCAGCAGGGTTTCCACCGCTTTGGCGCCGCCTTTCCGTTGTGCGGCCCGCTCAAAAATCGCATCGAATGAATCCATAAACCTGTTCCTCGCTTCGATCCACTTTGCGCCATAGGTGGTGGTCCTGGAGTCTGCCTGGTATAATCGACGATCGTCAATTGGCGGCGATTCCGACATTCTACCTTGCGGGGCGGCGCTTCACTGCGGATCGACAGCGTTGCGGTGCAGCAGATGCTCAGGCGGCGGACGAACGTATCAAGCAAACAGGATGGGCAAAACCAGTGAATAGACGTGTTGCCGTTATCGCCAATGCAGATACCCATGTGGGGCCGGACCTGGCGCGAATTTTGGCGCGCCGCGGACACGATTTGGTCTTAGGCGATGCCGCGGAGGGGCTGGCGGAAGAAATCTGCGGTCTCGGCGTCGGCGTTAAGCTGGTTGCCGGCACCGATGACATCGCGCACCCCGCCGCGATGAAGCGCCTGGTTGCGGCGGCTCAAACCACCTATGGCCGGATGGATGCGGCATACATCCGAACCGGTATGATCGTCACGGGCCCTTTTTTGGCAGCGACACAGGACGATCTAACGGTTTTGCTGCGGGAAAACATCGAAGCGGTCTTCCAGTGTCTCCAAACCGTATTACCGCCCATGATCGAGCAAGGCGGCGGCCAAGTCTTGGTCATGACCAGCGCGTCCGGTGCAAAACCTACACCCCAAGCACCGCTCTACAGCGCCACGCGCGCGGCGGCCAATATGTTGGTCAAGAATGTGGCGCTCGACGTGGCGGACAAAGGCATCACTGTGAATGCCGCAGGCACGAATTTTCTGGATTATCCCGGTTTCGTGGCAGCGTCGGGCGCGCATGATCCTGAAATACGCGCCCGCATCGAAGCAAGGGTTCCTGTGGGACGGCTCGGAAGGCCCGAAGAAGCGGCGCATTTTTGCGCCGGTCTATTGGACGGCCAAAACATGTTTCAGACCGGGCAGTTTTTTTCGTTAAGTGGCGGCTGGTCGGATTGATTGGTCAATTCACGCCGAGCATCCACCGTAGAAAATAGGCAACCAGCCCCAGGGCCAGCACGCTCAGTCCCCAAATGCCGACAAACCACAGGGCCTTTTGCAGGCGCTGGTGAAGCTGTGTCATGCGTGATAGCCGTCGTCTTCCTTCACTTTGCCGCGGAAGACCCAATAGGCGTAGATCGTGTATCCGATCACCATGGGAAGCAGAACGACCGCGCCGGCCAATAGGAAACCAAGGCTTTGATCAGGGCCGGCTGCCGTCCAAATGTCTACGGTCGGCGGGACGATGTTTGGATAGAGGCTGATGCCGAAGCCCGCATAAGACAACACGAATAAGAAGAGCACCAACACAAAGGGCAAGACGTCGTTCTTCATACGGAGGGAAACGAAAATGCCGACGGCGACCATGAGCAAACCCGCCGGGACTGGCGACAGCAGCAGGATGTTCGGCCAACTGAACCAGCGGGCGGCGATGTCCGGTTGACTGGCGGGCGTCCACAGGCTTACCACGCCGCACGCGATCATGACCGCGGCAAGCAGCGGCAGCATAAGATGGCCGGCGCGCGCTTGAAGACTGCCTTCGGTTTTCATGTAAATCCATGCAGCGCCCAACAGGGCGTAGCCCAGGGGAACGGCCAGGCCGGTAAAGATCGAGAACGGAGTCAGCCAATCGAACCAGCCGCCGGCATAGGCACGGCCGTCCACGGCGACGCCTTGGATGAAGGCGCCCAGCATGATTCCCTGGGCGAAGGCGGCGGTAAACGAGCCGGCCACGAAGGCCTTGTCCCAAAGCGGTTTGTGCGCGGCCGATTTGTAGCGAAACTCGAAGGCAACCCCTCGGAATATCAGCGCCGACAGCATGAGGGTCAGCGGCGCGTAAAACGCTGTCATCAACAGGGAGTAGGCCAGGGGAAACACGGCGAACAAACCGGCCCCGCCCAGCACGAGCCAGGTTTCGTTGCCGTCCCAGAAGGGCGCAATCGAATTCATCATGGTTTCGCGGTGAGGCTGGTGCGGAAAGGCCGGAAACAGGATGCCCACGCCCAGATCGAAACCGTCCAACATCACATAGGCCAGTACGGCCAATGCGATTAGGATGGCCCAGACAAATGCGAGATCCAAACCCATCACATCCCCCTTAACGCTCCGGTTGCAAGGCCGGCAGCGGCGTTATGCCGGCCGCCCGCTGCGGTGTGCGGTCCTGGCCGCCGCTTTCACCGACCGGCTTGGTCATCAACTGCAACAGATAATAGATGCCGGCGCCGAAAACGATAAAATAAATCACGGCGAACAGTGCGAGCGAACCGGCCACGGCAGGTGCGGCAATAGGCGAAGCGGCTTCGCTTGTCCGCATCAATCCGTAGACCACGTAAGGCTGACGGCCGACTTCCGTGGTAATCCAGCCTGCCAATACGGCCACGAAACCCGTCGGTCCCATGGCAATCAGGGTGCGGTGAAAAAGCGGTGTGTCATAAAGGCGCTCCGTCCAGCGCAAATAGGCGCTTGCCAAACCAACGGCGATCATCAATAGGCCCAAGCCGACCATGATGCGGAAGGTCCAAAAAACAAGTGCCGATGGCGGGCGTTCTTCCTTGGGCCAGTCCTTCAGCCCTTTGACCTCGCCGTCCCATCGGTGGGTGAGGATCAGGCTGCCGAGCTTGGGAATCTCGACCGCATATCGGGTTGTCTCCGCCTCGTCATCCGGCAGGCCGAACAGGATAAATGGTTGCCCTTTTTTGGTTTCCCAATGGCCTTCCATGGCCGCCACTTTGGCGGGCTGGTGTTCCAACGTGTTGAGACCGTGCAGATCGCCGGCAACCAATTGCAACGGGGCCACCAATAAGGCCATCCACATAGCCATGGAAATCATGATTTGGGCCGGCCGGTCGTTTCGGTTCCGCAGCAAATGGTAAGCGCCCACCGCACCGACCACAAAGGCGGTGGTCAAATATGCGGCCAGCACCATATGCGCCAGCCGGTAGGGGAAAGAGGGATTGAAGACAATCTCCCACCAGCTCACCGGCAAAAACTGGTCAACGCCAATTTCGTAACCGACCGGGGTGTGCATCCAGCTATTGGCGGACAGGATCCAAAAGGCGGACATCAGCGTGCCGATCGCCACCATGCAGGTGGCAAAAAAGTGCAGTCCTTTGCCCACGCGGTTGAGGCCGAACAGCATCACGCCCAAGAATCCAGCCTCCAGGAAAAAGGCCGACAATACCTCATAGCCCAGCAGGGGGCCGAGTATTGGGCCGGTCTTGTCGGAAAACGGTCCCCAATTTGTGCCGAACTGGTAGCTCATCACCAGACCCGACACCACACCCATGCCGAAACTCAGTGCAAAGATCTTCGACCAGTATTTATAGAGCTGGAGATAATCGTCGTCGTTGGTGCGCAACCATTGTGCTTCAAGTACGACCAGATAACTGGCCAACCCAATGGTGAAGGCAGGGAAGATAATGTGAAACGCAACTGTAAAGGCGAACTGAATTCTTGCTAGTAGGACCGCATCGAAGAACTGTTCCATGACACCCGCCGCTCCACGCGATTGCAAAGACTATGTCGCCTTTGCAGATACGAGGCAAGATGGGGATGTGCGGAAGCCTTTTGAAGCCCGCCTTATGACGCAGGTGCAGCGACCGTTCGGCGCAGGGATCAGCCCACGGCAGTTTTGAGCTTGTCCGACAGCTCCTGAAAACTCTGGGCGCTTGGTTGGGTCTTCGGCATGCGGTTCCAGGCGTCAAGGGCGGCTATTTTGTAGGCTTCGGCAAGGGTCGGAAAGTTGAACGTGTTCTCGACAAAATAGTCGAGCGTGCCGTCCAAGTTCAAAACGGCCTGGCCGATATGGATCAGCTCCGTCGCGCCTTCGCCGACAATATGAACTCCCAGAAGACGGCGGGTTTCGAGAGAGAAGATCATTTTCATGAAACCGGAATGCAAGCCCATTATGTGGCCGCGAGAGGTTTCGCGAAACCGGGCCACGCCGCATTCGTAAGGAATTTTCTTTGCCTCGACTTCCTGTTCGGTCAAGCCGATCGTAGATATTTCGGGTACGGAGTAAATACCATACGGAAAGAAGGCGGGCGGGTCTTGCGGGCGTTCGTCAAAGGCGTGGCATGCAGCTATGCGGCCCTGTTCCATGGAAGTGGAGGCCAGGCTCGGAAACCCGATGACATCGCCGACTGCATAAATGTGCGGCACGTCGGTTTGGAAGGTTTTCGGGTCCACTTTCAAACGGCCGCGATGGTCGCCGGTCAAGCCGCACGCATCCAGATTGAGCGATCCAGTAGAGCCCATGCGGCCGGCTGCGAACAACACCATATCAGGGCAAACCCTGCGGCCGTTCTCGAGTTGCACGGTCAGTTTGCCGTTCGTTTCGCGGTTGACGCTGTCCACCTTGCTGCCGAAGCGCAGCGCAATGCCGCGGTCGCGCAGATCGTGGCGGAACTCGTCCATGAGTTCGCGATCGACGAAGTCGAGCATACTGTCGCGTGGTTCGATCAGTGTCACATTCACGTCCAGCGCACTCATAATGGTGGCGTATTCGACGCCGATAACACCGGCGCCGATCACGACCATGCTGCGCGGCAGGTAAGCCAGGTTGAGGATTTCATCGCTGTCCACCACGGTCCGGCCGTCAAAGGGAATGGTGTCGGGCCGAAACGGCGAGGTGCCGACGGCGAGAATGAAACGGTCGGCCGTGTGCTGAATGACATGATCGTCCTCACACACCACCTCGACCACCTGCGGTGTCAGAAAGCGGGCCGTGCCGCGCAAGGTCTCGACAGCGTTGCGGGAAAACTGGTGTTCCAGCACCTCCACCTCGTGGTTGAGGGTCATGTGCAGGCGTTTCAGCAGATCGTCGGCGTCGATGTCTTTTTTGACCCGGTAGGCCCGGCCATAAAATCCGCGTTCGCGCCAGCCGGAGAGGTTCAGCACCGTTTCGCGCAGTGTCTTGCTGGGAATGGTGCCGGTGTGCACCGACACGCCGCCCACGCGGCGGCCCTTCTCGACCACGAGCACGGACTTGCCTAATTTTGATGCTTGAATGGCAGCCCGCCGCCCCGCGGGTCCGCTGCCGATCACGATCAAATCAAAGTGTGGCATGACCACTCCCCTTAACCTGCCGGTAACCTCTGAGACACCTGGGCAAGTCTACGAAATCAGGGTATCCATCCTGTTAACCGTCTTCTTTCACGCGAAAGGCCACTGATGACCGATATCCCGTCCGTTTCATCGCTCTTGGATCTAACCGGTCAGACCGCGCTGGTGACCGCGGCCAGTGGCGGTATTGGTGCAGGCATCGCCGCGCGGCTTGGGGAAGCGGGCGCCAAAGTGGCCGTTCATTATCGCAGCGACGAAGCCGGTGCCCGTCAGATCTGCGACCGTATTCGCGGCGCCGGCGGCAGTGCACAGGCCTTTCATGCGGAACTCACCGAAGAACCGGAGGTGGCGGCGCTTTTCGATAAGGTGACCGACCGGCTCGGTTTGCCCACATTGATCGTCAACAATGCGGGCGCACACCTTGTGACTGCATTGCCCGACATGGACTTGCAGGAATGGCGGGCGATCGTGCAGGGCAATCTCGACAGCACCTATTTGGTGACCCAACAAATTGCCCAGCGCTTGCAGACGGCGCAGAAGCCGGGCGCCATCGTCAACATTGCGTCGATCGAAGGCATGGACCCGGCCTGGGGCCATGCCCATTACACGACTTCCAAAGCCGGCATTCTGATGTTCACGAAGGCCACCGCATTCGAATGTGGCAATATCGGTATACGGATTAATGCGGTGTCGCCGGGCTTGATTGGCCGCGACGGTATCGAGGAAGCTTGGCCTGAAGGCGTCGCGCGGTGGAATGAGGCAGCGCCGCTGACCCGTCTTGGCGCCCCGGAGGACGTCGCCGATGCGGTGCTTTATTTGCTGTCGCCCGCCGCGCGGTGGGTGACCGGCGCCAATATCGTCGTGGATGGTGGGGTGTCCACGGGCAGCAAATGGTAGCGCCGGTCTAAGCGCTTGCCTTGATATCCGGGCGAATTGCCGTTTCAATTGCCGTCAGTGATGGGGACATGACGCAGCCGATGAGAGGGGGGCTCGATGTTGCGCAAACACGCCCGTAAAGTGCCGGCCGATCAGCTCTATGTAGCGACAGATCCGCAAACACTTGGGTTCGATCGCACCGATCGGGCCGGTTCGGCGGAACTGTTTCATGGGCAGACCAGGGCACAGGAAGCCTTTCGTTTGGCGGCGGAAAGCCCCCATCTCGGCTTCAATGCGTTTGTCGGATTGCCGCCCGGCTATCCTCTGGGCAAGAGCCTGTCCAATGCGCTTGGCCCACATGCTGCCAAGCGGCCCGTGCCGCCCGATCTGGTGTGCATCAACAATTTTCAGGCCATTGATAAGCCGAAAGTGGTTCAAGCCGACTCTGGCGCGGGCCCCAAACTGGCGTCGGAATTGGAGATCGCGCTCCATCAGCTCATGGAGGGGATGCGCAACGGTCAAATCCAAACCGCCAAAGAGGCGTCGGATTTTTTTGTGCACACGGTCGGCCCCGGCGAAGCGGAAGACGACCCGCTGGCGGATTATCTTCGGTCGGCTGCCGAAGATATGGAAACGGGATTTCTCGCGCAGGTGACCTTCGACTCGTTGTCGGACGACACGGCTGCCGCTCAACTCGCGGCGGTTCTTCGGGTGCGTTATGGCATCAACGTGCTTGTCAGCCATGACGGTGCCGAGCAGGCACCTGTGATCGATGACGAGATGCAGACTTTGGCCGGTCTGTTCGGCGACATCGATGAAGAGGTGCTGGAAAGAGTGCGGGGGCTGGGCCCGTGTCACGCGGTCAAGGCCGGCGCCATACATCGGGCGCAGGGCGGCTACATCGTGTGCGCCCTCGAAGACTTGCCGCGCGGCGCCTTCCTGCCCTTCACCCGCCTGCTTGCCGAGAAAAAACTCTGGTTTCCCAAGCTTCGGCCGTGCGCGCCGCTCTGCGAAATTCCGACCGCCATGCGTGCTATTTGGTCCAGCCGTTCGGTTCCTTTCGGTTTCCTCAGCACTGTGTCCTTTTCCTTCGGACAGGCATTCAAGATCACAGCCCAATTCGAGGATCAAATTCAGCGAACCGAGGACACCACAACGCATATGGCGCGTCTGATTGCACGTTTTGCCGAGGACGAGTTGGACCTGCCGCTCGAAGCGGCGGCCGTTGCCCGCTTGATCGAGCATAGTGCGCGCCTGGCGCAAGACAGCCGTAATCTCGATCTCGATTTTGACGAGCTGGGCGACATCATGCGCGAGGCGAACACCTATGCCCATTTACGCCTGGATGCGGCGACCGGCGCGGCGGATGTGAAAAAAGCGATCACCCAGCGCGTCGAGCGCAGCAATGCCTTCCGCGAATACGAGCACGAGCGCATTCTGGAAGACCGCCGCCTGGTGGAAACCAGCGGTACCCGGGTGGGTCAAGTCAACGGCCTGTCCATCATTACCTATGCGCAAAAGGACTTTTCGCTGCCCAAACGGATCACGGCACGGGTGCGGTTGGGGGAAGGCGATGTGGTGCAAATTCACCGCGAAGTGGGCTTGAGTTCCGTGAGCCACGAAAAAGGCGCTCTCACCATGGAAGGGTATCTGATGGCGCAATACGGACAGGACATGCCCTTCGCCTTGAATGCGACCGTGAATTTCGAACAGAATTTTTCGTTCACCAGTGGGGACAGCTCGTCGTCCACGCAATTGTACGCCCTGGTATCGGCGATTTCCGGCGTGCCCATCAAACAAGGCATCGCCGTCACCGGAACGATGGATCAGGTTGGTAATGTGCAAGCCATTGGCGGCGTCAATCTGAAGATCGAAGGATTCTTCGATGTGTGCCGCAAACGTGGGCTGGACGGCAGTCACGGCGTGTTGATTCCACAGGCCAATGTGCGCGATCTCATGTTGCGGGAAGATATTATCGACGCGGTCGAAGCCGGAAAGTTTTCCGTCTATGCGGTGGATACGATCGATCAGGGATTGGAGGTGCTGACCGGCTTACGGGCGGGCACTCGAAACCGCCGCGGACAGTTCCCGCGGGGCAGCGTCAATTGGCGCGTCGAAGACCGCATCCGTCACTATGCGGAGAAGCGCAAATTCTTTGGGTTGCGGCGCTGGATTTGAAAATCGGTGCGCCACGCCCAAATCTATGCCATTGATCCCCGGTTCCAACGTCAAGACATTCAAGTGACCGCATGGCGCCGCCGCTCCTTACATTACAAAACATTCATCTCACCTTCGGCGGCACGCCCCTGCTGGAAGGGGCCGAACTGGCGATCTACGAACGCGATCGGTTGTGCCTGGTGGGACGCAACGGGTCCGGCAAGTCGACTCTTTTGAAGATCGCAGCAGGCTCGGTGGAGCCCGACATGGGCGAGCGCTTCGTCAAGCCCGGTGTGACCTGGCGTTATTTGGAACAAGAACCGGATCTGGGTGGGTTCAAGACCGTGGAAGACTATGCCACCGCGGATTTGGGGCCGCAGGGCGATCCCCATCAGGCACGCACAATCCTCAATGCACTGGGACTTTCGGGCGCTGAAGACCCTTCCACACTGTCCGGTGGGGAAATTCGGCGGGCGGCGCTGGCCAAGGCGCTGGCCCCCGATCCGGAGATCCTGTTTCTGGACGAACCCACAAACCATCTGGACTTGCCGGCCATCGAATGGTTGGAAGCGACGCTTGGCGCGTCGCGGGCGGCCTTAGTCATGATCAGCCATGACCGGCGGTTTCTCGAAAACCTCTCGACACGGACGGTCTGGCTCGATCGGGGCGAAACCCGCACGATCGACCGGGGCTTCAAGGATTTCGAAGCATGGCGCGACGCGTTTTTTGAACAGGAAGAGCGCGACCGCCATAAACTCGACCGCAAAATCGTGCGTGAACAGCACTGGGTGGTGCACGGCGTTTCCGGGCGTCGCAAACGCAACATGAAGCGTTTGGGAGATCTCGCCAAGCTGCGCAGTGATCGCCAAAAGCTGGCGGAACGCAGCGCCCGCGCGCAAGACAAGGTGGCCTTATCGGCAAGTGGAGCACAAGCGTCGGGCAAGATCGTGCTGGAGGCGGAAGGGCTCAGCAAGTCTTATGGCGACCGCGCATTGGTCCGCGATTTGTCCTTGACCGTTCACCGTGGCGACCGGATCGGCATTGTCGGCCCCAACGGCACGGGCAAGACCACGCTGTTGAAGCTTTTGATCGGCGAGCTGTCGCCGGATTCAGGCCGGGTTCGGGTTGGCGCCAAGCTCGAACTGATCTCCCTCGATCAAAAGCGCGAACAGCTACCGCCCACCACCACGCTGAAAGACGCGCTTACCGAAGATCGCGGCGATATGGTGATGGTCGGCGGCAAACAACGCCATGTGATGAGCTATATGAAGGACTTCTTGTTTCAGCCGGAACAGGCAGGCACGCCGATCGAGCGTTTGTCGGGTGGCGAACGGGGGCGGCTGATGCTCGCCCGCGCTTTTGCCAAACCATCCAACGTGATGGTGCTGGACGAACCGACCAACGATCTCGATTTGGAAACCCTCGATCTCCTCCAAGAACTGATCGCGGACTATGAGGGCACGGTTTTGTTGGTAAGCCACGACCGGGATTTTCTCGATCGCGTGGTGACCACGGTGTTGGCCAGCGACGGTCACGGCCTCTGGCGCGAGTATGTCGGCGGCTACTCCGATCTGCTGCGCAAACAACGGCTCGACAACGTGCCGGCAGCGCCGAAGCCGTCCGGGAAAGATGTCAAACCCAAGGGGGAAACGGCCCCAAAAACGCGCACCAAGCTTTCTTTCAAGGATAAACACGCCTTGGAAACCTTGCCGCAAAAGATGGAACAGGCGCAGTCGCAAATCGCCCAGTTGAAAAGCACGCTGGCAGATCCGGACCTTTTTCGGAAAGACCCGACCGCCTTCAACAAGACGGCAGGGGATCTGAGTGCGCTCGAAGCCGAGCTTGCCGATATGGAAGAGGAATGGCTGCGCCTCGAGCTGCTGCGGGAAGAGCTCGAAAGCATCTAGTACTCTGTACCAATTAATTTAACATGTTTCTGTTTTGAGCTTGGGCTGATTCCCTGTTTGCCGATTCGTGTGAAGAGGAGGCAGGTTTTGGCCAA
>JANQMY010000045.1 GCA_028279895.1 Alphaproteobacteria bacterium
ACCTTGGCCATACCCATGACGTAATTGGCAGGGGTAAAGCCGGTCTCCTTGCCGTTGTTGTCGAATTCCGGCGCGCCGGCGCCGATGCCTTGCTCTCGAAACGAATTCGGATCGGCAATCAAATCGATCCGTTCGCGCACGGTCAGGCGGCCCTTCGCATGCTGGCGGGCAATGCCGTCCGGCCCCCCCTGTTGGCGGGCATCCGAGCGCCGCTGATGAATTCGGTCGACTTCTTCTTTCCAACTCATGTGCATTCCTTGCGTCTCTAGGCGGGGTGGCGTATGGGAACGGATCTTAATTCGTCTCCAGGCACGCGTCACGTCCGGCCACTCGTCAAACGGCCGAATAGAAAAATAGGGGAGGGCGGCCATCCATGTCGGCGCAAGAACGATTTGCGGTCACCGAACGAACACCGCTTCCGCCAGGCGGTCGGCTTGTGACTGTGCCGGTCGGAGGGGCGGAGCTGCGGGCGGCCTTTTGGCAGCCAGGTGAGGGCGGTGTGCCGCGGGGCACTGTGCTGCTGTTCAACGGCCGAACAGAGTTCATCGAGAAGTATTGCGAAGTGATCGGTGAGCTGATCGACCGCGGCTTTGCAGTGGCAACCTTGGATTGGCGGGGACAAGGACTGTCATCGCGCGCGCAAGCCGACCGAAACAAAGGACATGTGAACGATTTCACGGAATACGATGAGGATGTTCGGGCCTTTGTGGACGCGGTCGTGTTGCCCAACTGTCCGAAACCCTATTTCCTGTTGGCCCATTCGATGGGAGGGAATATCGCCCTGCGTTATTTGGCATCCCGCGAGTGTATCGTGGAGCGGGCGATCCTCGTTGCGCCCATGACGGGTGTGCACACCCATCCCTTTCCTAAATGGGCGGCTCATCTGGTCGCGGGTGCCGGACGGCTGTTAAGGCTTGGCAACCGGTACGTGCCGGGCGGTGCCGGTATTGATCCGTTGGCAGAGAAGTTTGAAGAAAACGGAGTCACTTCCGATACGGCGCGGTTCGGACGTTACAAGGAGCTGATCGAAACGACACCGGATTTGGCATTGGGCGCTCCCACCTTGGGGTGGCTGTCAGCGGCTTTCCGCACTATGAAAGAAGCCGCCTCTCCGGAGCACTTGCGGGCCATCGGCTGTCCTGTGCTGATCCTTAGCGCCGCGGCCGATACGATTGCAGACAGTGCAACGCATGCAGGCGTCGCGGCAGACATTCCACAGGGCGAGCTTCTGTCGGTGGCGGGGGCCAAGCACGAAATTCTAATGGAGCGCGACGATATTCGTGCCCAGTTCTGGCAGGCGTTTGACCGGTTTATCGGTCCTGCTGAGGCGACGGAGGTGCCTTCGCAAGCGGTTTGAGTAAGCCGAGCACTTCCGCATGGAGCGCCGGTGTGGCCGCGGCGATAATGTCGCCACCTTGATCGGCAGGTTCTCCCCGCCAATTTGTCACCACCCCGCCGGCGCCCGTGACGATGGGGATCAGCGCCTGAATGTCATAAGGTTTCAAGCCGACTTCGACCACCAAATCGATTCCGCCGGCTGCGATCAAGCTGTATGCATAGCAATCGCATCCGAAGCGCGTAAGACGGGCCTCCCGATGCAAGATGTCGAAGCCCTGCTTCTCGGCCGGCGTTTCGAAAAGCTCGGGTGTGGTTGTGCTGAATGTCGCGTCCCGCAAGGTCTTGCACGACCGTGCCTTAAGCAGCTTACGTTTCCCGCCGCGCTCAAGATAAGCCTCATTGTCAACGCCAATAAAACGTTCGCCGATATAGGGCTGATCCATCAGGCCAACAATGGGCGTTTTGCCATCGTGGAGGGCAATGAGGGTGCCCCAAAGCGGTATTCCGGAGATAAAGGCGCGCGTGCCGTCGATCGGATCGAGCACCCATAGATAATCACTGTCGCCTTCTTCCAAGCCGTGTTCTTCGCCAAAGATGCCGTGGTCCGGATAGGTGGATTTGATGAGTGTCCGTATTTCGGCTTCAGCTTGCTTATCCGCCTCGGTCACGGGGTCGAAACCGCCGCTGCCTGCCTTGTTGTCGACGGCAATGCCGCTCCGAAACAGGGGCAAGGTGGCTTTGCTGGCCGCATCCGCCAAAGTGGTGGCGAAGTCGGCAAATTCAACGTGGGATGTCATCGGGTGATGGGCTCTTGTCTCGTTCGATCCGAGTCCGACCCTGCCTTATCTAAGGGATGACCTCAAGCCACCCGATCATCCCGCTCGGTAGAGAGGGATTTGATGAGGTCCAGAAGATAGCGCCGTGATTCCGTTTCGATTCCATAATAAGACCGCACCAGCTCAACGGTTTCGCGTTCTTCCATGACGTCTTCGGCGGGAGGCGAAATGTCGGTAGATGCCGGCTTGCCTTCTTCTTCCTCCAATCCGTCGAAGAAGAACGCTACGGAAACGCTGAGCGCCTGGCTCAGATCCCATAGGCGGCTGGCACTGACCCGATTGACCCCACTTTCATATTTTTGGATTTGCTGAAAGCGCACGCCCACCAGCGCCGCCAATTGTTGTTGGGTTAAACCCATCATCCATCGCCGGTGGCGGAGCCGTTGTCCGACATGCGCGTCCACAGGATGAGCCATAGGCACTGTACTCCAAAGAATCGGGGGGAGGACGGAATGTCCTGCGGCGACCATTTGCGGCACCCGAACCGATACCGGGCCGCTGGAACGCCAATATTTACCTATACCACGCCCGCAGCGGATATCAACTATAAATAGAGTAAAATGAAAGAACGCTTTTAGGTAAATGTCGCCCGGGTGCCGGTTCGACGGATTTTGGAGTTAACCGGCCGCTTCTTCCTTCTGAGCACGCTTGCGCAGATGCGGCAGCAAAGCCCGCTTACGCAGGCGAATATGGTTGGGTGTGACTTCCACCAACTCGTCATTGTCCACATAGGCAATCGCTTCCTCCAGGGCAAGGAGGCGCGGTGGTGTGACGCGTACGGCGTCGTCTTTGCCGGCGGCGCGGATATTCGTCAGTTGTTTTGATTTGAGCGGATTAACGTCCAGGTCGTTGTTCCTGGCGTTTTCGCCGATGATCATGCCTTGATAGACTTCCGTACCCGGACTAATGAACATAGTTCCCCGTTCTTCCAGATTCCACAGGGCATAGGGAACGGCTTTGCCTTGCTCCCGTGAAACCAGGACGCCATTGGTGCGTCCCGGAATCGGTCCCTTATAGTCGTCATAGCTATGAAATACCCGGTTCATCACGCCTGTTCCGCGCGTGTCCGTCAAAAACTCTCCGTGGTATCCCACAAGCCCGCGGGACGGGACATGCAGTGTCAGCCGCGTTTTTCTGCCACCCGTCGGCTGCATGTTGATAAGGGTGCCCTTGCGTGCAGTCAGCTTTTCAATGATGATGCCGGTGTAGTCGTCGTCCACATCGATCACGACTTCTTCGACAGGTTCCTGTCGTTTGCCGGTCTGCGGGTCTTCGCGATAAATCACGCGTGGCCGGCTGATGGACAGTTCAAATCCTTCACGGCGCATGGTTTCCACCAAAATACCGATTTGGAGTTCGCCGCGGCCGGCCACTTCAAACGCATCTTTTTCTGCCGTGCGGCTCACCTGAATGGCTACATTGCCTTCAGCTTCGCGCAGAAGACGTTCCTCGATTACCCGAGATTGTACTTTGCTGCCGTCCCGTCCCGCCAAGGGGGAATCGTTGATGGAAAAAGTGACGGCAAGGGTGGGTGGGTCGATGGGCGGCGCCGCAATCGGTTCGTCGCAGGCCGGATCGCACAGGGTGTGGGCTACGGTGGCCTCGGAAAGGCCGGCGATGGCGACAATGTCACCGGCATTTCCTTCGTCGATCGGTTGCCGGGTCAGGCCGCGAAATGCCAGCACCCGCGTCACCCGGCCCGTTTCGATCTGCGTGCCGTCCGATGCCAGTGCCTTGATGTTTTGGTTGGGCCGTACCGTGCCGCGGTCAATACGTCCGGTTAGAACGCGGCCCAAATAGGGATCGCGCTCTACCGTCGTTGCGAGCATGCGAAATGGGGCCTCGGCGGCACCGCTTTCCAGTTTCGGCGGCGGGACCCGGTCCAGTAGGCATTCGAACAATGGGCTGAGCGACTCGCGCGGGTCTGCGAGGTCGCGGACAGCCCACCCGTCGCGACCCGATGCGTAAAGCAACGGGAAATCGAGCTGTTCCTCATTGGCGTCCAGCGCCGCGAAAAGATCAAAGACCTCTTCATGGACGTCGTCGGGGCGGGCGTCTTGCCGGTCGATCTTGTTGATGACGACGATCGGCTTCAGTCCAAGCCGCAGCGCCTTCGACGTGACGAATTTGGTTTGCGGCATTGGGCCTTCCGCAGCGTCGACCAACAAAATGACTCCGTCCATCATGGACAGAATGCGTTCGACTTCGCCGCCGAAATCGGCGTGGCCGGGGGTATCGACAATATTGATCCGGGTACTGCCCTGATCGGTCGCCCATTCCACGCTGGTGCATTTCGCGAGAATGGTGATGCCGCGTTCACGCTCCAGATCGTTGGAATCCAGGGCACGCTCCGCCACAGTTTGGTTGGCGCGAAACGTGCCGCTTTGCTTCAGCAGTTCATCGACGAGGGTGGTTTTGCCATGGTCCACATGGGCGATGATGGCAATATTACGCAGGTCCATAAGGCGGTCGGCCGTATTTTCTTGTTGGTTGATAGGGCGCTGAGTTAGAGCGCGATCAGGTTAAGCGGAATCCGATTAACCGTCCGATCGCGCGATCAACGATGAACCAAGGGCATGATCATGTTTCCATGAAAAACGATCATGCCCTAGGCAGCCCGCGACCGGCTTTCTTCCAGGGCCAGGTTGCGAACGAACTGCTCTGTACAGGCACTCCACGAGAAGCGCAATGCGTATTCGCGGCAGGCAGCGGGATCGACCTGGATGGCGCGTTCGCAGGCCCGCTTTAAATCCTCGTCCAATGCGCCGACGGGGCGGTCGCCGATGATGTTCAACGGTCCCTGCACAGGATAGGCCGCCACGGGCACGCCACTTGCCAGTGCTTCTAGAATCACCAGCCCGAACGTATCGGTTTTGCTGGGGAAAACGAAGCAATCGCTGGCGGCATAATAGGCGCTTAGCTCATCGCCGAGTTTAGGGCCCGGGAAGTGCACATCGGGATAGGCTTCCTTCAGGCTGGCCAGTTGTGGGCCGTCGCCAACGATCATTTTGGTGCCGGGCAGGTCGAGGTCCAGGAAAGCTTCCAAGTTCTTTTCAACGGCGACCCGCCCCACATAGGACCAAATCGGCCGCGGCAGATCCAGCCAATCTTTGGGCTGGGGCCGAAACAATTCGAGATCGACGCCGCGCTCCCACAGGAGCAACTTGGTAAACCCGTAACCCTTCAGTTCTTCCATCAATGTGCCGGTGGTCACCATCAGCCCATTGGTCGGACCGTGGAACCATTGCAGATATTTGTAAAACCAATGGGGCGGCAGGCCTGTGCGTGCGTGGATATATTCCGGAAAGCGCGTGTGAAACGATGTGGTAAAGGACATATCGTTTTGCAGGCAAAAGCGCCGGGCGGCCAAGCCGATCGGCCCTTCGGTGGCGATATGGATCGCGTCCGGATCAAATTCACGGATGATGTCCGGCGTATGCCACCAGGGGTTCAGCGCCAATTTGATTTCCGGATAAGACGGTAAAGGCAGTGTACTGAACAATCCGGGCTCAAGATACTTGACCTCGAACCCCATCTTAGAAAGTTCGGTGCCCAATATATCCAGCGTGCGAACCACGCCGTTGATCTGCGGCTTCCACGCATCCGTCGCCACCAATATGCGGCGGTTGCGGTTGCCGGAGGCGGCGCCGTCGAATTTGGCTGGGGATTGCGGGTTAAAGGGCGTGATTGTCATGTCATCAAATTCACAGACGCGTGCCGACCTAAGCGGCAACCTGCTTCTCTTCGGTCC
The DNA here is from genome assembly GCA_028279895.1 of Alphaproteobacteria bacterium. Lineage (GTDB taxonomy): Bacteria > Pseudomonadota > Alphaproteobacteria > JANQMY01 > JANQMY01 > JANQMY01. The sequence continues at coordinate 5,926 of JANQMY010000045.1, forward strand.
CCACTTCGACCGCCCCGCCCAAATTGGTCCAGCGTACGATAGAGAGACTACCTTCTTTATCTTCCACAAGCGCCGTACAACTTTCAACCCAGTCGCCGTCATTGCAGTACAGGATATCGCCGATCGGCCGTATCTCCGCATGGTGTATATGGCCGCAGATCACGCCATCCACCTTGCGGGAGCGCGCTTCGCGGGCCAGGGCGGTTTCATAATTGCCGATATACTCGACGGCGTTTTTGACCTTGTGCTTGAGATAAGCCGAGAGCGACCAGTAAGGCAGGCCGAAATTTCGACGCACCACGTTCACGCCGTCGCTCAGCACCATGGCCGAGGCATACGCCCAATCGCCCATGACCGCCAACCACTTGGCGTATTTGACGACGCCGTCGAAATGGTCGCCATGTAAGACCAGGAAGCGTCGGCCGTCGGCGGTTTCGAAAACGTCCTCCATGCGCATATCGATGTCGCCGAAGCTCAGGTCGGCATATTCGCGTAACGCTTCGTCGTGATTGCCGGGGATATAAACGACTTTCGTGCCTTTGCGCGCCTTCTTGAGGATCTCGTGCACCACGTCGTTGTGGGATTGCGGCCAATACCAGGAGCGCTGCAAGCGCCAGCCGTCGATGATGTCGCCGACCAGGTAAAGCGTTTGACAGTTATTGTGGCGCAGGAAGTCGGCCAGCAATTCGGCTTTGCAACCGCGCGTGCCAAGATGCGTGTCCGAAATGAAGATCGTACGGTGAGCAATGGTCTCGCGTGGCGGCGTTTGGGGCGTATCTTTGGCGCCCTTGATGCCCTTCTTCAATCGGCCCAGCAGTGCGGCATTCTTTATCTTATCGGCCACCGGCGAGCGGCCGGTCACATTGGCGGAACGGAGAATCTGTCGAGACGTGTCAAATAAGGCCATCGGCTTGCCAAGTGTTGAGACTGTGCATCTTACGCAAGTTTGAACGCAATGCTCCTGCTTCCAGCCAGACGGCCCACCCCCTAGATGCCCGGGACTATGTTCAAAATAGGTGTCGCTTTTATGATTCCCGGCGACCCTTTTTTATGCCTATCCCAGAACTCGCAAAAAACTGCCAATATGTTGCATACGCACCCCATCGCGAGGGGTCAAGAGTTCGTGTGTGGCCGGCCTTGCGGCGCAATATATGCTCCAACGGCCTCACTGATTCGAATTCTCCACAACATATCGAGCACTTGTTGCAATAAATAGGGTCTCATCGTCCTGGCGCTGAGCCGTTGGTACCGGTGTGGGCATCGGGGCCGCTTGCGGCCCGGTCATCCGGCCCTGCAGGGCAACGATCACCCGCGCATGAGGCCGGTGTTTTTGCATGGGAAGGGGCTTGAACCGGCGATTGTTTAGAGATTCGCGCAGTTCTTTTGACGCGTTCGGCGACGTCGCCGGATGCACGGTCCATGCGCGGCGGCTCTCGCGCCGGGCAAAGACCGTCTGAGATGTTTCAGCGCTTGGCGTCACAAACAGCCGGAGGTCGTTGCCTAAATGCGCAGCGGTTTCAGCAGACACGCCGTTGCGCACGCGGTTGGCTGCCGCCCTGCGCCGCAATTGGTCCCAGACTGCAAAGACTTTCTGGCGATAGCGCTCATTAACGCTCCGATTGGCGGAATGGTAGTGGCGAATAGCGGCCGGCCACCCTTTACGGCGGGCCTCTAACCGGCGCAGATAGGATACGCCATAGGCCAGATTGGCGACCGGATCCAACGCCTCTTCCACGCTTGTGAAGGCATGTGGGTGATAGCGCAGATTGATTTGCATGCAACCCACATCCACATTGCGCACCCCACGCTTCATGAAGTCCCGTACCGCGGTGACCGCTTCGGCTTTGGTGGCGTAATGGAGGCTTTTCCCTTCCGCGTGGAGCGTCCACGGCCAGGACATAATGCGGCGTCCCTGAGGCCCGCGCCGGCCGGTTTCGGTGATGGTTACGGCGGTGAGCAGCAAGTTTGGAATCTTTTCCGCGATTTCCAAACGGCGCGCCTCGTCCTCGCAGGCATACCAGTCATAAGACGGCGGTGCGTTGGTCTCGGACGCGATGGCCGATGCGCCCCAGACGGTCAAGGTGACCGCCACAAGTGCGGCACTTCGACATCGCAGAGTTGCCTTCATTCTGATCGGCGCTCCCAGAATTCTATGACCCTTTCGCGGTCAACCGGACAGGCGGCCCCCAATAGGCGCAGCGTAACCAAGGGATTTTCCCAATGATCCGTTAAAGAAGGCTTGCGCCGCATTTTTGACCTGCAGTGCACAATAATCGGGCATGGCACCCGAAATGCCGAAAAATGGCGGCGAAAGGTCGCATAAGTGACACATTCAGAATTTCAAGTGAAAAAAAGAAGTTGATTTATGTGCGCCGCAGTGCAATAGTTTGTGCACCGCGTCATGACCCTCCCGGGTCTGACGTTGGGCCCTTCCTGGGCGTTTCCTCCCTAGACTTGGGCTGCTTCCACATTGTGGTCGCAGCCCTTTTTTCTGGGTGAACGGTTGCGGTGGTTTTTGGTGGGTATGAAGGGACCGGCGGCGGCTCTAGACCGGGGACCGCAAGAAGCGCAAATCGATTTCAGACAGAGCGGTCGCCAGGCGGGTCATGTGCCCTCTGACCTTTGCCAAGCTGTCGGCGCGCTCGACTCGGTTCTCATCCATATACAAGCTTCTATTCAGCTCGATCTGCAGGGCGTGGCGGCCATGTCCCGGGCGGCCATACTGCTCGGTGTTGAAACCGCCGGCATAGGGGTTGTTGCGGGTTACCTTGTACCCCAGACCGGACAGGGTTTGTTCTGCGGTGTGAATCAAAACGGGCGCGCAGGCCGTGCCATAGCGGTCGCCCAGCACAATGTCGGGCCGGTCCGCACCGGGGTCCTGGTCGAGCAGGCCTCCGATCGACGGCATGGAGTGGCAGTCGATCAGCACCGCACAGCGGTGATGCGCATAGGCATCATCCAACAGGGATCTCAGCCGCGCGTGATAGGGCTTGTACAGCGAGTTTATGCGCTGCGATGCGTCGGCGAACGTAAGCTTGCGGTGATAGATTTCCGAGCCGTCACCGACAATCCTCGCGATGGTGCCCAGGCCGCCCGAAACCCGTAAGCTTGTGCTGTTGACATGGGGCGGCAAGGGCCCATCGAACATCGACGGGTCCAACTCGTAGGGTTCGCGGTTCACATCCAAGTAAGCCCGTGGGAAATGGGCCCGCAGCAGCGGCAGCCCCAGGGCGACGGCGCCTTCGAACAGCTCATCGACGAAGCTGTCTTCCGATCGGCGTATGGTGAGAGAATCAAGCGCCGATGCTTCCAAGAACTCGGCCGGATAGTGCCGCCCGCTATGGGGGGAATTGAGTACGAAGGGCAGGGTGACCTTCTCGGGGACCAGCACGTCGAAAGGGGTGGCGAACAAGCCCTTTCGGTCTTTACCGTTCACCCCATCGGAGCCGTAGAAATCGGCCTTTTGTTGGGATTGTGAGTGGATCAACGTCATTCATGCCAGTGGACCATTGGCAGGCTAAAGGATCAAGACCCTGCGCGGCATTTGCGGCGCCACACGCCGAAACCTGATTATGTTTAAACTGTGTTTAACCCTTTCCCTGTTGAATAAACCCCACAAATCGGGGTGATTCCGCGATGTTGTGCTAAAAAAGTACTGCTCTGGGGGAAATGGGGACTTCCCAATGGCCAAAATATTACTTGCCGAAGACGACGAATCCATGCGCCGCTTTTTGTCGGCGGCCTTGGAGAAAGCGGGGCACAAGGTTGATTCCTTCAGCCAAGGGGACCACGCGCTCGAAAAGCTCGAAGCCGACTATTTCGATCTTCTGCTGACCGACATCGTGATGCCGGTGATGGATGGGATCGAATTGGCGCGCCGGGCCGCCCAACTCGACCCCAAGCTTAAGATCATGTTCATCACCGGCTTCGCCGCCGTTGCGCTGAACCCAAACTCGGAAGCACCCAAATCGGCCAAGGTGCTGTCGAAGCCGTTCCATTTGCGCGATCTGGTGGACGAGGTCGACCGCATCATGGCGGCCTAGAGCGCGATCAGGTTAAAGCCTGTCCCGGACCTGATCCGGGATGGACTCCGGTTAACCGTCCGATCGCGCAGCAAACTTTGAATCCCCATAGCGTTTTGGGGCATGATCATGTTTCCGTCAAAAATGATCATGCCCTAGCGGTTTGAAAGGCTTGCGGGCGCGCGCGCGAGCCGCTATATCCACCCTCCCTCCGCGACGCGGGCCGGCACAGTCCGGTATTGAAGGTGGTCAGGGCGTGTAGCTCAGTGGGAGAGCACTACGTTGACATCGTAGGGGTCACAAGTTCAATCCTTGTCACGCCCACCATTCACCCCGTTGTTTTTGCTTAGACTTTAAAAGACGTCTCAAGATCTTTCGTTCCCGGATGTTGGGTTTGTGGGTGCATTGTGGGTGCTGTTGGGCAATTGCCGGTGCCCCTTAAAGTGACCTTGAATGGCCGGGCGAAAGACCGCTTATGCCTCGCGTCGACCGATGGGCGTTTTAAGTTCTTTCTGAGTGAGATCTAACCGGTCACGCGTTTCACCGCCGACTGCGCTTTCTCGGGCGGTAAACCGAGAAGCCGCAATACCGCGTCGCAGGTTTGGCGGGTCACGGCTTTGCTTTTGCCACGATGGAGCTGGGTTTCAATGGCCAGAGCAATCAGTGCGCCGATTTGATCGATCACAAATCGGGACGGCATGTGGTCAAGCGTGCCCTGATCGATGGCCCGTTGAATGTCCGCGCGAAGATTTTTGGCCACGTCATGCCGCACGCTGCCTAAATGATGGGCGGTATCCACAATCAGTGCACCCCAGTCCGGCGCGGTCGTCGCGCGTTCGATGAAAAGCTGCGTCGAACGGATGATGCGTGCCAAGCCGTCGGGCTCGCCTTTTACGGCATCGGCAATGTCGTCGGAAATTTCGCGGGCCACCGAAATGGCCGCCAGTTTCAGCACGCCGTCCCGATCGTCAAAATGATTGTAAAACGTGCCGTTGGACAAACCGGCCACGTTGGTGATTTCTTTGATCGAGGTGCCCTGCAAGCCATGGCGTGCAATCGCAGCGATGGCCCCGTCCACCAGCGCTGAGCGCGTGCGTTCGCGCTTACTGAGATTTGTCGATTTATCCTGAAAATAATGGCGCACGCCCTCGTCCTTCTTTCACCATTGGCATTCGGAAGCCGCTCTATCATCGCCGATCCGGGTTCATAATCAACAAAAAAATGTTGACTCTCTCAAAAATGAGATATATCTCAAAAATGAGAGGTCGGAGAAATGAAAACACAAGTGCTCATCATAGGAGCGGGGCCGGTCGGCTTGATAGCGGGCCTGCTGCTCGCCAAACAAGGGGTGTTGGCGATTATCGTTGACCGACGGGTCGAACGCATGACGGCACCGAAGGCGCATGCCGTTAATCCGCGCACTATTGAAATTTGCGATCAAGCGGGCCTGCCGGGTGAATTGCTGCGGTCTTATGGGACGCCCCCCGAACAGGCGGGGTGGGTCCGCTTCATGTCACGGCTGTCGGGCGTTGAGTTCGGCAGTCTGACCTATGAACGCCAGACCGACGACGCTCTGGCGATCACCCCCTTTCCCTTGATCAATATTTCCCAACCCAATTTCGAGCACTTGGTGGCGCTTGAACTTCAAAAGAACGAACAGGTAGGTCTTTTGCGCGGCGCGGAATGCCGGGCGCTTGAAGAGACGGCAGACGGCGTCATCGCCGACATTCAGCTGCGTGGCGGTGCCGCGCCACTTCAGATCAGGGCGGATTATGTGATCGCGGCGGATGGCGCCGGATCGCGCACACGGGAGCGGTTGGACATCCAGATGGACGGCCCGCCTGCTTTGCAACACTACGTCATGATTCACTGCGAGGGCGATCTTTCAGAGTTCATTGGGGATCGTCCAGGCGTTCTTTATTTTACGTTCGATCCGGATGCCGCCGGGGTGTTCATCCTCTATGACGACACCCGTAACTGGGTCTTTATGAGGTCCTATGATCCTCAGCGAGAAACCGCGGAGGCCTTCGACGAGGAGCGCTGCCGCCGCGAAGTCATCGGTGCGCTGGGTACCAATGATGTGACGTTCCGTATCCGGAATAGAAGTCCCTGGACCATGTCCGCACAGGTTGCTGAAAGCTATCGGAGGGGCCGCGTGTTCCTTGCGGGCGATGCGGCTCATCGTTTTCCGCCCACCGGAGGGCTTGGCCTGAACACCGGCGTGGGAGATGTGCACAATCTCTGTTGGAAACTCGCCTATGTGCTGGGCGGCGCCGCCGCGCCCGCCCTTCTCGACAGCTATGAGATAGAGCGTCGCCCGGTCGCGCAAAATAATACGGCGCAGAGCCTGGCGAATTCCGCCAAAATCATCGAGGTGTTCTCGGCGCTCTACGGAGATCGCCCCGACGAAACCCGAGCGCATTTTGCACAGCGGTGCGCTAATCCGGGTGGCTTTTCCGCTATCAAGGAAGCGATCGATGCTCAGTCTCCCCATTTCGACAGCATCCAATTGCAACTGGGCTATCACTATCATTCGAACGCGCTGATCGGGTCTGCACCGGCAACCGTGCCGGACAATGCCGATATTTCTCAATACACGCCGTCCTTCGAGGTTGGCGCGCTGCTGCCCCATTGCTGGGTTGCAAGCGGTGCCGGCCGGCACGCGCTGCTTTCGGATTTGGCCCCGAATGCCTTCACGCTTGTCTTCGGTTCGACCGCGGATTTGGCAGGGCCGGTTTTGCCCGAGGGTGTCAGGGCCATTCGGTATCCGCAAAGCTGGCAAGCGTTGGCCGCTCTCTCGGATGACGGCGCGTTACTGGTTCGGCCGGACGGACACATTGCTGCGCGTTATGACAGCGCCGCGGCGGCGAGCCGTGATGTGGCGCGCGATCTTCACACGATATTGGCGTTGGAGGCGTAAATGGATCTGGGAATCAAGGGACGCAACGCCATTGTGTGCGCGTCGTCGAGGGGTCTGGGAAAGGCTTGTGCGGCGTCGTTGGCGCGGGAAGGTGTGAATGTTGTCGTCAACGGCCGGAATGAAGAGACGTTGCACGACACGACAGAGGAATTGCGCCGGCGGTTTGACGTGGGCGTGACCCCGGTCGTGGCGGATCTCGACTCTAAAGACGGCCGAGCGGCACTCCTCGCCGCCTGTCCCGCACCGGATATCTTGGTCAACAATAATGGCGGGCCGTCCCCCGGTGCTTTTCTTCAGTGGGAAGAGGACGATTGGCTCAACGCGCTGGAATCGAACTTGCTGGCGCCGGTCTTTCTGATCAAATCGGTTATCGCCGGTATGCAGGAACGAAAGTTCGGCCGCATCGTGAACATTACATCGGCCATGGTGAAGACCCCGCGCAGCCCGATGGGCTTGTCCACGACCGCACGGTCGGGCCTGACGGCATTGTGTAAGGGGCTGTCCCAAGACGTCGCGAAAGATAACGTAACCATCAATAATCTGTTACCGGAACGTTTTGATACCGATCGTCAAAAGCAAATGGCAGAGCTTGCTGTTGCTTTCAAGAAGATCTCTATGGCCGAAGCCCGCGCTGAAATCGCGGAAAGTATCGCGGCAAAAAGAATGGGCGACCCAAGGGAATTTGGAGATGCGTGCGCATTTCTGTGCAGCGCGCAGGCAGGTTTTATTTCCGGTCAGAATTTGCAGATGGATGGTGGCAGCTATCCCGGGCTCATCTAAACGAAGGATAAGAACATGGATCC